>JAJRZU010000088.1 GCA_024275075.1 Deltaproteobacteria bacterium | reverse complement strand
TACCGCCGTATCGATGGGGAACCCGCACTGCGTGACTTTTGTCGATGACGTCGATAAATTTGACCTCGCCCATTTCGGGCCGATGTTTGAGAAGCACCCGTTCTTCCCGAACCGGGTGAATTTTGAGGTCGTGCAGATCATAAGCGAATCAGAGATAAAGATGCGGGTCTATGAGCGCGGCGCGGCGGAAACGCTTGCGTGCGGTACCGGCGCCTGCGCGAGTGTTGTCGCGGCCTACCTTAACAGAAGGACTGACAAGGAAGTGACCGTCCACTTAAGGGGCGGTGACCTCAAGATAAAAATAGCCGATGATAAGCATGTATATATGACCGGCCCGGGAGAGAAAATCTTCACCGGTGAGATCGACCTGTAATGGCAAACGATATCGACATATCTTTTATCATACCATCATACAACTCCTCACGAACGATATCAGAATGTATAAATTCGATACAAAGCTCCGCCAGAGGTTCTATCGACTTTGAGATAATCGTCGCGGACAGCTCTGATGACGACACCAAAAAAATCATCAAGGCGGATTTCGATGATGTGATCATAATCGATCTGGGAAGCAAAACACCGCCGGGCGCCGCGCGTAATGCCGGTGCGAATGCCGCGCGCGGCGACACCCTCGTATTCATAGACTCAGACTGCGTCGCGGCAAACGACTACTGCGAGCGCCTGAAGGAGTCCGTCCAAACGCACAACGTCGCCGGCGGCTCGGTACTCAACGGCACCGAAGGTAGCGATATCGGTACGGCGGAATATTACCTTGAATTCAGCGGATTCATGCCCGTCGGCGGCGAGCGGATAGTACAGTTCTGCCCGACCTGCAATTTCTTCATCAAAAAGGATCTGTTCAATAAGATCGGCGGCTTTTCTGACGCGCGCACGGCGGAGGATATCGAGCTTTCGTTCGCCATCAGGGGCGCCGGCGAGAGCGTCATCTTCCTGCCGGCCATCAGGGTGAGCCACAAGAACCGCACGGAGATGAAGCGGTATCTGTACAACCAGCGCCTGCTCGGGAAGGGCTCCGCGCTCCTTCGCAGGAAGTATGATATGAAGGGCTCATTTGTGACAAGGTACAGGTTCCTGATACCAATGCTGTACTATGTGCGGCTAAGGGCGGTCTATAAGCGGGTGAAGGCGGCGCAACAGGTGAAGGCGCTGACCAGCGGGGTGAAAACGGCGATCAAGGCGGGTCTTAAGAGCTGGTTAGACGGATTTAAAGAGGGGACTGGCGGATAAATGCCTTTAGTGAGCGTATGCATAATAAACTATAACGGCGCGCGAGACATTCCACGCTGTATCGATGCCGTCCTGGGGCAGGATCATAAGGACGTCGAGATCATCGTGGTGGATAACGCGTCAACGGATGACAGCCGGAAAGTACTGCAAAAATATAAGGAGAATGTGAATATCATCCTAAATGACAGCAACACCGGTTACTGCGCCGCGGCGAACGCGGGGCTCCGCATATCGAACGGCGCGTACTTCATCTGCATGAACCCGGACGTTTTCCTTGAGCCCGGCTTCATCTCACGCGCCCTGAACGCATTTGTAGCCGACCCGAAGACAGGCTCTGTCACCGGTAAGCTTCTGCGGTTCGATGAAGGCGGCAGCACAAAGACGGATATCATCGATTCGACGGGTATCGTGATCAACCTCGCGTACAGGCTACGCAACAGGGGCAGCGGCGAACCCGATACCGGTCAGTATGATGACCAGCGCGAGGTGTTCGCCGTAGATGGCGCCGCGGCGATGCACCGCATGGAGATGTTAGAGGAGATAAAAGAAGGCGATGAATATTTCGACGAGCTCTTCTTCGCGTATAAAGAGGATGCGGATATCGCGTGGCGGGCGCGCAAAAAGGGGTGGCGATGCCGGTTTGTCCCCGATGCCGTCGCGTACCATGTGAGGAACTTCCAGAAGGGAAAAAGGGGTAGTATGCCCGATATCGTCCGCGTCAACTCATTCAAGAACCGGTACATCCTGCTCCTGAAGAACCTCTCTGGCGCGCGGCTCATCACAAACGCTCTGTTCATCATACCATTCGAGATAGCGCTCTTTACCTACACGCTCATTTTCGACCGAAAGCTCCTAAAAGCGTATTCATTCATCATCAGCAATATAAAAGCAATTATAAAGAAACGCGTTGCTTAATGTCTCATTAATGGGATCTAAAATCCCTCGCCTTTAGGCGAAAACTTCAGCGGTAGGGTGGGCTGTGCCCACCACAAAGCCTGATTAAGCAAGCATTTAAGTACGTTAAAAGAAATCTGATGATAACGTGGGCAGAGAATGTTGCGCTTCGTTCCTCAGCCCACCCGACCTTTTTAATAATTTTAGTTATAATTACAGTGGCAGATGAGTTTGTGCTCATTCTACGTAACCTACCACCGCATAGCTTTTTTTAGTAGGGGTTTGTGCAACAAAACGCAACGCGTAAACCGACGTTAATATTACTGTTAAAACCCTAAGAATTTTATGATCTTTTGGAGCAGTTTCTTGCTGTTTTCGTGGACTTGTGTGGAGGTGACCCTTGTTTTGACTTCCTGGCGCTTCGCTTTCAGCTCTAACTCGCGGCGGCTTAAGATGCTGCTGATCTGCTCTAACACGTCCTGGTGGCAGGAGATGACGTTCTTGAATATCTCTTTGGTGATGACGAAGAGCGTGCAGTCGCTTATGGCGGTGATGGTCGCGTTCCTCTTCTCGCCGGTCATCAAAGAGCGCTCCCCGAAGAAATCATCTTTATAGAGCGACGCGATGCGCTTCTTCTCACCGGTGTCCGTTGTGATACTTACGTCTACCGCGCCATCTAAGATAACAAACAAGGAGTCGCCGCTCTCGCCTTCTTTGATAACGTCCTCACCGGCGCTGTAAAACATTGTCCTGCCCCTTTGCGCGAGCTGTTTCATCTCCTCATCGCGTAATGGTGCGAAGAAGTCTACCGCCCAGAGCATATCGACGCGCCTGTCTATCTCCGCCTGCCGCTGCCGCTCCTCTTTAGCCTCGGTCACCATCTTAGTATTGATGTCCCTTATCGGGAACGGTATCTGTATATCATCACGCTTGAACGCATACCAGATCTTCGTTGCGACGGAGTCTTTTATTTGCAGGTACCTGTTCAGGTTCGTCACATAGTAGCGCAACTCATAATTGATCGAAAAATCGCCATACTGCGTCACTCTGACAAACGGTTTCGGCTCTTTTACCACATCCTTCTCATTCCTTAATACCTCAAGAAGCACCTCTTTCACCTGGTTCGGGGGGTGTTTATACGCCACACCGACATTAAAGTGGGAGATATGAAGATGCGTCGGCCTGTTAAGGTTACGCAGTTTCTCGTTTATTATCTTGTTGTTCGGTACGATAAGCAGGTCGTTTGTAAGCGTCAGCATCTTCACCGAACGCCAGCTAAGCTCCTTTATCTTCCCCATAGCGCCGTCATATTCTACCCACTCACCGATAGAAAACGGCTTCTCCAGCTGAATCGCCAGGCCGGCAAACAGGTTGCTGAGGTTATCCTGCAAAGAGAGGCCAAGCACCATGGTCACGACCGCCGAAGTAGTGAGTATAGAGGTGAGATTGATGTTTAACACCTCTTTCAGTATGACCAGTAGCATGATGAAATACAAGAGCGAAAAAAGCGTATCCTGAATGATCTTCGGCACCTCCACGCCCTTTCGAGTCCGCAGGAATATCTCGACGATGATAAACATGACCGCTTTTATTATAGCGAAAGCCAGCACCAGAAGTTCTATGAGATGTAAAACCATCTCCAGGGAATCCATATTAAGCGGTAAGATAGCTTCTGAGATGATCTCAATAATAAAATAAGCGGTGAACAGCTTGAGAAGGAAAAAGGACTTCTTCTGGAAATGCCGCTTCTTACCCATATAGCTCATTATGAGCAGTAAAACGATACCGGCAAGGTTCAAGAACAACTTATAAAGGATTTCAGGATCAAATTGCAATTATTTCACCCCTTCTTTTCCCCATATAGTAGTATAAAATGAACGATATTGCAAATTAATTCAACAAAAGGGCGATGGTTTTAAGGAGTGATTTTCAGTCAGTGGCCAAGGGGAAACGGGTACGCCCGGCAGGTAAAACAATATCCGTTGGTAAAAAATAATTTCAAAATAAATCAACTTATGATACTATGCGTGATAATTCAGCTACGGGTGAAACTGCATAAATGGTTTAGCCGCAGAGCATGAAAGGAGAGATTTTTTGGGGTTAGGCGGTATGATGAATCTTGTTCGCAAGGGGTGCCTGTCGTTAGTGAAAGAGGGGCCCTTTGTCTGTGCGAGAAAAGTGAGGCGGTACTTAGTATCGAAACAGGCGCGCGATCTCATCGGGGGGGTGCGCGACCTGAATGTGCTGTATCGCATGTGGATCGACAACAAGGAGAAGCCGTATTTCGACGGTACGGATTTTGCCGGTGAGATCGCGGGCTTCTCATTCAAGCCGCTTATCAGCATAATCATGCCGGTGTACAATGTCGATCTGTGCTGGCTGAAAAAGGCATACGAATCGGTCGTGAACCAGTATTACAATAACTGGGAGCTTTGCATCGTCGATGACTGCTCCTCTGACATGAAATTAAGAGAGTACATAAAAAAAATCGCCGCGGAAGAGAGCAGGGTGAAGTACGAATTCCTGAAGAAAAATTCTGGTATCGCCGTGGCGTCGAACCATGGGGCAAAACTATCCACCGGTGCGTATATCGCTTTGTTAGATAATGACGACGAGCTTGCGCCGCACGCGCTGTTTGAGGTAGTGAAGCTGCTAAACGAGAAACCCGAAGCGAAGTTCATCTACTCTGACGAGGACAAGATAACTGAAGATGGCGGTCGGTGCGACGTGTATTTCAAGTCGGCGTACAGCCCGGATCTGCTATTGTCTAACATGTATATCTGCCACCTGTCGGTCTATGAGCGGGAGCTGTTCTTCTCTTGCGGCGCTTTCCGGCAGGGTTATGACGGCAGCCAGGACCATGACCTCGCTCTTCGGGTAGTCGAGCGAACGGACGAGATACACCACATCCCCAAGGTGCTTTACCATTGGCGCAAGATCAAAGGATCGACTGCGGATAACTCCCTGGCGAAAGATACCTGTGAAGACGCGTCGATACAGGCGTTAGAGGACGCCTGCAAAAGGCGTGGTATAAAGGCTGTTGTGGAGAAAACGCACCGGCCGTTCCTGTTCAGGGTAAAACGGGAGATGACCGATAATGAGATGGTCAGCATAATAATACCGTTTAAAGACAAGGTCAAATTATTGAAGCAGACTGTAAATAGTGTCTATGAAAAGGGAGGTTATAAGAATATCGAGCTTTTGCTGGTGAACAACCAGAGCAAAGAGGCGGAGACTTTAGCGTACCTTGAAGAGGTAAAGTCAAAAAAGGAAGTCCGGTTGATAGACTACGATGAGGAGTTTAATTATTCTGATATGAACAATATGGCTGTCCAGGCGGCTACCGGCAAGTATATCCTTCTTCTGAACAACGATGTCAAGGCGATAGATGACGATTTTATCCTTGCACTAAAGGAACACGCCCAGCGCCCCGAGGTCGGTGTAGTCGGCGCAAAGCTACTCTACGAGAACATGCACGTCCAACATGCCGGTGTGATATTGGGCGTAGGCGGCGTTGCCGATCACTCCTTTCGCAACATCCACCATTATGACGACGGGTACTTCAGCCAGGCAAACATCGTACGGAACGTGAGCGTTGTCACCGGCGCCTGCATGATGATGCGCAAAGAGGTCTTTTTAGAGGTAGGCGGGTTCGATGAAGTGAACCTGAAGATCGCGTTAAATGATGTCGATCTGTGCATAAAGATATTCTTGGCCGGCTATATCAACGTTTACACCCCATACTGCCTCTTGTACCACTACGAATCGGCAACGCGGGGAGCGTTTTACAAAGAGAGCGAAATTATTTTTATGAAGAAGAAGTACGGGGACCTGTTATACAGCGACCCGTATTATAATGAGAATTTATCATTTAAGAGCCCGTTAATGTATTTCCCTGACGTATAAGGCAATAATTACACATTAATAAGTCAAATGCCGCAATTTGTGTGTAATTCTACTTTACCATGGGAAACAGAAATTTAATCTGCTCGCAATTACATAATCAATCCAGCGTGTTATTTTACATGTGGTTTTGCAGTTATTTCGGCATGTTTCTTGCTTCCCTTAACGAGAACCTTTACTAAGGATGATTTGTATCATTGAGTCCAGATGGATATGTGGACCCAATATCTGAAGTAACTGTTTGGTATCGTTGTGGCATTTGAAGCATGTTTTTCAGCGCCCGTAGCTGCCAACAGGGTTTTAAGTTTATTTTCTTTTCGGTAAATCCTTCGCAGGGGTTTACTTTTGTATGTTAATTAAGTATAATTTATTTGGATGCCTGCATTTGGATGCCATTTCATTAAATGGTTTGCGTAGGTGCCGTTACGTCAAGGTGTAAGTAAACTTAATGAATTATTGCTTGACTTGTTTCATTAAAAGAGGGCGGAAACATAATGTTTCATCTAATTGGGTAGTATTCGCACTTAGTGGTCCGGCTTTGATTAAAGTGATTAACAAAACTTTGGAGTAGATTTTTATCATAGGAGATGCAATGATAAAGGATTATTATCAGGAGTTGCATGTTCACCCGAAAGCGGTGCCAGAGCTTATCAACAGCTCGTACAAGATATTAAAAGAGAAATATAAAAGAGACATCCATCCAGATGAGCTTGAGAGCTGGATGACAGGCCTTAACGAAGCGTACCAAGTATTAAGCAACATGGAGAAAAGAAAGAAGTATGACCAGGTATATTTCCAGGAATATGGTGGTATTGCCGAGTTAGAGCACAGGCTGAACAGGCACAAGGGTCTTTTGGCGACGTTATCGGCTATATTTGTCATATTAATAATCGTAGCGGTCTATTTCTTATATTCAATAAAGGGTCAGGTATCAACCCTCACCGAGCAGGCTGAGTTCAGGGATCTATTGGCGCATCAAACTAAGGCGTTAAAAGACGATCTTGAGAGCTTCAAGAAGGAGAAGGGTAAATATCCAAGTTCAGGTGACCCGGCAATCCTGAGGAAGACATTAGAGAAGTACAAAAATAAGCGGGAAGAGCAATTTTGGGGGAGAATGTCCCAGTATGAGCAGACGAAGTCCGGTGGTTACAGAATAATCTTTAATATGGACGACTCTACTTTGATTGTTACGCCAGATAGTTCACTATCTAAATAACTAACACCGGAAAGGGGCATTTATGGCAAACCCATTAGTTTTAGCAGTCGATGACGAACCACATATTCTTTTTATTCTTTCTCAAGTTCTAAACTCAAAAGGATGTGCCGTATTAACCGCGGATGGCGGGGAAAAAGCGATTAAGCTCGCTTTAAAGAGGATGCCTAACCTTATCATCCTTGATGTTATGATGCCTGATATCTCAGGCTTTGAAGTATGTCAGCACCTGAAAAACAATCCTAAGACAAAACAGATACCTATCATAATCCTTACCGCGGAGCAAAATGAAGAGCATAAAGAGGCGATGATCCGCATGGGAGTAGAAGATTATATCTCAAAGCCATTCAGCCCGAATGGACTTTCAAATAAAATAGATGAGATATTAGGTAAACTGGAGGTATAAATGAGATTATTTGAGCTCCGCAGGGGCGCTGTTGTACTATGCTCATTACTTATAGTATTATTCGCAAACTCTGCTTTTGCCGCGGCAATAAAGAATCCGACAGTAACAAAGCTTAAGGGGAAGGTAACTTACTCTAAAGTAAATTCTAAAAGTGAAGTGGATTTAAAGCTAAATGATTTCTTAGAGGTAAATGACAGGGTCAGTACCCATAAAGACGCTTCTGTCGATATAACCTTCTCCGAGGGCAACCTGATTCGGCTTACAGAAAACTCCTCTTTCGTGATAATGAAGGCTGACATTGCCGCCGCGACACCAACTGTGAAGTTAAAGCTCTTAGTCGGTAACATGTTCAGCAGACTAAAAAGTTTCTGGGGAAAGGACAACTACCAGATCCAGACCAATACCGCCATCGTCGGTACAAAGGGTACTACTTTCCTGGTTCGTGCCCAGGAAGAATCGACGGATGTTTTGGTCAAAGATGGCAAGCTGGGCGTCTTGAACCCGGAATTCCCGGACAAAGGCGTTGATGTAGATGGCGGAAATAAGACTATAGTTGAAAAAGGGAAGAGCCCGATCGCACCGATCGCGATGACCGCGGCAGAGATAGGCCTCTTCTCATTGTTAGAAGACCTGGCGTTAGCCGGTGGCGGTGGTGGCGCGGGCGCGGGTGGAACCGCGGCGGCGGAGAGCGCAGGGATGAGCACTGCGGCAAAAGCCGGGATAATAGTCGCGGGTACCGGTGGCGCCGTTGTTGGAGCGAACGCGTTAGTCCAGAGTCAGGAGTACGAGTTTGAGGAATCCTATGAATTTGATATAAAAGGCGCCGGCAGCGATGTTGGCGACCAGAACAGCAATGATATAGATTTCAATGATTACCCTGAGTTTCAGGAGTACAAGCAGTTCTTCGATGAAGCGAGCATCAACTGGATAAAATATGAAATTACAAACAATACCGGCGCGGGTGCGAACTTATATGTCTCTATGAGCAGCTTTAAGGATTCCTCGAATAAAACGCAGGTGACTGAAGTTATTGAGATCCCTGGGGGAGAAGACGTACCATCTGTAAGTTTACCCCCGAAAGATGGCTCATGGGGCACAGCCGACAACTTCATCAATCAGAAGAAATTCTCAGTTTATGTGCAGGGCGAGAGTGAAGGCGACGAGATAGTCGATCTAAGGATAAAAGTAACAGTATCAGTTAAAGTGAAATTCAAACTGTTTTAGTACAGCGTTTGGTAAATAACGCGTCACAATTCCGTCATTGTGAGCGGAGCGAAGCAATCTCGTAAGTCACATGTATACAAAGATTGCCGCGTCGTTCGCATAAACCGCTCACTCCTCGCAATGACATTAAATGTATAGTTTAATTAGGCAACTTAAGCTTTTAGATGTAAAAAGAACCGCTGGCTTTAGAGGAGGAGTTCTTGGAAGGAGAGGGGTATTTTATAAGCCAGCGGTCCCTGGTAAGACCTATGATTATATTTAATAATTACTACTAATTCGGTTTTATTGTAGCATAAAATGTCTTGCTACCGCGCTTGATCAGCAGTAATATACTGTCATCGCCCGCCTCATTTAAGGTTTTCTTTAAATTATCAACGTCTTCTATTGCTTCTTGATTTACCTCAATAATTATATCGCCGCGCCTGATCTCTGAGTCCGCCGCCGAACTTGCAGGATCGACATCAGTGATTATAACTCCGTGGTCTTCCTTCAGACCAAATTTCTTCGCGAGATCCGGTGTAATATCCTGTACGCTTAATCCATATTTATCCTTTAAATCCATTATGTTAGCAGCTACTTTGCTGTCGTCGTCCTTCATCTTCGCGATATTGACTGTGATAACCTTTTCTTTACCTTTTCTAAGAACTGTTACCTTGACCTTCGCTCCGATCGGTGTAGACGCGACAAGCTTAGGTAATTCATTCATCTCTTTAATTTTAACACCATTATAGTGAGTGATTATATCACCTCTTTTAAGACCAGCCTCCTCGGCCGGACTACCCTCGAACACATCTGAGATAAGAGCGCCTTTAGTCTCCTCAAGGTCAAATGATTCCGCCAGATCCTTTGTGATTTTTTGGATGTAGACGCCAAGCCAGCCTCGCGTTACATGACCGGTATCCTTCAGCTGAACCAGAATCCCCTTCGCGACATTGACCGGTACGGCGAAACCGATACTGTTCGCATTCGCGATTATCGCGGTATTTATTCCCACCACTTCGCCGCGCAGGTTAAATAAAGGCCCGCCGGAGTTGCCCGGGTTGATCGAAGCGTCCGTCTGAATGAAATCGTCATACGGGCCGGAACCCAGGATCCGCCCCTTCGCGCTGACAATGCCGGCGGTGACAGTCTCGCCAAGACCGAACGGGTTCCCGATAGCGATCACCCACTGACCGGTCAGAAGCTCGTCAGAGTCACCAAGCTTCGCAAACGGAAACTCCTTATCGCCATCCTCTATCTTAATAAGAGCTATATCCGTCTTCTCATCGCTACCGATGACTTTCGCGTCATAATCCTCGCCATCAGACAAAGTAACGCGTATCTCGTCAGCCTTGTCGATAACATGATGATTCGTTAGAATATACCCATCTTTATCGATGATAAAACCCGAGCCCAGGCTCCTTTGCTTATACTCCCTCTGGGGCACGTCACCGAAGTACCGGTCTAAAAACTCGTCACCGAAAAAATCCCTGAACGGATCGCTTTTGTTACCGAAATAGTCCTTGAACCGGTGCATGTTATCCTTAGGCTTCACTGTCTGGGTCGTGTTGATGTTTACGGTATAAGGCTTGATCTCTTTGACAAGCTCAGAGAAATCCGGAAACGAGATCGCGCTACTTACCTTCGCATCCGCCCTTTGCATCGAATCCACATTAACCGCGTAAGCTAATGGGGAAAAGGTAGAAACAACTAATATTATCAATAGATAGAAGAACTTATTAACCCTTCTAAGCATCATGCCGCCTCCAAAAGTTTATTAATATCATTCAATTATAATATACACATATTGTATTAAAAACAGATTAAAGAATTATTAATATTCTCTAATCTTTCGTTACAAGGTATTTCTTGATAAATATCGCGCAGGTAGCCGCATCGCCTACCGCCGTCGCGACCTGCTTCGGGCTGCTGCCCCTGACATCGCCCACCGCGAACAGGCCGTCAGTCGAAGTCATGTAATTCTCCCCGACACTGATATAACCCTTGGAATCCTTGATCGACTCATCATCGATGAACTTCGTGTCCGGCACCCGCTTACCTAAATAGATGAAAACGCCCTCTACCTTTATTTCATTCTCTGCCTTTGTTATCAGGTCGATAGTCTTTATTCCGGTCACCAAAGAGAATTCACCCGCAATCTTCGCTACTTTCGTAGAATATATCACCGTTATGTTCTCTTTCTTGTTGACCGCCGCCCTTAAATCGTCGGAGATTTTCAGGCTCTTACCAGTACTTATAATATAAACCTTCTTCGCGAACGAGGCAAGTTTCAGCCCCTCCTCCACAGCATAAGCGCCGCCGCCGACGATCGCCGCGTCAAGCCCTCTGTAAAGCGGTGCGTCACACGTCGCGCAATATGACACGCCCTTGCCAAGATACTCCTCCTCGCCGGGGATACCAAGGTGTTGCGACAGCCCCGTCGCGATTATCACCGTCTTGCCGCTGTAATCCACTCCGCCGGAAGCTACGGCGAAGAGCCCGCCATCCTTCGTTATGCCGTCAACGTTCTGGTACAGAACCTCCGCACCAAACTTCGCCGCCTGCTCCATAAACTTTTCCGTGAGCGAAAGCCCGTTTATCCCCTCGGGGAACCCCGGATAGTTCTCCAGGTTGACGATAGTATTAAGCTGTCCGCCAGGTTGCCGACCCTCAAACAGCGCCGTCTTCAGCCCGCTCCGCGCACAGTATATCGCCGCGGTCAATCCAGCGGGACCGCCACCAACTATTATCACATCATAAACATCCGTCATACCTGCTCCTATTATTAAATTCTTTTTTCACCACCAAGGGGACAGAGTACACACGGAGAACTCAGAGATTTTTGTTTTAAATTGTTTTAAAAAAATTCTCTTTGGACTCTGTGCCTTCTGTTTCTTTGTGGTTATTTTTTTGTTTCCATGAAAGTATAATACAAAAAAGTGGGATATACAACTGTAGTAAGGTCTTTTGTTGAGCAATTATACGTAAAACATGCAGTTTTTACATTCCGTTTACATATAGGGGATGATGCCCGGTCAATAAAGCCCGCCCGAAGAGAAGAACCCTTCTTTTATCACCTTTTTCTGGTTCACGACATGTATACCGGCCTTCTGCTCGACCGGGCACTTATATTCGCAGATACCGCACCCGATACAAAGCTCCTCATCGACAAAGGGCTGCTTGACGATCTTTGTCCTGCCGTCCGGGTCGGTTACCTCCACCTTCTTGAACCGTATCGCCTTTTTCGGTAGTGTCGGGCAGTGTTCCTCGCACACGAGGCAATCGATCCCCTTCGCGTATGGGATGCACCGGTTCTTGTCGAAGAACGCCTTACCCATAACGAACTTGTGCTTCTCATCCAGCGTAAGCCGCTTTACCGTCTGAGATGGGCAGACCTGCCCGCAGAGTGTGCAGTCGAACTGGCAGTAACCGATCGCAAAATCAAGCCGCGGCGTCCATAACCCCTCCGCACCGGCCTCAAAGAATGCCGGTTGGATCGCGTTCTTGATACATACCCGCATACACTCCCCGCAACGGGCGCATTTTGACAAAAACTCCTTCTCTGTCACCGAACCCGGCGGTCTGACGAACCGTGCAGGCAGGCGGCGTGTTTCGCTTAATGGATTTATCCGCAAAAGCGGGTAGGTGAACACTCCGGCGCTCAGCGAAAATATCAGCCCTCTTCTTGTGAGATCGACGCCCTTCTTCTCGCGCTTATCGATACCAAACGAGTATTCAACCCTTTGGTTCGGGCACTGCTCCATGCAGTCAAAGCAGTAGATACACTCATTTTTCAGGTACGCCTCCTGCCCGACGCCCGGGAAGAGCGCGAGCTTGCAGACCGCGTTACAACCGCCTTCGCAGTCAGGGCACTTCTTTTGCGGTTTTCGCTTTATCAGAGCAAACGGCGACAAAAGCGCCAGTAGCGCGCCGAGCGGACATAGGTTCTTGCACCAGAACCTTTTCTCGTAACGCTCTAAGAAAATTATCATGAAGAAGATAAAAAACGTAAAGAAGTTCAGGTAATATACCGGCTGCTCGAACGCCAGCAAATATTCTTTAAAGACCGTATAAAGATAATCCGAGGCGTTTGACAGCCACGAGATATCCACGGAGTAACCGCTAAGCAGCGATTTTTCGAATATCGCGTTGATCGCCGGGTATATCGAGAGCGTGACCGTCCTTGTCAGTATCGAGATCGGGTCGAAGTACCCCGCTAAAGAGAGCGAGAACGCGGACGTCACCAGCAGGAAGAAGAGCAGGTAGAATTTTATTGAGCGGAACTTTTCGCTATCGACTAATCTCTTGGAATGTTTGAAGAATACTTTGTGCAGAATATCGATGGTCGTACCCATCGGGCATATCCAGCCGCACCAGAGTCTGCCAAGGACGAGCGTCAATATTACGATGAAGCCCGAGATCAGAAAGTCGCTTATGACGGCTCTCGCCGCGATGAACGATGTGAGCGCGAGGAACGGGTCGAGCCGCAGGAACAGGTTCACAGGGTACTCAAGGATATCCTCACCGGTGTACTGGGTCTGCAAGAATAGAAAGAGGAAGAGGATAAGGAGTAAGATATGCGTTACGTTCCGAAGCAGTCTTAGCCGTTTGTTTATTATTCCCAAAGAATGACCTTTACAATATCTTCATTTTATCAACGCGCTTTTCACCCATACCAGCTGAGTGGGCGATGTTCACGTACTTAAGATTCGTACCCTTCAGCCCGAAAAGGTGCGCGGTATATGAATCGGCCGCCACGATGTCCGGTGACGCGAAGAGCTCGTGCTTCACCCGGATATAGTCCGGGCTCCCGCCGGCGGGGCCGTTCGAGACCATGATCCTTGTCGCGTCGACAATGGTCAGGTCAGACTTCACCACAGTGTTGATATCGACCAGGTTCTGGTCAAGACCACGATGTATGTCGCCGCGATTACCACCGATGACGCCCATCATGTTCTTCATACCGATGGTGAGTTTTGCCAGGGCATGGTGCTTGGCGACAGGTACGTTGATGAATTTGTCCGCCTTGAGAGCGTCCTTGTAAAAACTCCACTTCTTCAGGCTGACGCCGTTCGTTATCTTGACATCGACAAACTTGTGCTTCTCAACGAAGGATAATTCCACCTTGCTGTCCTTTATCTCGTTGATGGCGTCTTGCACACCGCTTGATTTGTAAGCCCTTCGCGCGTCGTGCGCTGTCCTGTCAAATATCATCACGCGCTTCGCGCCGGCATCCAGACACAGCTCGACGACGGTCTTTGCGACCACAGGGTGCGTATCCGCACCAAGAGCCGGTGTGCTGTCCCACGCGAGATTGGGTTTGACGACCACAACGTCACCGGGGCTAACGAACGCCTTCATCCCGCCCAGCTTGTCCATCACGTCGATGACAAGGTTCTTATAATTAGTATTCTTACCGGTAGCGACTATCGGTTCGGGCTTATCCTGTGCCCTGGATATCCTGACAAGATCCAATACCGGTAACTTTGCCGCCGCAGTCAGAGCCGCACCAAGCTGTAATGATCTTTTGATGAATTCGCGCCGGTTCATTTTTTCACCTTTCCGCGCCGCACAAGAAGACAACCGATAAAATTCCTGCTATATCAACCTGTTATCCCGAAGGAACTGCCTCGCGATTTTTTTGATGTTGCCGCCGTCGATTTTCTTCAGTAGTTCGTCTAATGTTTCGTTGCTTATCTTACCGCTGAGCTTCTTTATCAGCCTCGCCAGGGCGGGGAATTTTTTCAGCGTGTCCTTCCTGACTACCGGTGCGGCGATGTCAGGTATCCCCTTACCCTTACCCTTACCCTTACCCTTACCCTTACCCTTACCCTTACCCTTACCCTTACCCTTACCCTTAAACTCATCTAACAGCCCGTTTTGATAATCGAACCCGTAAGGCGGGAGCCAGATAAGATTGAATTTTTCGTTATACTCGCTCTTCACGACGCTGAAGGCATCTTTGCCCGAGATATCGGTGATATTCAGCACCTCTGTCAACGCGCTGCCGGTATATTCAACGTATATATCGATCTCGGCGGAGAGTATCGCCTCGCGGCACTCCTTCGGAGAGCTGAAACTCACGACCTTTATCGACGTGCCCGTCCTCTCGTTGATCAACAACGCGAGAATCTCGTCAACGATGCGCTGCACGGTAGATGTATCCCTGGTACCGATGACGATGGTCTTACCGACACATGCGCTGGCGTGATTCGTCACAAACAGTGACATCACAAAAACAATGGTTAGAACAACACTTAACTTCTTCATTTTTCTCCTCCTGGAGCTAATGCAGCAAAAACCGTGCCCTGTTTCGCTGATTGCATGACACCCCATACCTAAGTATGTTTCAATTAGTAAATTGAGAAACGAGCAAGAAAGCAGAGTGACAGCTTTTAGTCATTTTTGCAACTAATTTCTTCAACAGGCGCGCCTGTTTTTATCAACGGGATACCCTGCAATCACTAATAGTTCCTCTTCACAATATACTTCACAGCCAGAAACAAAAGGCCGCTAAGGAAGGAGAGGATAAATATTACTGTATATCTGTCCCGCTTCTCCTTTAATGCAAGCGCTTGTTTCAAATTGCTCTCCACCTCTTCGCTTTCAGGGGAGAGCTTCTTCGCATCGCGGAAAAACCTGATCGCGCTTTTGTAATCCCCGGAGTCCAGGTAGACACTGCCTAAGTTGTTATACGCCTCAAAATAGTTCTGGTTACACATGATCGCTTTTTCGAACGCTTTTTCCGCACTGTCCAGCCGCCCGATCATGAAATAGCTCAGCCCGAGATTATTGTAGCCCTTCGCGAAATTGCTGTTAAACTCAACGGCCTTTTTGAACTCGCTGATCGCATTCTCGTAATCTTCATTCTTGTAGAATTCCTTACCTCTTCGGTTATACAGCGCATAGTCCTTCATTTGCAGGTATGTCTTATAATCCTTGTCCCCGCGCGGCGTATATTCATTGGTAGTGTCGATTATTATTTCAGGTTTGGCATACATGCCGCCTTCAATGGGAATGCTTGCGAGCACGGGCTTTGTAAGGAGAAAAAAGGCCGCCAGAAAGGTCAATGCAGCCTTTTTCGTACAAAGAAAAGTAAGGGGGCGGAAAAAGCCCCCCACTTTGGTTGATTTAAAATAGTCCGACAATCTTGCCATCTTCATCTATATCGACATTCGTTCCCGCCGGTACTGACGGCAGCCCGGGCATCGTCCTCATCGTTCCAAGCAGTGGATACAAGAACCCTGCGCCGACGGAGGCTCTTACCTCCCTGATCGGCACCTCAAAGCCCTCTGGCCGGCCTTTCAGCGCCGGATTATGCGACAAAGACAGGTGAGTCTTCGCCATACAGATCGGCAGGTCACCGAAACCTGATTCCTCAAATTTAGCGATCTGCTTATTCGCCATCGGTGAGTATGATACAGACTTCGCGCCGTATATCTTCTTAGCGATTATCTCGATCTTCTCTTTGACCGGTAAGTTGAGCTCGTACAGGAATTTGAAGTCAGATGGCTGGTTAGACGCGTCCGCAACGACTTCGGCAAGGTCTGTCGCGCCGTCGCCGCCCCACATCCAGTGGTCGCTGACTACCGCGTCATAAGCGCCCGCTTCCTTCGCCGCCGCCTTCACGATCTCCACCTCTTTTGCGGTGTCAGTCGGGAATGAATTGATAGCGACAACGACCGGTACACCAAAGTATCTCATATTCTCTATCTGCTTGACCAGGTTAGAGCAGCCCTTCGTAACAGCGTCCGTATCTTCCTGCAACAGCCCTGGGTCAAGCGGCCTGCCCGCGATAATAGTGAACTTGCCGCTGTGAGCCTTGAGCGCCCTTATTGTTGCGACGAGTACGACCGCATCATGCTTCAAGCCGCTGTAACGGCATTTGATGTCCATAAACTTCTCGGCGCCGATATCAGCCCCGAAACCGCTCTCGGTAATCAGGAAGTCACCTAACTTGATACCGATATGGTCAGCGATGATCGAGCTGTTACCGTGAGCTATGTTCGCGAAGGGACCGGCATGTACTAAAGCCGGCGTGTTCTCTAATGTCTGCAACAGAGTCGGTGTCAACGCGTCCTTCATCAACACGGTCATAGCGCCGGCGGCTTTAAGGTCTTCCGCTGTTACCGGTTTACCTGACTTGTTCAGCCCGATGACTATCTTCCCGAGTTTTTTCCTGATATCCTTAAGACCGGTGGTAAGCGCCAGAATAGCCATTACCTCAGATGCGACAGTGATATCGAAACCGGATTCGCGCGGTACGCCGTCCGCTTTCCCGCCAAGCCCGATAACGATGTTTCTCAGGGCGCGGTCGCTTACGTCAAGAACCCTTCTCCAAGAAATGGAATAAGGGTCGATATCAAGCGGGTTACCCTTTGATAACGAGTTGTCGATAAACGCGGAGAGCAGGTTGTGCGCGACACCGACCGCGTGGATGTCACCGGTTAAGTGCAGGTTAAAATCCTCCATCGGTATCACCTGTGAATGTCAGCCGCCAGCCGCGCCGCCCTTTATACCAAATGTCGGTCCCATAGAAGGCTGCCTGATAGCGAGTATGGATTTCTTACCGATCTTGTTAAGCCCCATGGTCAGACCGACGCTTGTGGTCGTCTTACCCTCACCCAGCGGGGTAGGTGTGATAGCGGTAACATCGATATACTTCGCGTTCGGCCTCTCCTTCAGCCGCTCGATGATATCAAGCGATAACTTGGCCTTATACTTGCCATGATACTCGATCTCGTCCTCTAATATCCCGCATGAATCAGCTATCTCCTTTATTGGTTTCAGTGTCGCCGCCTGCGCAATCGCCAGATCCGACGGTACGTCCCGTGTTCCTAATTTTGACATAAACTCCTCCTCCTTTAATGAAATAAGTCACGTAATAACCCATTAAGTTCACTTATACAATAACAGTATCTAAATAAACCCTTAATGGCTGAGTCACCATGCCTCCTCCTCATATTCTATATTTTACACCGTGAAATTCAGAAATCCTGTTAGATTAGCCTGAAAATATAAAACATTGTTATTTTTTTGTCAAGCATTGATTTACTTTTTACTTTTTCTCGGCTTAAAAAATTCTCCATAGGGGGGCAGCCGAAAAAAAGGGGGCGCCGTTTATGGGTTGTGCAGAGGACTTTATCCGAAGATCCTCATACTGAGTAAATATTCGTATGATTTAAGGCTCTTGCTCAGGTGGTATGTGATGAACCCCCCGAGTGTCGTTACGGATTCTCGCAACGCCTGCCTGGTGAAGCTTATGCGGGAGATGTCCCTCACCGGTGTGTTTTGCGCCAGCCGCAGCATCTTGAGCGTACCTAATGATAGCTTGCAGTCATACGCCCCGCCGCGGCACTTCGCGCACAGGCACCCGCCCTTTATGTTACTGAAATCATATTTCATTTTTGGTTGCGGTTCAAACGGCTCACCGCAATTTATGCACGTATCCAGGTTCGGCGCCAGTCCCGCCCGCCTAAGCATTTTCATCTGGAACATCGGTATCGCACAGAGTTTAAAGCCGCCCTTTTCAAAGATCGTCAGAAAGGTCACAAGATCGACGAACATCGCGTCATCCTTTTCGCGCACCTTATAAAAAGCGTCAATCAGGTCAACGAAGTAGAGAGCGCATGAGAGCGCCTTCAAGTCATGTCTAAGGGTCATAAACGGTTCGATCATCTCGATGCTACTGATGGGGTAAAGCTCCCGCTCCTCGTTCGCCTTGAAGGAGAGTTCGAGGTACGAAAGCAGGTCTATCGTGGCGAACTGCCTCTTCAGGCTACGCCGCGCGCGCTTCGCGATCAGCTTGAGCTTACCGTAGTCGCGGGTGAAGAAGACGAACAGCCTGTCCGCTTCGCCATAATCATAATATCTGAGTAATATCGCTTTGGTATCGATGAAGTGCATACGTGTAAACGCCTCTATATTAAGGATTCATAAGCTCGCCAAGCTTAGTCTTGATGTCCCCGCCGCGCATCAGCGCCTCCCCGATCAGGAACGCGTTTACGCCGCTTTTTTGCACAAGCTCAATATCCGCGCGGGTATGTATCCCGCTCTCGCTCACGACTACCCTGTCTGGCGGCAATAACTTCGCAAGCTCGATCGTCGTGTTCAGTTCGACGCTGAAATCGTTCAGGTTGCGGTTGTTGATACCGATAATCCTCGCGCCGGTGGTAAGCGCTTTCTCCAGCTCAGGTTCATTATGCACCTCGACGAGGGCGGCCATACCAAGTGAGCGGGTCAGCCCCAAAAAGTCGCTGATGACTGCGGTATCAAGGACGGCGGCGATGAGTAATACGGCGTCTGCGCCGCCTGCCTTCGCCTCGAATATCTGGTACTCGTCTACGATGAAGTCCTTGCGAAGGATCGGTATCGACGCCTTGCGCTTTATATCCTTCAGGTAGGCGAGGCTCCCGAAAAAGAAGCGCTCGTCAGTGAGTACGGATATGGCGGCGGCGCCATAAGCTTCATAATCCGCGGCGATCGCGATATGGTCGAAGTCATGGCATATTACGCCCTTTGACGGTGAGCCTTTCTTGACTTCGGCGATTATGTTGACGCGCTCGGTTTTCTTTAAGGCGTCATAGAAACTTGTGCTTACCCAGCCGCTCTCTTCAATGCTGTTTTTCAGCTTACCCAGCGGGCACGAAGCCTTTCGCGTTTTCAGCTCCTCGCGCTTATACGCGATTATCTTATCTAATATTGTGGACAAATGAACTACCCCTTTATTGATGACTAATACTCATTTGAGCAAATTTTCAATTGAAAGTCAATCAATCTTTGTGTTACTATTTCGTATTCAGGGGGCCGCGATTGAAAGTCACGTTAGCGAAACACGCAGGTTTTTGTATGGGCGTCAAGAAGGCGATGAAGATGGCGATGGACGCATCGGAGAATTCCGTGGAGCGGATCTACACGTTAGGTCAGCTTGTCCACAACAACGACGCGGTGAATATGTTAAAGAAGAAGGAAGTCTACCCGATAGACGAGGGCGCCAGGATAGAGAACAAGAAGGTGTTCATACGGGCGCACGGGGTTCCGCCCGCGGTGCGTGAAAAGCTTGCAAGGGATAATAACACGATAATAGACGCGACGTGCCCTTATGTTACGCGAGTACAAAAGATAACGCTGGAGTATGCGAAGGACGGCTACGCAGTGGTAATAGTCGGTGACCACGGCCATGCGGAGGTGGACGGGCTTTTGGGGTATTGTACCGGCAGCGGTTATGTTGTCGCTGACGCGGCGGAGGTGGCGGCGCTACCTGAGCTGGACAAGGTGTGTGTAATAGCGCAGACGACGCAGAGCGTGGACAATTTCGATGAAGTCGTGGTGGAGTTAAAGAAGCGTTTCGATGAAGTCGTCGTAAAAAACACGATCTGCGGCGCGACGAGTGTGCGGCAGAAGGAGGCGCTGGAGCTTGCGTCTCAGGTAGACCTTGTCATCGTGGTCGGCGGCCGGCACAGTGCGAATACCGGCAGGCTCCGCGACATCTCCAGCTTTACCGGCACCCCGACGATCCTGATCGAGAACGCCTCCCAGCTGGACGTTGAGGAGATAAAGAGGTATAACCACATCGGCGTGACTGCCGGCGCGTCTACCCCGAGCTGGGTTATCGACGATGTAGTCAACAGGATCCAGAGCATCGAGGTTAGCCCTTTTGCGGTACTGGTCAGCCACATGATAAACTATTTCAGGCTGTTTATCGATACAAGCGTCTTTTTGGCGATAGGCGCGGTCGCCCTTTATTATAGCACCGCGTATTTTTTGGGGGTGTAAGCGTTTACCGATCTAAAGTTACCTATGGTGATATTCCTGTTTATCAATTCCGTCCATTTCCTGAATTCGTTTTATATCGAGCGGGCAAAGAAGAACTGAGAGCCGGCATCATTTTTCTCATTGGAGAAGGCTGGTTTGTATGCGGCGGTCATTGCCCTGCTAATATCTTTGGCGCTCTCGCTGTCTTTAGACCGGCTTATCTTCCTGCTCCACCTTATATTGTGTGTCTCTGGCATAATATACAGCAAGATAATGTTCCCTAAAAAGCTTGCGAAGATAATAAAATTCAAGAGCCTGAAAGATATACCCGCCTCCAGAGATATCTTCCAGTCGTTAGCGTGGGCGATAATAACCGTTGGGTATCCGGCGATCAACAACAACCTTGACCTTTTGCACCCGAAGATATTGGTAGCCGCCTTTTTTGTCGGGTGCATAGTGTTCGCCCGTTCGATCGTGTATGACATGAAGGATATCCGGCTTGACAAGCTAAGGGGTAAGGAGACGCTGCCGATATTTTTGGGGGATAAAAACACGAAGATCTGCCTTGTCGCGCTCATCAGCATACTAATGGGCGGTTTGATATACATAAAAGCGAATTACCTGCATTACATCAAGATAAATATATTCCTGTTCTCACTTTTGTATATGGTCGTATATTTGTACATGTACCACAAGAAGATCATTTATAAAGGCTACCTTTTAAATGTCATAATAGACGGGCAGTTCCTTTTTGCCGGGATAATCACAAAACTATTTTACATTAACTCATAAGCATCAAAATATTTGTTAAAAAAGAAGTTAAATACTTTACTTTTTAAAAAGTGTACTATATACTGAATGATATTATTAAAATCAAAACATCTATAGGGGGCGGGCATGAAGAAAAGTTCATTTTTGTTAGTATTTGTTTTAGTTTTACTCCTATCTTTCAGCTTTCTAACGTTACAGGGCTGCTCAAGTGACGATGAGACAACTACTGTTTCCGCCGGTGACACCGATGATGGTAACGGTACGGGTGATAGTGACGATGGCGCGGGTAATGGTGACGGCGCGGGTGACGATGGCACGGGTAATGGTGACGGCACAGGTAATGGTGACGGTACGGGTGACGGCGCTGACGTGATTACAACATTCAAAGTGAATTTCGGCGGCAGCGGCAAGGATGACGGACAATCTGTCGTTCAAGCGGCTGACGGCGGTTATGTATTGTTGGGCGTTACCGAGTCTACGGGCGCTGGCGGCGAGGATATGTATCTTGTAAAAACAGATTCTGATGGCGTCGAGGAGTGGAGCGCGACTTATGGCGGAACTGGTAACGATTCAGGGTACTCCGTGCAGGCGACCGCAGACGGCGGCTATATCCTATTGGGCGTTACCGAGTCCATGGGCGCCGGCGGCGATGATATGTACCTTGTCAAGACTGACGCGAGCGGAGCCGAGGAGTGGAGCGCTACTTATGGCGACGTTGACTTTGAGTGGGGCAGTTGTGTAAAGCAAACCGCGGATGGCGGCTATATCCTCTTAGGCGGTACAAGCGGCGGAGTTGGCGGCACGATTGATATGTACCTCGTCAAGACTGACGCGAGCGGAGCCGAGGAGTGGAGCGCGACATTTGGTGGGAATGATTACGATTCAGGGTACTCCGTATGCCAGAGTGCAGACGGCGGCTATATCCTATTGGGCGTTACGAAGACTATCGGCGCCGGCGGTGAGGATATGTTCTTGGTAAAAACGGATGCGAATGGTGTCGAGGAGTGGCTCAAGACATTTGGTACTGTTGACGACGACCGCGGCAATTCTATCCAGATGACTTCTGACGGCGGTTACATCCTCTTTGGCGGAACAACCTCTATCGCCTCGGGCGATTCTAACATGTATCTTGTAAAAACAGACACGGCTGGCAATAAAACATGGGAGCAGAACTACAGCTATGCGGCAGGTAAATCTGTCGCGCAGACCTCAGACGGCGGATACATCCTATTGGGAGATGATCTTGTCAAGACGGACTCCGCGGGGGGCGAAGAATGGAGCCGGTCGCATGGATTCGCTACAGGCAATTCCGTCGCGCAGACCTCAGACGGCGGATACATCCTATTTGGCGGCATCACCGATACCGATACGATCGACAAGAACATGTACCTTGTCAAAACGGACGATACCGGCAACGTAGCAGAGTAAGCGATATATTATCAGCGGGGCTGGTGAAAAGCCGCCCCCGCTGTTTTCTCATAAGATTTAACCCGCACAAGGTGGCGGATGATGGTCAGGTGTTTTCTTAATGCCTGCCATTTTTTTTATTTTTATCTTGACACCTTATAGTTATTTGCCATATATAACATACCCGAAGCCGCTGGTTACGGGGAATCAAAAATACAGATAAAAAACAGGCGGGCAAAATAAGAACAGGCGAGCATAATAAAAAACAGGCACGCCTGCTGAAGGTGAATGTCAGATGTTGTATAAAAAAGTATTTATAGATTCTTTCGGGTACGTGCTGCCTGATAATGTTATCACGACAGAAGAGATCGAGCGCCGGCTTGCCCCGTTATATGAAAGGTTGAATCTCCCTTATGGGCGCCTGGAGCTTATGAGCGGCATCAAGGAGAGGCGGTTCTGGCAAAACGGTATGACACCAAGCAGGGCGAGCACGGCCGCGGCGCAAAACGCGCTTAAGAACACGAGCGTCAGCAAAGACGAGATCCGCTGCCTCTTGCATACTTCTGTCAGCCGGGATTTCTTAGAGCCGGCAACTGCAAGCCTTGTGCATCACTCTTTGGCGCTTCGCGGGGATTGCACTATCTACGATATCTCAAACGCGTGCCTTGGTTTCCTGAACGGTATAATAACTATCGCGGATAAAATCGAACTTGGTCATATCAGAGCCGGTATGGTGGTCGCCGGCGAGAACGGGAAGCCGCTTCTTGACACGACAATAAACACGCTCCTTACGGACACCTCGCTTACGAGACAGAAAATAAAGGAATATTTCGCGTCATTGACTATCGGGTCGGGCGCCGCCGCCGCGATATTGTGCAGCGAGGATATCTCAAGCAGCGGACACAGGCTTTTAGGCGGTATCGTAAACAGCGCCACGGAGTTTAACGGTCTATGCCGGTCAACGCCAGACAAGGGCGTCTTGTCAAAGGAAGATATCGTTATGGTGACCGATTCTGAGGCGGTTCTGGTAAACGGCTGTAACCTCGCCAAAAAGACGTGGGAGCTCACAAAAACGGAGCTCGGCTGGGAGAACGGCTCACCAGACAGGGTGTTCTGCCACCAGGTCGGCGTCTCACACAGAAAGATGCTGTACAAGACGCTCGAACTTGATGTCGATAAGGATTTCTCTACCGTTGACTTTCTTGGGAATACCGGTTCTACATCATTACCGATCACCATCTCCATCGGGGCAAAGAAGGGCGTTATCAACAAAGGCGACAGCGTGGCGATGTTTGGTATCGGCAGCGGGCTGAACTGCATAATGTTAGGGCTTCGCTGGTAGGTTATCAGCGCCACAAAAAAATCTGCAATAGTGGTCACTTAATGGATTTGAAAAAGATCTATCCCTTTAAATCAAATTACCTGAAAATCGATGGTATTAATTATCATTATGTCGATGAGGGCGATAATTTAAAGCATGATGATACGATCGTCCTTTTGCACGGCAACCCGACATGGTCATTTTACTATAAAGACCTCATAATCGCGCTGAGAGACGAGTACAGGGTCATAGCGCCGGATCATATCGGTAGCGGGCTGTCTGACAAGCCGCAGGATTACGACTACACTTTGGCTAATCATATCGCCAACCTGCAGGCGTTGATGGACAAACTGGGGCTGAAGAATATCACCTTCGGGCTACACGACTGGGGCGGCGCAATCGGTATGGGGTTTGCCGTAAACAACCCTGACCGCGTCAAGAAGTTCATCATATTTAACACCGCGGCCTTTTTGATTGACAGGCTCCCATTAAGGATCGGTGTCTTCCGGCTCCCGCTCATCGGCGCTGTCGGTATCCGCGGCATGAACCTTTTTGCGAAACCCGCGATATATATGGCGTGCAAGCGTAGGGAGAAGATGACCGACGAGCTCAAAGCGGGGCTCCTGGCGCCGTATGACAGTTTTGCAAACCGCATAGCGAACCTGCGTTTTGTGCAGGACATACCGATGTCACCAAAGGACAAGAGTTATCGCACCGTCATGTCGATTCAGGAAAAACTAAGTATTTTCAAGGATCGTCCGATGCTCATTCTGTGGGGGGAGAAAGATTTCTGCTTTAACGAAGTTTTCCTGCGAAGATGGCGGGAACTCTTCCCGAATGCGAAAGTGACGTCGTTCAAAGACGCCGGGCACTATGTTGTGATAGACGCGGCGGATGAGATAACACCTGAAATACGACGATTCCTGGCTTCGTAACACCGGGGCTTATTTTTTGCACCAGCATCCATCAGGATCTTAACGAGCTCGTCATTCCCTGTCTTATTTGCTATAATCAGCGCTGTTGAGCCGGCAAGCTTACCGGATGTGACCTCATTGTCAACCTTAGCTCCATTTTTCAGCAACATATTCACTATATCTACGTGACCCTTCATCACAGCGTGCATCAA
Organism: Deltaproteobacteria bacterium; assembly: GCA_024275075.1. Classification (GTDB taxonomy): domain Bacteria; phylum Desulfobacterota; class JAJRXV01; order JAJRXV01; family JAJRXV01; genus JAJRZU01. The sequence continues at coordinate 25 of JAJRZU010000088.1, read as the reverse complement.
TGCTGTTGAGCCGTCTGACAATGTC
>JAJRZU010000087.1 GCA_024275075.1 Deltaproteobacteria bacterium | reverse complement strand
GCGATACACCAAGGATGGCGTTTGCCCCCAGCTTTGATTTGTTCGGTGTGCCATCGAGCTCGATCATCATGTTGTCAAGCGCCTCTTGAGCCGAGGCATCCTTGCCGGTAACCGCGTCCTTTATAGTGGTGTTGACGTTCTACACTGCCTTTAGAACGCCCTTGCCAAGATAGCGTGACTTGTCGCCGTCGCGTAGTTCTACCGCCTCGTTAACACCAGTAGACGCGCCAGACGGTACGGACGCTCTGCCAAAAGAGCCGTCCTGGAGCGTTACATCGACTTCCACTGTGGGATTCCCCCGTGAATCAAGTATCTCCCGAGCCTTTACATATTTGATGTTTGATGACATTTAACGTCTCCCCCCTAAGTATTTGAACAGGCTTACCCAAGCAGGCTCACACGAGCGCCCACCCCGTCATCCCCGAGTGCTTCTATCGGGGACCCATGTGCTGTCGCATTCTGCTTGCGAATTTTACTTGTAAAAATTTTACTTGTAATAATATCTGTGCGAATTTTCTTTATAATATCAAAAAAGTGTCGTGTGTCAATTTATTTTTGATATAATATTACTTGTTTTATTGAAATTAATCAAAAAAAAACATATAGTAAGACCTCTGTACGGTCTTAAAAAGCCCCCACTCCCCTGGTGGGAGAGGGCTGGGATGAGGGGGTTGTTCTTGATATTGTTAAAATATTCACCCACCCCTTTATCCTCTCCCATCGATGTAGGGGGACGATTGATGGGCTGTGCAGGTCTTATATTAGTCAAAAAGGCGGGATCATGCTTACACTGAAAGAGAAGATAGCGCAGATGCTGATATGCGGGATAGACGGTACCATGGCGGATGAGCGTACAAAAGCGCTGGTGCGCAAGGTGAAGGTCGGCGGGGTGATCTTGTACGGGAAAAACACACCGACGGCGCAAGTGACTTTTGGTCTGACGCACGAGTTGCAGACGCTCGCGGCACACTGCCCGATGCCGCTCATCATCGCGATCGATGAGGAGCACGGCAGGGTAAGCAGGATAAAGGAGGGTACGACGCGCTTTGTCGATATGGCCGTTATCGGTACTATGGACGACCCCGCGATCGCCGGCAGGATAGCCGCTGTCACGGCGCGCGAGCTCAGGGCGTGCGGCATCAACATGAATTTCGCACCGGTAGCTGACGTGAAGTTGAATCCGGCGAACAAGGTAATCGGTAACAGGAGCTTCTCGCACGACCCGGAGATAGTCGCCGGGCTCGCAGCCGCCTACATAAAAGAAGGCGTCGCGGGGGGGATGATACTCTGCGTGAAGCACTTCCCCGGGCATGGCGATACATCCGTCGACAGCCACCACGAGCTGCCGACCGTCGATAAGCCCGTAGAAGAGATACGGCGGTGTGAGCTCGCGCCATTCAAAGCGGCGATATCTGCCGGTGTACAGGCCGTCATGACCGCGCATATAATGTTCCCGCGGATCGACTCGCTGCCAGCGACGATGAGCGGTACGATTATCCGCGGCCTTTTGCAAAAGGAGCTTGGTTTTGGGGGCGTAATAATCTCCGATGACATGGAAATGGGTGCGATCGCGAAGCATTACGGCGTGCTCGAAGCTTTTGCCAACGCTATCAACGCCGGTGTGAACATGTTCATCCTGAGCGGGATGCTTAGTCGCGACATCGACCCCGCGGAGCTCGTAGAGAGCATCGAACAGGCGGTAACTAACGGGCGGATCGACAATAACATGATAGATATAAGCGTAAAAAAGATAACCGACCTGAAAAACAGGTACATAACAGGCCGCGACCCGGCGCGCTCCTTTGACGGCTCTGCCCTGCGCAAGGAGAGCTCACTTGAGTTCGCGCAATTCTTAGAGGAAGTGAAGAGGACTCTTGATGAAGAGATTGACTGATGAGATGGTGGAATATATAAAAACGTTTATCAGGGGCAAATGCGGGGGCGACGATTTCTCGCTGCAAATCGACCCGCTTTTTGGTGACGGCTCGGACAGGAAGCTGTACAGGGTGAAATATGACGACGAGTCCGCGGTATTTGTGAACAACGGCGGCGTAGTGAACCCCGGCGGGGTATGCGAAAACGACTCATTCGATTATATCTGCCGACACCTCGCGAAAGCGGGCGTTCTTACTCCCTTGATATACAGCTACAGCAAGGAGAAGGGCTGGTTTATCTTAGAAGACCTTGGTGACGAGACACTTTTTATCAGGGTGAAGTCCGCGACCGGCGAAAACGAGGTGGAGGAGCTGTACCGCCGCTCGATCGATGAGCTTATCAACATGCAGGTGAACGGGATAAAGGGATTCGACGCCAATATGTGCTACTCGACGCGGCAATATGACAAGGAGCTGATACTCAAGCACGAATCAGGCTACTTCTTCAGGGAGTTTGTGAACGGCTATATGAAGCTGGGTCATGATTACGACGATTTTGCCGCCGAGTTTGACTACCTCGCCGACGAGGCCATGAAGAATACCCACAAGTTCTTTATGCACCGGGACTACCAGGCGCGCAATATCATGATAAAGGACGGGAAATTGCGGATAATCGATTTTCAGGCCGGCAGGGTAGGGCCGCTGCAATATGATGTCGCCGCCCTGGTGATAGACGCGTTTGTCAACCTGCCGTTCGATATGAAGGATTCTTTGTTCGACTACTATCTGCAAAAAATCAGCGCGATAATGACTATCGACAAGCCGGATTTTTTGGAGCGGCTCTACCTTACCGCGGTGCACAGGACGATGCAGGCGCTCGGCGCGTATGCTTTTTTGACGCTCAAAAAGGGTAAGACGCATTTTGAGGAGCACATGGGTAAGGGTGTCAACAACCTGCGGGTCTTTTTGGGGCGCACCGGTGTGAAGGCGCGCTGCCCGAAACTTTGCGCGATCGCGGAGAGTATGCACGAGACGATGAACACATAAGGGACTAAGGGTAATAGTTAACCACATAGTATACTTGGGAAATATGAAAATTAATTACAAACAAAATAATTACAAAAAGATACATTTTATCGGTATAGCCGGCTCTGCGATGGGCTCTGTCGCGGCGATGATCAAGGAGGCGGGCTTTAGCGTACAGGGTTCTGACAGCGAACTGTACCCCCCGATGAGCGATTGTCTCGCAAAGTCCGGTATCAAGGTGTTCACCGGCTTCGCGCGAGAGAACATCACCGATGACGTTGACCTTGTGGTGGTCGGTAACGCGATATCCCGCGGGAACCCGGAGCTGGAGCATACGCTTGACAAGCGTATCCGGTACACCTCGTTCCCTGACGCGCTCCGGGAGTTCTTCATCCGCGGCGCCGTCTCGATCGTCGTCACCGGTACGCACGGCAAGACGACCACAAGCTCGCTGATATCGTGGATCCTGCACAGTATGGGTAAGGATACCGGGTTCCTGATCGGTGGGATATCGCATAATTTCGGGAAGGGGTTCGCCTGCCCGAAGCGTACCGGCGGCTATTTTGTCACCGAGGGCGACGAGTATGACACGGCGTTCTTTGATAAGCGCTCGAAGTTTTTGCACTACCTGCCGGATCTCGTGATAATCAACAACCTTGAGTACGACCACGCCGACATCTTTGACAGCCTCGCCGACATAAAGCGCTCGTTTGGGCACCTTATCAGGATCGTACCGGCTAACGGGTTCATCGTCACCAACGCGGATGATGAAAACGTTTGTGATGTCACGAAAGAGTTCTACTGCAAAAAAGTCACTTTTTCGGTAAGGGGCGCCGCCGCGGACTACATCGCCGCGGACGTTCATTACGGTGATGGCTCCACGAAGTTCGATATCGTAAAGGGCGGCAGGGTCATAACAAAGATAGATACTTCGCTAAGCGGCGGGCACAACGTCAGCAACATCCTCGCGTCTGTGGCTGCTCTTGACAGCCTTGGTATGGACATTGGCGGGGTCACTGCCGGTGTCAGTGGGTTCAAAGGGATAAAGCGCCGCATGGAGAGAGTCGGTGAGGTGCGCGGTATCACCGTATACGATGACTTTGCCCACCACCCGAGTGCGATCAGGGAGACTATCATGGGCGTCAGGCGGGGGCGCCCGGGCAAAAGGGTGATCGCGCTGTTTGAACCGAAATCGAATACATCGCGCCGCAATGTGTTTCAGGATGACTTTACCGGTGCGCTTGGCGCCGCAGACGTCGTAATAATCGGTAAGGTCTACAACTATGAGAAGATGAGCGAGGGCGAGCGGCTGGACCCGTACAAGCTCGTAAAGAGCATTATAAGCGTCGGCGCCGATGCGCATTATATCCCGGATATCGATGAGCTGAGCAGATTTACCGCCGCGATCGCGAGAGCTGGCGACATAATCATCGCGATGTCATCGGGTAGCTTTTACGGTGTGCACAAAAAAATATTAGATGAATTGGCGCACACTACATGACTCACGAAAAGCGTCATCCTGAGTTTGACTCAGGATCTATAAGGTGTAGGGTGGGCTGTGCCCACCAGGAAACCTTTTATTACAAGTAAGTACCCATGATAGGGGGAATAATGGACGAACTATTGAATATAAAGGATCTGCGGGTAAAGATCACCGACGGCGGGAGCGAGTTTTACGCGGTGGACGGCATCGACTTTCGCATCCCTTATGGTGGCACGCACGCGTTAGTCGGTGAGTCCGGCTGCGGCAAGAGCATCACTGCGTATTCCGTGATGGGGCTTTTGCCCGATGTCGCGTCGGTCGATAGCGGGAGCATCCATTTTCGCGGGGATGACCTCACGAAGCTGAGCGGTCGGGAGCTGGAGCGTATCCGCGGCAAGAGCATCGGTATGATATTTCAGGAGCCGCTAGCGTCGCTGGACCCGGTATTCACGATATACAGCCAGATAAGCGAGGCGATCACCCTGCACGAAAAGGCGGGCGGCGCACAGCTGAAAGAGAGGGTCACGGCGCTTTTGAAGAAGGTGCACATCCCTGACGCAAAGCAGCGGCTGGAGAGCTACCCGCACCAGCTATCCGGCGGGATGCGGCAAAGGGTGATGATCGCCACCGCGATATCGCTAAAACCCGCGCTCTTGATCGCCGACGAACCGACCACAGCCCTTGATGTGACGATCCAGCTCCAGATACTCAAGCTCTTAAAGGAGCTGAAGGATGAGATGGGGATGGGGCTTTTTTTGATTACGCACGATCTCGGGGTCGTCTCGTATACCTGTGAGCAGGTCTCCGTGATGTATGCCGGCCGCATCGTGGAGAGCTGCGCGACAAAGGAGCTCTTCGCCAGCCCGATGCACCCGTACACGAAGGCGCTTTTGAAGAGCATACCAAAAGGGAAGGGCGGGGGCAAGAAGATCGCCGCCATAAAAGGGATGGTGCCGTCGCCAGAGCACATGCCGAAGGGGTGCCGGTTCGCGCCGCGCTGTGAGCTCGCGGACAAAAAATGCGAGGAAGCACAGCCGGTATTGGCCAAGGTTAGCACCGGTCACTATGTGGCGTGTATAAGGCCCTGGCAGTAGCGCTCCTCAAAAACAAGCCCCCCTCCCTTGGTTGCCGTGTTATACTAAATTGCGTTCTAATAAGTAATATGTTACACTGCCTTTAAAATGAATATCCGCGCCTTGTTCGCGTTGTTTATGACAGTGCTGCTCATGATACGCCGGATATCGGTCGTACCGACTGTCGGCAGGCCGTCGGTGAGGAATACGATAATATTTGTGCCCTGCGGCGACCTGAACTGCTTAAGTGAATCACGAAGCGCGCTGTCGATCGCCGTCCCGCCCGTCGCCCGCATATTGGCGATGTATTTAAGCGCGGCGGCAGGCTCTTCTGAGTCGGGATAAGCATACCGTTCGCGTACGCGAAGCTTGTGAATAACATTGATAGCAGTACTGTTAAAAATATTTTCCGTGACATTGCCTTCTCCTCTTATGGGACTTAAGCCAAATAGCGAATTTTTCATATTTTCGCAAAAGCCGTCGCTGTAAGTACCTGAAAAAAGGGGGTGCCGACAGCGGAGGCGAAGGGGGAATTCCCCCTTAATCTGTATTGGGCAACATGCCCCTTATTAAATAAATTCTACTACATTTATTCGCTTAATCAATATGACAGTAGAGTGCAGAAAAAGTTCCAGGAAGTGTTGTCATCGACAAAATACATGAGGTGGATGTAGGATCAAATGCGTTTGATCAGCCCGCTATGGCTGAATATTTGAAGCTGGGGGAGTGGTAATTTGTTGTGCAAAAGAAAAGTAAGGGGACAGGCATCCATTCCCTTACCTTTCTTGTACTACAGAAAAAGCTGGTTTTTATGATGGCGCAGCTCTAAAGAAAATAGCCTCACACACTTTAAAGCCGATTATTGTAGCGCTGACTTTGATGCAAGTAATAGTGTCATTAATCTGATGGTGTGACCGCGTAAGACTATAATGCAGTCTGAATGCTGTTACTTTTTCTTCTGTTACTTACGATCACCGGATCTAACACCTCACCGCAGTTCAGGCATTTCCACCCGATAAAGATCCTGATAAAATCGCAGAACATCTCGCTGTACATCAAACCTTGGCATTTTGGGCATCTCATTTTTCTTCTCCTTCTAAAATAAATCGTTGTTAATGGAGATTAAGTATGAGCATAAATTATGCCAAGCCGGGAAAAAAAATTCATTTTGTTAGATATAATTAATAAGTAGTTGAAAATGTTAGCAAGAAAAAAACTCACATAAGTGTGAACACAAATGTATGAATCCCGGTGTCAAGTTTATTGCAAAATATGCGTCATAATAATGACACATGTTGAGAAAATGACGTATTACCGGTTCTTCTCATCTTTCATGAGTTTATAGTCGATGCTGTCCACAAGCGCCTGCCAGCTTGCCTGTATAATGTTTTCAGAGACCCCGACAGTCCCCCACCTGTCCCCGTTGTCGCTTGATTCTATGAGCACCCTTACCATCGATGCAGTACCCACATCTCCCCTTAGGACGCGTACCTTATAGTCCCTGAGCTTTACAGTTTTCAATTGTGGATAGAAATTGTATAACGCCTTTCGCAGGGCGTTATCCAGCGCGTTTACAGGGCCGTTACCGGTAGCTGCGGTATGCTCTATCATGCCGCCCACTTCCACCATGATAGTCGCCTCTGCATACGGCTTCTCTCCTTTTGAGCGTTTCTCGTCGATCACCCGGAAACCGATAAGGTTAAAGAACGATTTATGTAGCCCGAGCGCCTTTTTCATCAGAAGCTCAAATGATGCTTCGGCGCCCTCAAACTGAAACCCCTTATGCTCTAATTCCTTGAGTTCTCGCAGGATTTGAGCCGTTACCGGTGCGTTCGGGTCTATCTCCAGCCCGAACCCCTTCGCCTTGTACAAGATGTTGCTTTTACCAGACAGGTCAGAGAGTAGAATCCTCTGGTGATTGCCCACCAGCTCGGGGTCGATGTGCTCGTAAGTATGCGAACTCTTCCTTACGGCGCTCACGTGGATGCCGCCCTTGTGAGCGAACGCGCTGTTCCCGACAAAGGGTTGGTGCGTGTTGTGAGAGAGGTTTGCGAGCTCGCTGACAAACCTTGATACTTCTTTTAGCACCGCCAATTTCTTCTTAGTCAATACCTTCTTGTTCAGCTTAAGTTGCAGGTTCGGTATGATCGAGCACAGGTTGGCGTTGCCGCAGCGCTCACCGTAACCGTTTATTGTGCCTTGAACATGGTTGACGCCCAGCTCGACGGCCGCAACAGTATTTGCGACGGCAAGGTCAGAGTCATTGTGCGCATGGATACCTAAAGGCGCTTTTACCTCCTTTTGCACCGTTTTGATTATTTCGATCATCTCAGAGGTCAAGGTGCCGCCGTTTGTATCGCAAAGCACCAGGCAGTCAGCCTTTGCCGCCTTCGCGGTCTTTAACGTCTTTATGGCATACTCCTTGTTCGCTTTGAAGCCGTCAAAAAAGTGTTCGGCATCGTAAAAGACCTCACTGAAGTGATTTTTCAGATATTTTATTGTATCCCTGATGATCTCGATGTTCTCATCAAGAGTGATTCCCAACGCTAAGGTCGCGTGGATGTCCCAGGTCTTACCAAAGATCGTCACTACCTCCGCTTTTGATGCGATGAGCGCTTTTAAGTTCATATCCTTTTCACATGAATTACTAGCGCGCCTTGTCATACCAAACGCTGTGATCTTTGATCTCTTGAGGTTATGCTTCCTTATCTCTTTGAAGAAGTCGATATCCTTGGGGTTAGCGCCCGGCCAGCCGCCTTCTATGTAGTCAATACCTAAAGAGTCAAGTTTTAAAGCGACACGAAGCTTATCTTCCACCAGGAATGATATCTCTTCAGACTGGGTACCGTCCCTTAAAGTAGTATCGTAGGTGATGACTTTTGACATTATATTTCCTCTCATTCTTTTTTAACCACTAAGGAGACAGAGAGCTCTGTTTTAATAAGTTTTCCTCCGTGTGCTCTGTGGTTCTTTTCATAGCTGTTAGTTAGTATCTTATGGGCAAGTTGCCCAATCCAGTTTAGGGGCTGAAAGCCCCTACGCTTCCGTTGGTCGCTACCCCGTAATATCAGCTACTTACAAAAGCGCTTTTTTGAGAAATTCGTAAAATACGCTATTTGGCAACACTCCCCTTATGTATAAAATATACTATTTAAATAACATATTCAAGGTTAAAAGCCAATCCGTTTTCACGATATTTTCAAGAGAGGGTTCTGGTTCACTAACAAGATTTTGTGTTGACGCTGGCGTTGCACTCTTGACTTACCGCGCCAATATGGAATGAAACCTTGACAAATACGTTATTATATATGAAAATTAAACATGTTAATCGCAACTATTAGTTGTCTTATTTAGCTTAAAGAGAGCGTATTATGAGTAGGAATAAAGAGAGTACGAGCTTAGGTCTAAAATATCAGTTATCCATCATACTGCTGTTTATAGTGGTGATGGTGATTAATTTCTTATGGGTGTACAGGACGCGCAAGTCTGAGGTGGTTGATTTGGCGTCAGAGAAGGCGGGTATAATCGTAAAAGAGTTCATCGTAGCGATCGAATTCACAACAAGCAGTGAAATAGCCGGTGATATTAAGTCACCCGGGAAGGTTCATCAAAGCACGTTAAATGTCGGTGAAGTCGGGCAGCGATTTAGCGAGATACTTGGAATATTCACGAACTTTACTATCAGGTTGATAAGTGATAACCCAAGAAATATAAAAAACCTGCCCGATGATTATGAAAACGGGGTATTGCAGGCCTTCAAGAAAGACCCGTTGGTTGGGGAGATATATGAAGAGGCGACCATAGACGGCAAGCAGTACCTGCGTTATTTAGTGCCATTAAGGGTAAACCGGAGCTGCCTGATATGCCACGGAGAACCGAAAGGTGAGATCGACGTTACCGGCTTTGAAAAAGAGGGGATGCAAATTGGCGACTTAAGGGGTGCGGTAAGCCTGACCTTACCGATTTATACGGAATACAAGCATATGAAGAGGCATCTTATTAATGTACTCATCTTTTATCTTTTCATTACTGTGCTCGGCGCCGCTCTGTTTTTTTATATACTCAGAAAATTGCTTGAACTGAACAAGAAAGTCAATGCCAAGAACGTTCAGTTGAAGAAGCAGCATAATCTGTTGCAGGAATATGAATCAGATAAGAGTAACCTGATCGAGATGCTGGTGCACGATCTTCGCAACCCGTTGACATCGATTTCCGGTGGCCTGGAGATAGCCATCAGCAGTGGCGCGATAGAAGATGAAAAGCTGCTTTCGATATTAAATATGTCCCATTCTGGTACCGAGCGGTTATCTAACATGATCTCTGATATATTAGACGTCAGCAAGATGGAGGAACAAAAATTTACACCACAATACAAAATGATCGATTTAGAGCCTTACCTGAATAACCTGTACGCAAACTTGCAGTTAGGGCTGAAGGGCAGGATAAATAGTTTTGACTTGGTCATTAAAAACAAGCTGCCGCGCTTTGTCGTAGACCCAGAGCTGCTAAAAAGGATCATTGAGAACATCGTATATAATGCGGAGCGGCATTCGCACCCTGACGCCGCGGTAATAACTATCAGCGCACAGTACCTGCCCGAAGATGATGAACTGCAAGTAAGCATCTCTGATAATGGTAAGGGTATACCAAAAGAGTATCTGGATAAAGTTTTCGATAAATTCATGCAGGTCGCATCCAGGGACAGTGTTATATTAAACAAGGGGCTTGGCCTTACTTTCTGTAAATTTGCCGTTACTTTGATGGGTGGGAAGATATGGGTGGAGAGTGAGCTATACAAAGGAGCGGCTTTTCATTTCACTGTGAAGAATGGTGACGAGGATAAGATCGCCAATAATAATATTGCCAATGATGAAGGTGATTATGCTTAAAAAAGGGTATGTGCAGGTTTACACCGGTGACGGTAAGGGGAAGACTACCGCCGCGATCGGTCTAACCGTAAGAGCGCTGAGCGCCGGTCTTCATGTGTGCATAATCCATTTCCTGAAAAGGGGCAGCGGCTTGGCCAGTGATATGCCCCCGGAGAGCCGGCTGTTGACAAAAACATTCTCCGGCGTTAATGTAGTATGTACAGGCGGCGGCAGCTTCATTACAAGCGCCGCAAAGTCCGCATTGGATGAGAAAGAGGCGCAAAATGGGTTTTGTGAAGCAAAAAAGGCGATAGATTCGTTAAAATATGATATAGTGATTTTAGACGAGATAAACGCGGCTATAAAACTTGGGCTCGTCAAGTTAGAAGAGGCGCTCGAGCTGATCGAGAGCAGGCCGCAAAGCGTTGAGCTGGTGCTTACCGGCAGGGACGCCGCCCCGGAAATAATAGCCGCCGCCGATCTTGTCACCGAGATGGCGGCTAAGAAGCACTATTACGATAAAGGCGTCAGGGCAAGAACGGGTATAGAAAAATAAAACAGTACATAAATAAGGGGGAAGAGAGACATGGTAAACAAAGCGCTGTTCAATAAGGATATGACATTTTCTGACGCTCTTAAAAAGCATAAAGACACGAACAAAGTCTTTAAGAAATACGGGCTTCAATGCACCGAATGTATGGGGAATACGCAAGAGAGCCTTGCGATGGGCGCCATCAATCACGGGCTTGACCCCGCAGAATTCTTAAAAGAACTAAACAAGCTTAAGTAATGGCCGTAGTTCGGATTAAACGGAGCGAATCCGACGCAAACCTCATGAAAGGTCAGATTATCCAGCTTTGTCAGGTACGACCGTCAAACAGATCAGCGAAATAAATTCCAGGCTACAACGCGCTCTTTTGTATGTAAAGAAGGGGGACTACAAGAACATATACTCGACAAAAGATCTGGACAGGTTCGTTTCAGCCGCTGTGAAAGCTGCTCTGGGAAACGATCTGGACGCTGCTTCACGCGATAAGTATAAAAAGCTTTTGCAACTCTTTGGCGGCTACAGCGCCGCTGACATTGGCTCAAAGAAGACCGCGATCGATAACGCCTGCCGGTTGCTACAAGAGATAGATGCCCTCGCGAAGGGTGGTGATATCCACGAGCAGACTGCCCAGCCGGTGCAGCCGGTGCTCTCTGATTATCTCGCCGATTATGAAAGAAGCGACGAGAAGAGCGGGACTCCTGTACAGCTCATCCCCGGCGTCGGGCCGAAGCTCTCTGAATATCTGAATAAAAAGGGTGTCAGGACAGTCGGTGACCTTTTCAGCTACCTGCCGTACAGGTATGAGGACAGGCGCAAGATAAGCGTTATCGCGGATTTGAAAGCTGGCGAGGCGGCTGTTTTCACCGCGAAGATCATAGATTTTGCTATCGTGCACTACCATAGAAGACGGATTTTCGAGATGGTAGTCGCTGACGATACCGGTTCGATCGGGCTCAAGTGGTTCAAGTTCAATTCGCGATTTATGAGTATTTTCAAAAGGGGCGACAGTCTCCTCATCACCGGTCAGGTGAAGCGCTATAATTACGCGCGCGAGATACATCACCCGGAGATCAGGACGCTGCATGACCCTGGCGCCGGTGCCGGCAGCCATGATGAGCTAAGCGGCATAGTACCGGTATATTCTGAGACCGAAGGGCTGAAACAGCGTACGATAAGGAAGATAATCGGTAAGGGTTTGGAGCATTACCTGCCGTTTTACTTCAGCCCCTTAGACATCTCCATATCAAAGAAACTTGGTATGATCGACCTGAAGGACGCTGTATGGAACCTGCACCTGCCGGAAAGTTCCACTGATATCGATGCATTGAATGAATTTCGCACCCCCTGCCATAAGCGGGTGATATTTGACGAGTTCTTCTATCTTGAGCTCGCTCTCGCGCTAAAGAGGCGGGGAAGGGTGATTCAGCATGGTCTGCAATTCGCTCATACCCGAAATTGTATCAGTGAGCTGAAAAAGATCATACCGTTTACGTTGACAGCCGCTCAGGATAGGGTACTCGAAGAGATCGCGGCGGATATGCAAAGCGCCAGACCGATGCACAGGCTCTTGCAGGGCGATGTCGGTTCGGGTAAGACGATCGTGGCTCTGTTTGCGATTTACATCGCGGCGCGAAACGATTATCAGGCGGCGATCATGGCGCCGACGGAGATACTCGCCGCCCAGCATTACAAGACCCTCGCGGGTTATCTGGATAAATTGGGCGTCTCCTCCACCCTCCTGACGAGCGGCATCAGGAAGAAGGAGCGGGAAGAGATACTCACCAGGATAAAGAGCGGTGAGATAAAGGTGATAATCGGTACGCACGCGGTTATCCAGAAGAGTGTCCAGATGCACCGGTTAGGGCTTGCCGTCATCGATGAGCAGCACCGGTTCGGGGTGATGCAGCGCACGGAGCTCACTAAGAAGGCGGATCGCCCGATAGACGTCATTATTATGACGGCGACACCGATACCAAGGACTCTGGCGATGACTGTCTATGGCGATCTTGACGTATCGATCATCGACGAGATGCCGCCGGGCAGATCGCCGGTGAAGACGAAGGTCTATTATGAGAACCAGCGCGCGAAAGTGTATGACGAGATAAGGCGCGAGGTGCAGGCCGGCAGTCAGGCGTACATCGTATACCCGCTTGTTAGCGAGTAAGAAAAGCTCGATCTGATGGACGCGACGAACATGGCGGAGCACCTTAGCCGCGATATATTCCCTGATTTTCAGGTCGGACTTCTGCACGGTAAGGTCAAAGCTGACGAGAAGAGCGAGATAATGCGAAAGTTCAAAAGCGGTGAGCTTGACATACTCGTCGCAACCACGGTTATCGAAGTCGGTATCGACGTGCCGGCCGCCTCGATTATGGTGGTGGAGCACGCCGAGCGTTTCGGGCTGTCGCAGCTGCACCAGTTGCGCGGCCGCGTCGGGCGTGGCGATGTCTCCGCGCAGTGCATCCTGCTTGCGCAATACAAAAAGAGCGAGGAATCGACAAGGCGGCTGAAGGTGATGGAGAAGACTACCGATGGCTTTATTATCGCAGAGGAGGATCTCGCGATAAGGGGGCCGGGCGAGATGCTCGGTACGAGGCAGTCCGGCCTGCCGGATTTTCAGGTTGCCAGCCTGATACGAGACCTGCCGATACTGAAAAAGGCGCGGGATGCCGCGTTTGAACTGATAACGGATGACCCGAACCTTGAGAAGGGCGTAAATGTGATTATCAAAAAGGAGCTGAAAAAACGAATGGAAGGGAAACTGGAACTTGCAACGGTCGGGTAGGGCGTCTCATGAGTACAAAAGGATGATCAGCGTAAAAGTCACCGCCTCTGATCTGAAAAAGGTTCATAAGATAAAAAAGCTCCTTAGGAAAAACAGGGTCAATACTGTATGCGAGAAGGCCAGGTGTCCGAACCTGACGCGGTGCTTTCTGCACCCGACCGCTACGTTCATCATCCTTGGCGCCGCATGTACAAGGAACTGCGCGTTCTGCTCGGTGACAAACGCGCCGCCTGAACCGGTGGACGAAAATGAACCGGTGAATGTCGCTAACGCGGCGCGTGCGCTGAAACTTGAGCATGTGGTCATCACATCGGTCACGCGCGACGACCTGCCTGATGCGGGGATCGCGCAATTCGTGAAGACCGTGCGCAGGGTGAAGGAGCTGTCTCGTGATACATCCGTCGAAATCCTGACGCCGGACCTTAATGGCGCGTGGGGGGAGCTGCCGGCGCTGCTTGACGCGGGCATCGATATCTTCGGGCACAATATCGAGATGGTGAGGAGGCTCTACCCCGAGCTGCGACGCGGTGCGGATTATGACCTTTCGCTATCGCTTCTGCGAGAAGTGAAACAGCTACGACCGGAGATGACAACGAAATCGGCGGTGATGCTCGGACTTGGTGAGACGAAGGAGGAGGTCAGAGCGCTGATCGGTGATGTGAGGGCTGCCGGCTGTGACATAATCGTCATCGGGCAGTACCTGCAACCAGATGCGGCAAACGCACCGGTAAAGGAGTATATTTCATTGGATGATTTTAAATATTACGAAAAGTATGCGTATTCATTGGGATTTACAAAGGTTCTCTCGTTCCCGCTCGCGCGCAGCTCGTACAGCCTGGAATGATATCCCAGACTTCTCCGAAGAGAGAACTTATGACCACACGGCCTGTTTATCCCCCGAAGAGCCTTCTAAAAAACCCTTTCTTTTTAGCTGTCACAGCTTTACCGTTTTTGTTCAGGAATGCGACCGAGAGGTCTATACCGATTTTTGAGAGATCGGAGTTGGTATCTTTGGGCACCTCTAATATTAGTGGCAGCGCTAATGGCAGCTTGTCCAGATCTTTCAGATTGCCCGGCAGAATTATCTCCGTCTGAAGATTCTTACCGACTGAATCAAGTCTTAGGATTATCGGTGTTACTACAGGTTCTGTATGAGTGGGCTCATCCCTGGCCGCTTGAGCTTCCTCAACGATTTCCGCCTTTTGGGTATCCGCACTTTCTTTTACCACTTCAGCCGTTTCAACAGCCTCTCCTTTCGCCTCTGCTATCGGCGGCGGTGGCGGTGGCGGTGGTGGCGGTGCAACAACCTGCTTTTCTTCCTCTTTTTCCGGTTTGTCTGTTGAAACTCCGGCGCTTTTCGATTCTGATATCTTTTTTAAAACTATTCTTGAGATATCCTTCATCGTCTCCATTACACCAGGGCCGTCTAACGCGGAAGCTTCGAAGTATGGAACACCCATGTG
>JAJRZU010000086.1 GCA_024275075.1 Deltaproteobacteria bacterium | reverse complement strand
TCTGTTATTGATTGCGCTAATGTTATCTTTAGCAACTTTTTTTGTAGCTATGAACGGATGTAACACCGATGCGACTGAGCTTGTCGATGCTCTTGACAAGACCGAGGAAGACACGAATACCGGCGATACCGGTGGCGATACCGGCGATACCGGTGGCGATACAGGCGATACAGGCGATACAGGGGACACCGGTGGCGATACAGGCGATACCGGGGACACCGGTGGTGAAGGACGCGCGAACCCGTATGTCGGAACGTGCATGGACGGAATTTTCAACTGCACCGGTAACTTGTGGAGTTCAGTGATTGTCTCCTGCGATTATGACCCGGCTACCTGCATCGCGAAATTCACTTTCGCTAACGGCTCTTATGTACTCGAGGATATGTACTGGGCATACGAGGAATACTATTCCGCTGACGACACCTTCTGCTTCAGCATGGACTACTATGACGGTTACTACCTGGTAGTCGATGCCACTGCCGGCACTGAATACACAGTCACAAAGACAGTCGATGAGAACGCCGGTACGGTTACAGAAACGATCGAGTGCCTGGACGGCTCCACCGAAACTATTGTAACTGCCCTTGATGATTGGCTTTACACCAAAAACTGTGATTTAGACTTTGAAGACCCTGCGGTTGTAAATTGTTATAATAACGGCACGGGGGTAGCGGCACAGACCGGCAGGATAAACCATAAATAAATTAATCTGATTGTTATATCAATAAAAAGCCCCCTTAAACAAGGGGGCTTTTTAATATTAGCGTTTCATAATTAATACTTTATACCGATCTCACGCCGGACTTTATCGATCGTCGCGCTCGCCTTCTCCCGCGCTTTTTCCGCGCCCTTGGCCAATACCTCGTAAACATAATCGATATTGTTTTTCATATCTTCCCGCCTCTTCTTATACGGGGCAAAGTGCTCTGATATCAGCTCATAAAGCTCTTTTTTCACCTCGCCGTATTTCAGGCCGCCGGCTAAAAACCTGTCGGCAAGCTCTTCAGATTGCTTCTCATCGGCAAACAGCTTATAAAGCGCGTATATTATGCTCTTGGCCGGATCCTTCTTCGCCTCTACGGGCGCGGAGTCAGTAACAATACCCATTACTCTCTTCCTGAGCGCTTTCTCCGCGCAGAATATCTCGATCGTATTGTTGTACGATTTTGACATCTTCTGACCGTCAACCCCGGGGATAACCGCGATATCGTCGTTTATCTCAGGCTCTGGGAGTACGAAAGTCTCACCGTAAATATGGTTGAACCGAAGCGCTATGTCACGCGCCACCTCGACATGCTGCTTCTGGTCTTTCCCGACCGGTACGATCTGGGACTGGTACAAAAGGATATCCGCAGCCATAAGCACCGGATACGCGAAGAGCCCGTGATTCGGGGTCAACCCCTTCGCCACCTTGTCCTTATAAGAATGGCACCGCTCTAAGAGACCCATACCCGTCACGTTCGACAGGATCCATGTAAGCTCCGTCACCTCTGGTACATCTGACTGCACCCAGAATATCGTCTTGTCAGGGTCTAACCCGAGCGCGAGGAAATCAAGCGCCACTTCCATGATATCCGACCGGAGCCGCCCGCCGTCAGAAACGCTTGTCAATGCGTGATAGCTCGCGATGAAGCAGTACAGGTCGCTGCTCTTTTGATACGCCACCATCTGCCTCATCATACCGAAATAGTTACCGATGTGAAGCGCGCCAGACGGCTGGATACCTGATAAAACTCTCTTTTTCGTCATACTTCCCTCTCTTTGCAGTAATTCTAACCGGTGCGATATTAGCATGTGAATGCCGCTATGTCAATCCTACCGCTTGCAATAAAGGTAGTAATTGTTACAAAACTCCTGTAAACTTAATAGCGTAGAGTGGGATGTGCCCACAAAAAAACAAAATGAAACAAAGAGCGCACAGAGGAAAAAATCCGTAGCCGTGTGGAGGGGTTACTGCATTCTCATTTCAGACACGCCAACGGCGTGGCTATATTAGGTGGATCGTTATTCGCTCCCTTCTTTTTCGCTCCCTTCTTTTGGCTTGCATTTTATTTTATAAAATGCTACTTTTATGATATTCTAAAAGTAAGAGCATAATGTATTACTTTATACAGCCGTTTGTCAGGCGCTTATTTTAAGGGGCGAGGA
>JAJRZU010000085.1 GCA_024275075.1 Deltaproteobacteria bacterium | reverse complement strand
GGTGTCTGTGCGGGGAATCGGCCAAGTTCGAGCAATACCCGCGCCGCCGTCCGAAGCCACATGTTCGCCTTGTAACAGTCGTTCATGTCGCCGGTGAAGTAGACGCCGCCTATGCCACACGTTGTGCGTGTTAGACCAAGAGCATGAAGCTCATCGGTCAAGACAGACTCCGTACCTTTCGCGCATGTCGCAAAAAAATTATGTTCCACTTTTATAAGTTCCCCTCGCTTTGACTTAAAGTCCACAGATTATAGATAAAATTTCAAAAAAAGTATATAAGTTATTTTCGGTATTTTTTTTCAGCAGCGTCTTTAAGCTTTCCTGGCGTTTTTATAATATTATAATATTGTTGTAACAGTGATCTTTTTGTACTATAATTCAATAACAGTTATTTCAAAAAAGGTTCTTATATATGACGCCCGCCAGAAAACTATATACAAACATTACCCTGATCATCATGATCTCTTTGATTATTATCGTACCCGCCTATGCCAAAGGAAAAAGGAAGAAAGCGAAGCGTGTCGTCAAGACCGGTCACCTTGTCGTCGATCAGACATGGTCTGGCAAGGTATACGTTATCGGTGACGTGATCGTCACGAAAGGCACCACGCTCAGGATAAAGCCGGGCACCAGAATAATATTCGCTGACAATGAGAGTGACTATGACATCGCGATGTCGATGATCGGGAGCGTCGCCACAAAGAAGAAGTGTAACATAATCGTCAGGGGTGTTTTAAAAGCTGTCGGTACGAAGAAGCGCAAGATCCTCTTTGGCGTTCTTGATAAGGGAAAGAAGAAGCGTCACTGGGGCGGGATAGTGTTCGATGATGCCGGTAAGTCTGTGATGGAGAACTGTAAGGTGGAGAACGCCGCCTTTGGTATCACTTTCATCGGCGCCAGCTCCTCGAAGGTCAAAAAATGTGTGGTGCTAAACTGCTCCATCGGTATCTACTCCACTTCTGATTCCAAGGGAAAAATAAGCGCGAGTGTGACAAAGGGGTGTGGAACGGGTATCGAGGCTACCGGCAGATCGGCTCCTGTCATCTCATACAGTTTCATCGCGGTAAATGAATGGGGCATAAGCTACGGCAAGGAGTCGACTCCGCAGATCAGCAACAGCACAATCACTAAAAACGATCTTGGGATAAGTTGCTACGGCACGAAAGAAGCGATAATCGAGAATAACAAGATAAAGAGCAACAAGGTAGGCATAAAGCTCGCCGCGGGTAGTAAACCGAGATTCAGGAAAAACAAGATAAGCAATAACGATGTAGGCATAGACTATCACGCGGGGGCGTCACCGGATATGGTTGGGAACGTCATGTCGAAAAACAAAGTGAATATAAGGAAGTAAGATGGTTAATCGGTTATATATTTTTCAAGTATCTCGTTTATCCTCAGCGCAAGGCCTTTCGGGCTGAACGGCTTCGTTATATAGTCATTTACGCCAAGCAAGAGGCACTTCTCCCGATCTTTTTCGTCATGGTCGGCAGTAAGGATAATAATCGGCTGGTTCTGGATCTTCGGGGAGTCCTTTACAAACTCGCATACTTCTATTCCGCTTACTCCGGGCATCATCAGGTCAAGTATCATAATGTCGTACTTATTGCTCTTTAAAAGCTTTATCGCTTCTTCCCCGTCCTCCGCGGTCTTAACTTCACATCCATGCTTCTTCAGTTCCTGCTCAAGGATAAAGCGGATATGATGCTCATCGTCTACAATCAACACTTTCCTGGGTTTCATGGCTTTTCTCCTATTTTTTAATGAAATAAGTCAAGTAATAACCCACTAAGCTTGTTTATACAATAACAACAGTTACCCTAAGTCTAAGTCTTAATGGCTGAGGCGCCACGCCTCCTCTTAAAAAATGGGAAGATAATCAAGCTCACTATACCTGCTCTTTAAGATAATTTTTATCTTATAGCTTATGAATATCAATGTCAATAGAAAATGGAGAGTTTCCCCCGATTTTTCTTTCATTTATTCAGATGTATAGTCTTATGGACATGTTGTCCATTTTCACAGTTTTTCAAACATAAAAGAAAGCCCTGCGAAATACAGGGCTTTCTTTTTTTACCAGGAACACTTTTTATAATATTGATAAATACTTTTTAATCTCAAAGCCAGTCACGTGAGTTCTGTACTCATCCCACTCCATCTTCTTGTTTTCGATGAACTTATTGAAGATATGCTCACCAAGAGTCTCTTTGACAAGCTCACTCTTCTCCATCTCGACAATCGCTTCGTGAAGGCTACCGGGTAATGAATTGATACCTATGCTCGCCATCTTCTCGGCGCTCATATCAAAGATATCTTCCTCTACCGGCGCAGGCAACTCATAATTACCCTCAATGCCTTTAAGACCGGCCGCGAGCATTACTGCAAACGCAAGGTACGGATTGCACGACGGATCCGGACACCTTAGCTCCATCCTTGTCGCCTGCTCTTTGCCCGGCTTGTACATCGGTACCCTGACCAGCGCGGATCTGTTTCTCTGTGCCCATGCGATGTATACCGGCGCCTCATAACCAGGGACTAACCGCTTGTATGAGTTCACCCACTGGCATAATATCGCGACAAACTCCGGGGCGTGCTTTAAGATGCCCGCGATGTAAGCCCTGCCGGTCGCAGAGAGGTGGTGCGGGTCGTTCGCGTCGTAAAAGGAGTTGCTACTGCCCTTGAAGAGCGACTGGTGCACATGCATACCGCTGCCGTTCTCGCCTTCTAACGGCTTCGGCATAAACGTCGCGTAAACGCCATTTAATAACGCTACTTCCTTCACGACAAGCCTGTATGTCATCGCGTTGTCAGCCATCGTCAACGCGTCCGCGTACCTTAAATCGATCTCATGCTGGGAGGGCGCAACTTCGTGGTGGCTGTACTCGACAGGTATACCCATCTTGTCCAGCGTAAGGACTGTCTCCCGTCTCCAGTCAGACGCGAGGTCCAAAGGAGTCAAGTCAAAATAGCCGCCGCTGTCAAGCGTCTCAGGATGACCTTTTGAGCTCTTGAAGTAGAAATACTACAGCTCAGGGCCTACGTAATATGTATAACCCATATCCATAGCTTTCTTTACAACTTTCTTCAATACGTACCTCGGGTCGCCTTTATAAGGTGTGCTGTCCATCGGGTTCAGCACATCGCATAACATCCTTGCGACACCCTGCTCCGCCGGTCTCCATGGCAGTATCTGAAAAGTGGACGGGTCGGGCATGGCGATCATATCGCTCTCCTCGATCCTCGCGAAACCCTCGATAGATGAACCGTCAAAGCCCATACCTTCCTCTAACGCTTTCTCAAGCTCATCATAAGTGATGGCGAAACTCTTTAATATGCCAAGGATATCTGTGAACCAGAACCTGATAAACTTTATGCCCTTGTCCTTCGCCGTTTTTAAAACGTATTCTTTGTCCTTTAATACACCCATTTTACTCCTCCTGTAATAGTTTTTTATTATTACTTATGCAAAATACACATTCTGTCATTGCGAGGAGTATGGCGACGAAGCAATCTCGTATTTATTTCGCATAGATGAGATTGCCGCGCTCCCGCTGGTCGCTCGCAATGACGGTAAATCAGCTCATTTTGCAGAACGCTAAGATTTTTCCTTTGTACGACTTATATTTTATTATAGTTACTTTATTGTTACATCCATGTTAAATCTATGTTAAATATCTACAGCTCAAACTTATAGCCGACATTGCGTATCGTCTTTAAGTACCGGTCGATGTCACCGCCTAATTTCGCTCTTATACGCCTTACGTGCACATCCACAGTCCTGGTGCCGCCGTAGTAATTATAGTCCCAGACCTGGCTTAGTAGCGCGTCACGGCTGTATACCCTGCCGCGGTGGGTTATGAAGAACTTCAACAGCTCGAATTCTTTAAACGTAAGATCGACCTTCTCTCCTTGAAAAATGACTTCATAATTGGCGTTGTCAATTACAAAGCCCGGTACGATTATCTTATCCTCTGAGTCGATCTTACGGCTCTTCCAGAAAAAGAGCCTGACCTTCAGCTTTATCTCCCGTTTAATGGAATCCCTGAAGATAAAATCATCTATACCTGACCGAAAATCGATATCATCTTCTGAGTTACTGTCTAATACACAGATGCAGTAAGCGCTTGCACCGACCTCATCTTCCTTGAGCTCTTTGACTAATCCGCCGGAAGCCTTAGGCCGTGAGAAGAAGTCGATGATTATTAATTCATTGCCCTGTTCAAGTAATGTGTTGCTCAGGCCGTCCTGGCAGAGCGGGTACAAATGCACCTTATAACCTTCTTTGGTCAAAAGAGGTTTTACGCTGTCTAAAAAAACTACATCATCACTTATTACCGCAATTTTTAGCATTAACAGGCGCGCCTGCTTTTATCTGTGGGTTTGGTTCCCCGCAGCCTGCCGCGAGGAAGTACATTTTCAAGCGCTAAATATATCTTTTCATAAATTATTTGTCAAATAAATTATTATGTTTTACAATCATATCATGTTTTTAGAAAACATATCGCTGATATTAATGTCGCCATGTATCGCCGATGAAGCCAAAATCCGCTTTAAAGCGGAGCTGTCACGCGATATCGCCGAGATGATGCCGTACCTTAACGCCGTCATCAGGAACGCTACGTATAACCCGGGGAGTAACACCATATTCTACACCCAGGGCGTCAGGATGATAACGCTTCGGGGGAAGAGCCTCGCCGTGTCCAAAGCGTCTGACCTTACCGACGCGCATAAGATAATGGACTTCATCAAGGAGACGGTGAACCATGCGTACGAGAACAAGGATAAGATAACACCAATCTATGAGCGCCGCGTAAGAGCTACGGCATTGGATATCTTCTCGTACCTGCCGCGCACGAACTGCAAAAAGTGCGGCGAACCTACCTGCCTCGCGTTCGCGGTGAAGCTTCTTCTAAGCGAGCTGCCGCTATCTGCGTGCCTACCGCTTAATAACGGGACGGAGTACGCCGACAAGCTTAAGGAGATGACCGAACTCGTCGATGCTATGGGGCTTGTTTCCCGATAAATACCGGTGCAATGTCAGTGCAATATAAATGCGCTGTTTAGCCGATGGCTTCTCTGCCTGTTTCACCGGTTCTTATCCGTATGCACTCACCGATGTCAAGGACATATATCTTGCCGTCGCCGATCTTACCGGTTCTTGCGCCGGCTATTATCGCCTCAACCGCTTTGTTCACATAATCTTCATTTACCGCTATCTCTATCCGCACCTTCTTCAGTAGGTTGACTTCGGATATTACGCCCCTGTACGTTTCTGTAAAGCCTTTCTGTTGCCCGCAGCCAAGAGCGTTTGTTATCGTCATCTTATGTACATCCGCCTTAAAAAGCGCTTCCTTTACATCCGGCAGCTTATGCGGCTGTATCATCGCGATTATTAATTTCATTACAACCTCCCCCTTTAGTTCTTTTAACCACAGAGTTCACAGAGTACAACACAGAGATTTACTTATTCCTCTTTGGTCTATTCATTAGTAAAGATTTGGAACCCGCTGTATGATTCCATGCCATGCTCCTCTATGTCAAGTCCTTTTATTTCCTCTTCTGCCGTGACTCTCAGGCCGACGGTCTTCTTGAGGACGGTAAAGACTATGAACGCCAACGAGAAAGCCCATGCAACGACAGCAGCGACACCGTAGAGCTGTGTGAGAAGCTGGGAAGCGCCGCCGCCGAAGAAGAGCCCGTTTATCGCACCGGCGCCGCTCGCTTCGCCATAAGCGGCCTGTGCGAAGAGCCCGACAGCGATCGTGCCCCAAACGCCGCAGATACCGTGAACAGCGACCGCGCCGACCGGGTCATCCACTTTTAACTTCTTGTCGATGAACTCTACGGCAAAGACGACTAATATGCCGGCAATAGAGCCGATGAGGATCGCGCTCAATGGTGATATGCTCGCGCAGCCGGCAGTTACGCCGACAAGTCCGCCAAGCGCGCCGTTTAATGTCATAGATATGTCAGGCTTACCAAACTGGATCCATACGGTCAACATTGCCGTTATCGCGCCCGCCGCCGCGGATAAGTTTGTTGTAACCGCGATAGTGGCGATGCTCATATTGGTGCCGGACAGCGTACTGCCCGGGTTGAACCCGAACCAGCCGAGCCAGAGGATAAACACGCCAAGCGACGCCAGCGGTATGTTGTGTCCCGCGATCATCTTTGATTTCCCGTCCTTTGTGTACTTACCGATACGCGGGCCAAGCACTATCGCGCCAGCCAAAGATGCCCAGCCGCCGACAGCGTGTACAACGGTGGAGCCGGCGAAGTCGATGAACCCTGCCTGCGACAACCATCCGCCGCCCCAGATCCAGTGACCGACGACAGGGTATATGAAACCAGAGATCAATACGCTGTATAAAAGATATGATGAGAATTTTGTCCGCTCCGCCATTGCGCCGGCGACTATTGTTGCCGCGGCCGCCGCGAATACGCACTGAAACAACCAGAACGCGAACTGCCAGAGCCCGTCAGGCGTGCTTGGGTTTGCCGTGGATAAAAAGAACCCTGTGCTGCCGATAAATCCGGCGATGTCCTTACCGAACATCAGGCCGAACCCGAACAACCAAAAGGCGATGGAACCGCAGCAGAAATCCATCGTGTTCTTCATCAGGATATTCGAGGCGTTCTTCGCCCTGGTGAAACCCGCCTCCACCATACCGAAACCGGCCTGCATAAAGAACACCAAAAACGCCGCGACGAGTATCCAAATGGTATCGATTGCCCTTTGGTTATCTGCTATCGTCCGCCCCTCCTCGGCAAAAGCAGGCAACGCCGCCATAAAGATTACCGCGAAAGCTAAAAGGATAGCGTTCATTTTAAAACTTTTTTTCATCGAGATTTCCTCCCTCAATTGTATTGTTGCTTACGCAGTGATAGAGCAAGGATTATGCCAAAATGAAAACAATGTGGAGATAATTCTTATGTGACTGTTATGTAACGCTATTTATCTGACAAGGGATAATCCGGCAGGTGGGCACAACTCTACAATAATGTAGAATGCAATGGATTGTTCTACAATATTGTAGGGCAAGTGTTTACTTTCCATATCTTCTGAACTGCCGGTACCGGTTTCCTCATCAACCTGCCGGTACCGGTAGATCATCAGATAGAATCATGAAAAAACTGGTGCGTTCGTTAGAAGGAAACACCAATATGGGCTGTCACTGAATCAGTGGTATCTTTCGTTTCGTCCACCTCGTCCGTCAGGTACTCGATCATCACCGTGGCGTTGTCTGTCAGAGCATACAAAGCAACAGCGCCGTACCTTGTGACGTCCGCATCACCGGTGGCTTTTTCGTACTTGACACCAACAGACACATCATCAGTTACTGTGGCGGTAAGTTCGACGTTCAACGCGTCAGCTTTCGAGATCGCGCCCTCTGCGACAGTATCATCTTCACCTGCTGTTACCGTATCGATATCGTCCGCGGCCGTTACATATTCGACTAACAAGGCGCCCGTTTTTGCCGTAGCGCT
>JAJRZU010000084.1 GCA_024275075.1 Deltaproteobacteria bacterium | reverse complement strand
AGGAAACCATGAATATAGTCATACAAAAGAGTAACTAATTATTATAGCAACTATTACAGGAGGGCATAATGCCCAATAATTGTGCGTATACTCTAAGGAAACCATGAATATAGTCATACAAAAGAGTAACTAATTATTATAACAACTATTACAGGAGGGCATAAAGTGTATATAATAATTGCAGGCGGCGGGGTGGCCGGCAGGACGCTGGCGGACAATCTTCAGGACAGAAAGCATGATGTCGTGGTGATCGAGAAGGACAGCGCCTTGTGCGAGAAGATATACGCCGAGCTTGGTGTTATCTCGGTGAAGGGGAGCGCCCTTGATATCGGTGTGTTGAAGGAGGCGGGCATTGAGAAGGCGGATATCGCTATCGGTTCGATGTACGAGGACGAAAACAACTTGACATTCGCTATTCTGGCAAAGAGTTTCAACGTACCAAACATCATGGTGCGGTCGCGGCGGCCGGAATATGAGAAGGTTTTTTATGTAGCGGGCGCTACTACTGTTTCAAACGTCACCGATCTCTTCATCCGGCATATCCTTATGGAGATAGAGAACCCGAACGTCAGGATAATCACGTCTTTGGAGCGGGGCAAAGCGGAGCTTATCATGGTGCGGATACCTGAGGCCGCCGATGTCGCCGGCACTACGATAAACGAGATAGTGCAGCGCAAGGACTTCCCGCGGGACTCCGTGTTCGCCGGTATCTTGAACGTGACGTCAGAAACTATCACCATACCAAGAGGGAATCATGTCGTCAACGAGGGTGACAAGGTGTTCATGGTATGCCAGCGCGACTCTTTCGGCGCGATCTCTGATATGCTGACGAAGACGAAGTAGTTTTTTGATAATAAAAATAGCTTTGCACAAATAAAAATCCCCCACCTCCTAACCCCCTCCCACCAGGGGAGGGGGAAGTTTTCGCCCCCGTGCATCTGGATGTTCCGCCCTGCCATTACCACTATGTAAATATGTGCTGTGTAAATATGTTGACTAAATCACTAAAATTGTTATTATAATACTGTGGTATGGGTTACTGCGCAGCATAACCCATCAAAAATGGATAATAAAGGCGATGGGTTACTCCTTTGGAGGTAACCCATCCTCAATATATAACATAGGAGTGATTTATTACGAATCAACTATTATAATGTGATGCGATCAAAAACGAAAGACCTATTCGAAGCGAGCGCGAGTGAGTATTACAAGAAGAACGCGCCTCTGGCGGACAGAGTGAGGCCCGGACGGCTCAAGGATTTCTTAGGGCAGGATGATGTTCTGGGGGAGGGTAAGCTCCTGCGCGGCGCGATTGATTCTGACAATCTCCCGTCCGTTATCTTCTGGGGTCCGCCGGGTACGGGCAAGACCACATTGGCGCGGATAATCGCGAAGAGGTGCGATTGCAACTTCGTCTCCTTCAGCGCCGTCACCGCCGGTAAGAAGGATGTCACAGAGGTGATCGCCAGGGCGAAGGATCTGATCCGGCGCCAGAGCCGGCGCACGATACTCTTTGTGGATGAGATACACCGGTTCAACAAGCTTCAGCAGGACGCTTTTCTGCACAGCGTCGAGGACGGCACGATAATCCTTATCGGCGCCACTACCGAAAACCCGTCATTTGAGATAAATTCCGCGCTTCTGTCGCGCTGTCAGGTGGTCGTGTTCAAGCCGCTGTCCGTGGATGCGCTAAAGAGTATAGCTTTGAACGCACTCTCCGCCGAAAGCGGTCTTTTGGGGTTCGGCCTGAAGATAGATGATGACGCGCTCGCTTTCCTAAGCGGTATCGCCTATGGTGACGCGAGGGCGGCGTTGAACTTTCTCGAGCTTGCCGCCCTGAAAGCGAAGCAGGAGGGTAAGAGCGCGATAACCGTTGCGATAATCGAGGCTTCCACCAACAAGGCGCACCTTTTGTATGACAGGGCGGGGGAGGAGCATTTTAACATTATATCCGCGCTGCACAAGTCGCTTCGCGGCAGTGACGCCGACGCGTCGCTCTATTGGCTGGCGCGGATGCTTCAGTCCGGGGAAGACCCGAAATATGTCGCGCGGCGGATGTTTCGGTTCGCCTGCGAGGATATTGGTAACGCCGACCCGCAGGCTATGGCGCTCGCTTCCGCGGCGGTGGATGCCGTGAATTTTATCGGTATGCCCGAGGCGGCTCTCGCGCTTGCCCAGCTTGCGGTCTATCTCGCCGCGGCGCCGAAATCGAACAGCGTATACACGGCGTATAAGCGGGCGGCGGCGGAGGTAAACGCTACCGGTGCGCTGCCGGTACCGCTACATATCCGTAACGCCCCGACCAGGCTGATGGGAGAGCTTGGTTATGGTAAGGGTTATAAGTACCCGCACGATTTTGACGGCGCGAAGGTGAAGCAGGGATACTTACCAGAAGAGATAGCCAAGAAGCGGTTTTATGAGGCGAAAGAGATCGGATTTGAGCGCGAGATCAAGAAGCGGCTTGAGTATTATAAGAAGGTGAAATGAAAATGGATATCAGGCTGAATATTAAGTTGAAGCTGTTTTTAGTGGTGTTTATCTCCTCTTTGATAATCCTTGCGCTTATAAACTATTTCAATTACAAAGGGGCGAAGCGTGCGCTTGAGAAAAACGCCTATGAGCTCCTTTCAATACAACGGGACATGAAAAAAGATATGCTTATAAATTATATGAGTGAGATCAAGCATGACCTGAACGACCATTCCCGTAACATAATCTATGAGATTAATCAGCTCCCGCATTCTAACGAGCTTGACCTTTTGCGCAAGTTAAGCGTAGATGTGAGTGAGGATGAGGATGTGGATTTAGCTAAGTATGATTACTTGTATGACAAGATAGATGATCCAACCGAGTTAGAAGAGGTTTACTTTGATCTGGTGGTGATCAGCAAAACGCTCCTTAGCGACAAAAATGGCGTTAATCTATACATTTTTAACGATTCAGGGGATATGTTATTCAGCACTTATCGGTTTAAGGATTTCTTAAGGAATATTTATGAGGATGATTTTAAGGGTGAGGGGATCCTTAAGTGCTTTTTGCAGCTAAAAGCGGGCTCTTCTAAGGATGAAGACTCAAAAAATGTAGTTACAGATCTGTCGAATTACAAGTATTTCACGGACAGACCGGTATTTTTCGCCGGAGCAAGAAGTAGGGTAAAGGGCGCTAATTGCTATCTGATAATGATGGTGTCTGTGGATGATATCAACAGTATAATGACGGGTGGCTGGAAACATAGCGGCAAGACCGGTGAGACATATTTAGTCGGTACTGATTTTATGATGAGGAACGATTCCAGGTTCCTGATCCAAGAGCCGGACAGGTTCTTCAGGTTAGAGCGGGAAACCGGCTTTGACAGTGAAAAGATTGATCAGATGAGAGTGCTTTCCACCACAATCCTGCTCCAGGAAGTCCGGTCAGCGGCGGCATTAGACGCCCTGCGCGGCAATGAAGATACAAAAATAGTGTTTGATTACAGGGGCATACCGGTGCTAAGCTCATACTCGCTTATTACCATCGATGATTTTAAGTGGGCGCTACTTGCGGAAGTTGAAGTCGATGAGGCGTTTTTTGAGATCGAGGAATTAAAGAATGAGATGATTTATTCTTAGATATTCTTTGTATTTGGCCTTTTGTTGGTCTCATTGCTGTTAGTGGAGAGATTGACCAACCGGATAATACTATTAAAAGAAGGCGCCGAAAAAGTCAGCGCCGGCGATTACAGCTTTAAATTAGCGCCCAAGGGTAACGATGAGATAGATGATTTAACAAAAACGTTTAATAAGATGACTGTTGAACTAAAGACGATGCGGGCGGAATTGGAGAACCAGAACATTCAGCTTGAGAAGAAAGTGGATGAGAGGACAAAGGAGCTGATCGCCGCGAAGGAATTCTCTGAAAGCGTGATCTCCACTGCCGCGAGTTTAGTCGTCGGGGTTGATAAAGAAGGTGACATATTCCTGGCAAATAGCGCTTTTATAGACATTATCGGGTACAGCAACGATGAGTTAGTCGGCAGCAATTTATTCGGTTATTTTGACCATGACGCAAGCGGGGATAGTTTTAGGGGCTTTATTTTAGATGATAATATAGGGGCGGCGCATTTTGACTGTGTGTTAAGGACAAAAAAACATGGTAGAAGGACAATATCCTGGGAGGCGGCAGTAATAACCGATGAAGAGGGTGAAAAGCTTGTAATAAGCATCGGTCAGGATATAACCGAAAGGATAAGGCTCCAGGAGAACTTGCGTGAAAGGAGAAAGGAGATAGAGACATTCTTATACTCCGTATCTCACGATCTTAAGAACCCGACTATCAGCCTTATAGGTTTACTGGACATGTTCGAGCAGGATTCTTTAAAGGATATAGATGATAACGGTAGATTTTATCTTGACCGCATAAAAGCGAACGCCGGTACTATAAATGAACTGTTAAGCGGATTGTTAGAAGTCTCAAGGATCGGTAAGGGCAAGGAGACAAAGACCCTGATCGATACACATGACCTTATCAATAATATTATTAAAGAGAATGAGTTGCTGATAAGGGAGAAGAAGATCGATGTCCATGTTGACAATAACATGCCGGCGATACGTTTCTCGAAGATAAGGCTCTATCAGGTATTCTCAAATCTGATTAAAAACGCCATTAAATTCACGCAGCTTAACGTGGAACCTGAAATAAGGATCGGCGGCGATGAGACAGAAACGGAATATCTCTTTTACATCTTCGATAATGGTATCGGTATCGATGAGGAGTATCACGCGACAATATTCGAGATGTTCTCAAGGCTGATGGAGAAAGAGGTTGAGGGCACCGGTATCGGTCTTACGATAGTACAAAGGATAATCAAGGACAATGGCGGGCGTGTGTGGTTAAAGAGCAGGAAGGGTGAAGGGACTACCTTTTATGTAGCATTACCAAAAGAAGTCGATATTTAGATTTAGCTGTACATCAGGTAAAAATTATAGTATAAGCGCTTTATAAGCAGGATGTGATAATAAAATGTTGATTAATAACTGCATAAAAATGATTAAAAAGTATGGTTATATATTGCTATAGAGAAAAAATATTGTATACTATTTGGTAAGCAAAAAGATACTCGGAGGTTAAGATGATGGTAAATGCCTGTACTATTTTACTTGTGGAAGATAACCCTGACCATGTCCTGTTGACATTAGAAGGCCTTAAAAGAGGCGGAGTGATAAACGTAGTAAAGGTAGTCAATGATGGTCAAGAGGCGCTTGATTATCTATACAGAAGAGATAAGTTTGATGATGATGAGGCATACCCGATGCCGGCTCTGATTCTGTTGGACATCAAGCTCCCTAAGAAAAGCGGTATGGAGGTGCTGAAAGTCATTAAAGAGGATGAGAACCTGAAAAACATCCCGGTTATCATGCTGACAACATCAAAGAATGAGGAAGAGATCGCGAGAAGCTACAGCTACGGCGCGAACAGCTATATAACGAAACCGGTTACTTTCAAAGAATTCACGGCAACTATGAAAGAGATGCAGTTCTACTGGTGCGTGACAAACACTCTGCCGCCGCAGACAGGTACGCGTGCATAGGTGCGCGATTTACAATTGATTTCGCAAGTGTTCAGGTAATTTGTGGCTCCCCTCCCTGAATGTCAGCCGCTCTACAACTTCACCAGCTCTATGTCGCCATAAGCGCCTAACTTATCGCCGACGATTATTAATACGCCATCGACGCCGCTTATGCTGAGCGCGAAAACAAGCCCCTTTTTTATATCATTTTCACTTTTAACGATATTGCCCGTCGCCGTTGCCGCCGCGTCCGCCGCCGGTGTCGATTTGCTTATGACACACACGGCGTCCGCCCTGCCATAGCTCAGCGAATGACCGACAGTACCCGACGATGTGCAGATACCAAGCGGTGACATCTCAGGCTTGACCAGAATGCCGACCTTATGGCTTAGTACAGAGTCGCCGGCATAAATTGATATCGTCCTCTTCACTTCGGTCTTCAGGTAGATATCGCCGCCGTTCTCTATGATGATGTTGCGGCTGAAGGCGTCTATATCGCGACCGACAAACTCCGATACGGCGCCAGCTACAGCCGCCATAGGACCCACCCCCGCGCGCTTGCCAGCCTGCGCCATCTGCCGGACTATCTTCGGGGCGAGCTCGTCCACCGGTAGCGGTGCAAGCGCCCCAGAAAAATCCTTATGGCTGTTTATATAGTTCTCAAGCTGAAATCGGTACTTGACTACGCTGTTCTCGACCTTCGTCTTCAGATCCGTATCTGTCCTGACAAAAAGGTCGGTCTCCTTCACGATCACTTCATAGCTGGTGAGCTTCGTGTCTTTTATGCTGTTTCGGTAGAGCCTCTCCTCGTACATATCTCTCCCCGCAAAGATTTCCCCCGTACATATTTCCCCCGTACAAATTATATACCGCTGCCATCGAGATAGTTCTCAAAAAACTTGTCGTTTTGCACTTTCTTCTTCTTCTTTTCCGGCGACTCCTCTTCGGTGACGATTGCGTTAAGCTCCTTGT
>JAJRZU010000083.1 GCA_024275075.1 Deltaproteobacteria bacterium | reverse complement strand
GAAAATGTCCTCAAGGCCGCTTTGAGAAATAAATTTGCGAACCATAATCCTGAACCTGCGGTTATGCCGTTTCACACGAGACTTTTAGGTAAAGACCGCTTGGCATTGTACTCATTTATTCATTCGCTTAACACAAACTTCGGCACCAGCATTTTTGAACCTGTGGCGGTCGAGCTTGCAAAGAGTAGATTCAAGAGAGTTGAAAAAGGTATTAAGTCCGGTGACCGCATAAGCTTTTCGAGGTATTTGTAGCCGTCAATATTTTACTAAATAATTATACACAGAGTAATAGCCTAAACAATTTGTATGCTCACAAGTATTTTTGATTTACTTTTTGTTTAATATTGTGTATTATGTCGTTCGTTGAAAAATAAAAAGCAAAAGGAGTTTGGATTAATGAAGGTATACTATGACAAAGACGCGAAGAAGACGTTGCTGAAGAAGAAGAAGGTCGCCGTGATCGGTTATGGCAGCCAGGGACACGCGCACTCTAACAACCTGAAAGATAGCGGGATGAACGTTGTCGTCGGGCTGAAGAAAGGGAGCGGCTCGATAAAGAAAGCGAAAGCCGCGGGCCTGAAAGTGATGACGACCGGCGATGCTACGAAGTGGGCTGATATTATTATGATATTGGTGCCAGACTAGCTACAGGGCGACATGTACAAAGAGGCGATCGCACCGAACCTTACGAAGGGCAACTACCTCGCGTTCGCGCACGGGTTCAACATCCATTTCGGGCAGATCCAGCCGCCGAAGGACGTGAATGTGTTCATGGCGGCGCCAAAAGGCCCCGGTCACCTGGTTCGGCACGAGTACACAAGGGGCAGCGGCGTACCGACCCTCATCGCTGTGCATCAGGACCCGTCGAAGAACACTAAGGATATAGCGTTAGCGTATGCGAGCGCGATCGGTGGCGGTAAGGCCGGTATCATTGAGACGACATTCCGTGAGGAGACCGAGACTGACCTGTTCGGTGAGCAGGTCGTTCTTTGCGGCGGCACCACAGAGCTTATCATGGCGGGCTACGATACTTTGGTGGAGGCGGGATATTCCAAGGAGATGGCGTATTTTGAGTGCCTGCATGAGCTTAAGCTTATCGTCGACCTTATCCATGAGGGTGGTATCGCCAACATGAGGTACTCGATCAGTAATACTGCTCAGTACGGTGATATAACACGCGGCCCGAGGATCATCACCGATGAGACGCGTGCACAGATGAAGAAGATACTGTCAGAGATCCAAAACGGTGAGTTTGCCCGCGAATGGATGCTTGAGAACAGGGTAAACAAACCGGTATTTAACGCACTTACGAACAGGGCGGAGTCTCATGATATAGAGAAGGTCGGTAAGAAGTTAAGGGATATGATGCCGTGGCTGAAGAAAGGGAAGATAGTCGACAAGAAGAAGAACTAATCGATAATAGATTATGAGAAACCAGAACAATTTAATCGCGAAAGAGGGGCAGTCCTTAGTCTTTTTCTTTCTTCTGTTAGGTATAGGTCTTTTCTTCGCGCGATATGCACATAGTGATTATGACTTTCGCGTCGAAGGGGTGATTGTCACAGCTTTCGGGCTGTTCACCGCATATTTTTTCCGCAACCCCGTCAGGGAGATAGACTCAGCTGAACGTAGCGTTGTCGCTCCTGCAGACGGTAAGGTGATAAAAATTGAGGAGCGTCATGAAGACGAGTTTATAAATGGTGACGTGATACTGATAAGCATCTTTATGAACGTATTCAACGTCCATATTAACCGGGTGCCCGTTACCTGTGAGGTCACCAAAATAAAGTATCACCCGGGCAAGTTCTTCAACGCGAGCCTTGACAAGGCGTCTAAACATAACGAGCGCTGTTCGATGCTGATAAAGACTCCTGGCGGCGCATTAGTGCTGGTTGTCCAGATAGCGGGGCTTATCGCGAGGAGGATAGTCTCATATCCGCGCAAAGGTGATAATATCATCAAGGGTAAGCGATACGGGCTTATCCGGTTCGGGTCACGGCTTGACGTATATATGCCGAAAGGCTCGAAGATCGCGGCGAAGATCGGGCAGAAGATAAAGGCCGGAGAGGTTTTGGGGTACTTGAAATGAAAGTGAAAAAGCTTCGGTTCAACAAAGATGAAGCGGTAAAACCGGTAAAAAAGACTTACAAGCGGCGCAAAGACACCTACAAATACGACATGAAAAAGGGGATTTACCTCCTGCCGAACCTGTTTACATCCGCTTCTTTGGTGTGCGGGTTCTACGCTATCGTTCAGGTGATGAACGAAAATTTCCACTACGCGGCAATAGCTGTCATCGCTGCCGCGCTCTTTGACGGCATGGATGGCAAGGTCGCCCGCATGACCGGTACAACAAGCAGGTTCGGTATCGAGTATGATTCGTTAGCCGACCTGGTCTCGTTCGGGGTGGCTCCGGGCGTCATGATATACATGTGGGCGCTGCGTCAGTATGGCAGGATCGGTTGGTTAGGCGCGTTTCTATATGTCATCTGCGGGGCGCTGAGGCTCGCGCGGTTCAATATCCAGGTCGATACTGTCGAGAAACAGTTTTTTAAGGGGCTCCCCATACCAGCCGCGGCGACTATGGT
>JAJRZU010000082.1 GCA_024275075.1 Deltaproteobacteria bacterium | reverse complement strand
CCTTGGAAAAGAAAAGATTTAGAAAAGAGATATAAAAATAGGCTCTAAAACGCAGCGACCGCCTTTTCAGGCGGCCCCTCAGCTCCTTCTACCACGATTGGTAGATGAACAATTTAATACAATATGCACCTTCAATATAAGAATAGCACAGATTATTATTTTGTCAAGTAAAATAGCTCTGATGGCAATGATACGTTATATGGGCGTGAAAGAAGACATATTAATCGAAAAAAAGGCGAGCTTGAGGAAGCTGTGACACCGAGCTACGACACAACTTGCAACAAGGAACAAATAAGCAGTCATGACAACATGTTATACCACTTCACAGAAATTGACCTAAAAAAAGCTTCCCCGCTGATTTTTATATAAACGTGGTCGTTAAGGCTGTAACTGACTGATATACATAGCATTTTACAGGGCGTTTTATTTTAGAGAGGGTTGGTCTAAACTCTGCGTTCCCTCCACCATGAATGTGGGCACGCGCCCCAGTCAGGACAGATAATCACGCCTTGAGGTTAGGCAGAAAATCCTAAGTAATTAAAGGGTTATAGCGTTATGTGTATCTTTTTGAAGTCTCTCTTACTGCCCAAAAAAGAAGTTTTATTCTCTCAAATTTCTCTTAAGAGAGGCGCTTCTCTCTGTACGTTAGGACGAAGTCCGCACGTCATCCTAAACCGTATATCCTTTAATAACGTGCACTTATCGAAAAGCACCTTTTTTGAAGGGGATCTCACTATTCGCAAGCGGTACGAAAAAGACACACGTTTTTCACACACCATCTCAGGTGAGAAAAAGGATATTACATGTATTATCCTATGCTTACAACTTTTCGAAGCTTGCTGGAAGGCACCAAACACGGGAAATGATGTTAAAATACTTCCTGATGTGGTAGTGAATTGTTTACCAAAATATTTTTGAAAAATTACTTGACAATATACCATTTGCACATTATTATAACATATGAGCATGTAATCATATAAAAGGTTTGACGGAGTATTATGTCAAAGAATAAAAAGAAAAACTCTGGTTGTGAAATAAATTACGTTAACAAAAAGAGTGTAAACAGAGTAAATAAGAGCATGAAGAACCAAGAGGTTATTGTAAAGCTTGCCGAGACTTTTAAGGTACTTGGTGATCCCACAAGGACCAAGATCGTATACGCCCTATCAAAGGAAGAGCTTTGTGTCTGCGACCTTACATCTATCATGGGAATAAGCCAGTCAGGTGTCTCGCATCAGCTTAGGGTCTTAAGGAACATGGATCTTGTCAAGTACAGGCGGGAAGGAAGAGTGGCGTATTACTCATTAAATGACGAGCATATCGCTAACTTATTAGAAGAAGGCTTGGAGCATGTAGAGGAGAAACTGTAGCAACAATTTTTTTTGACCTATTGTATGCACATGTGCTCATGTATTGTGATTATGGCGGCCATTTTATATACGTCGCAAGAAAACATATTGATATTTTTTTTCGCTAATTATATGTACGTATGCTCATATATTAATTTTGAGGAGGCTTTATGATGAAAGGGAAGTTTAAGGAATCACTCCGGGCGAGTATGGATGAAACCGCACCGGCGCTAAACGAAAACAAAACGGATAAAGTAGTTCTGGTGGGAAGCCCGAATGTCGGGAAGAGCGTGATATTCAATGCCCTCACCGGTATTTACGTTACCGTCTCGAACTATCCGGGGACGACGGTCGAGACGACCAGAGGCAAAAGTGAGATAGACGGTAGACGCTATGAAATAATAGACACGCCCGGGATGTACTCACTCTTACCGATAACAGAAGATGAGCGGGTTTCGAGGAATATCCTTTTAGATGAGACGCCGTCAGCAGTTATCCACGTTGTCGATGCCAAGAACTTAAAAAAGATGCTGCCGTTTACGCTTCAGCTCATTGAAGCGGGGCTACCGGTGATACTCGTCTTGAACTTTATGGATGAGGTCAAGCGTCTTGGGATCAAGATAGACATGATGATGCTCGAAAAGATATTAGGTGTACCGGTCATCGGTACCGTCGCCACTCAAGGAAAGTGTATCGATCAGCTAAAGGCCGCTATCGGCGGCTATGGCCTTACCGGTACGGATATAAAGAGCAGACGAAATGAGAGCGATCTCGACGAGAGCATAAGCGGGATTGAGGCTCTGTTAAAATCTGAGTACGGGTTGTCAAAGAGGGCGGTAAGCAGTCTTTTGCTTATGGGGGATGAGGAGATCATCACGATGGTCAGGGAGAACGATAAGGAGAGTTATGACCTGATAAGTGAGATCATCGCCGAAACGAAAAAGGGGGTGTCGATGTCGATTAATTACCTCCTCAGGCTTGAGAGGCAGAAAAAGGTAAATGATATATGTAATGATGTTGTCAACAAGGAAGAACTGTCGGGAGCGGGGCTGAGAGAAAAGCTCGATATGCTCACTCTAAATCCTGTCGTCGGCGTTCCGCTCTTTATTCTTGTGATATACGCTATGTACAAATTTGTCGGTGTATTCGGCGCGCAGACAGTGGTCGATTTTTTAGAGGCAACACTCTTTGAGAAGTACCTGACTCCTTTTACCAACGGACTCTTCGAAGCGATAATCCCGTGGCCTGTATTGCAGGATCTTTTTGTGCATTAATACGGCATAATCACGCTCGGCGTCAGGTACACGTTCGCGCTGATTCTGCCGATAGTCGCCACCTTTTTCATAGCGTTTTCGATCATCGAAGATACGGGCTACCTCCCCAGGCTCGCTATGCTGATCGACAATCTCTTTAAAAGGATCGGCCTTAACGGTCGGGCGGTAATACCGATCGTCTTGGGGTTCGGCTGCGACACGATGGCGACTATGGTGACGAGGACGCTCGAAACGAAGAGAGAGCGCATAATCGCCTCGATACTGCTGGCGCTGGCGATACCGTGCTCAGCGCAGCTCGGCGTGATCCTCGCGCTCCTCGCCGGTAGCACAAAAGCGCTCTGGATATGGATGTCGGTGATGACATTTATCTTCCTCTTCGTCGGCTGGCTCGCTTCTAAGATCATGCCCGGAGAGAAGCCGCTCTTTTACATGGAGATATCGCCGTTAAGGATGCCAAAACTCTCGAATGTGCTGACGAAGACTTACACCAGGGTCGAATGGTATTTCAAAGAGATATTCCCGCTCTTTATCTACGCCAGCGTATTCATCTGGATCGGTAAGGTAACAAAGCTTTTTGACTTCTTCATCAGGGCTCTGGAGTACCCGGTACAGTGGATAGGCCTGCCAAAATCCGCGGCGGAGGTGTTTTTGTTCGGTTTCTTTAGAAGAGACTTTGGCGCCGGCGGGTTGTATGACCTGCAAAAAGCCGGTCTTATCTCGGGGGTACAGTTACTCGTGGCGGTGATCGCGCTTAGCCTCTTTGTTCCCTGCATCGCGCAGTTTTCGATGAACATTAAAGAGAGAGGCCTAAAGGTCGCGCTCTTAATGGCGGGATTCATCTTCCCGTTCGCGTTCTTTGTGTCAGGG
This sequence comes from Deltaproteobacteria bacterium, assembly GCA_024275075.1. Taxonomy (GTDB): domain Bacteria; phylum Desulfobacterota; class JAJRXV01; order JAJRXV01; family JAJRXV01; genus JAJRZU01. The sequence continues at coordinate 792 of JAJRZU010000082.1, read as the reverse complement.
TTGGTAAATATAATATTAGTTTCGGCGGGAGTCACGTTATGAAATGTTCACTGTGTGGTCTGGAATTTGATGAGAGGCTTGCTCAAAGTGCCTGTAGCGGTTGTAAAAGTAAGGCGGATTGCAGCCTTGTGAAGTGTCCGAACTGCGGGTATGAGTCGCCGCTCGATTCAGAATTTATTGTAAGATTAATAAATAAAAAAAAGGCGAAGTCGCGTTTCTGCATACGGATGATGAAAAAAAACTGCATAAGCTTATGGCGATGGGCGTGGTACCTGGTATGAAAATTATCCTTCTGCATAAATTCCCGTCATATCTCCTTAAGATCGGGAACAGCCATGCCGCTATCGACAAAAAACTCGCAAGCGCTATCTACCTCTGGACGGGAAAATGACGGGTGCCTTCGTGGTGATGGTTTATCCGTCAGATCCCTGCTGCTTTGCCGGACACTTGACGCTGCCGTAAGTGCAAAATACGCAGCAATCACCTTCCTTTGGCTCCATGATCTTCTTGCATTTTGTGCACTCATAAGAAGACGTGCAGGAGTCGGTCGGCATCGTCTCCTCTTTTTCAAAGCCGCAGTACGGGCATTTGATGATTGATTGCAGTATCATTTTCATCTCCTCTTTTAATGAAATTAGTCAAGCAATAATTCATAAAGCTTCAATTTATGTGAAACAAATGTAATCTGCTAATATATCGGTCGAGGCATTATGCATCCTCCTAATATACTATATAATGTTCGGCTTTACTCACCAGCTCGACCATCTCGCTTATTGTAACTGGCTTGAAGAT
>JAJRZU010000081.1 GCA_024275075.1 Deltaproteobacteria bacterium | reverse complement strand
TGCCGAAGCACATTGAAGAACAGCTACTGGCTCACTGCGTCATGGAAGCTTATCTGCAAAGACCTGCCTATCAACGAAATGACTATATCGGATGGATAGAAAGGGCAAAAAGAGAAGAAACCAAGAAAAAGAGAATTGACCAAATGGTAGAAGAGTTAAAAACTGGTGGGGTGTATATGAAAATGAAACATCCACCGTCACTCAAAAACAAGTAGGTTGCTGTTAAGCAAAACGCAATACAACAATAACATGAACAAAAACGTTGCGTTGCGCCGTTTTCATAAAAATGTGGAAACGCCTTAACGGCAACCTGCTCGGAATGAACCGACTATCTTGCGATGGGCAGCCTCGATTACTCATCCTATGCGACCTGTCAATCGGGTTATGGGGCTTTTAGGTCCTTCTTCCTTAGGCGTACGCTTTGTGGGGTTATTTCGAGGTACTCATCCTCTTTCATAATCTCCATACCGTCTTCGATCCCGATGATCTGCGGGGGTGTGAGGAATATCTTATAGTCGGAGCCGGCGGCGCGGATGTTCGTTAGCTGCTTCCCCTTTGTCGGGTTCACCCAGAGCTCGTTACCCTTCGCGGTATTACCGATGACCATGCCCTGGTAGACCCCGATGTTCGGTTTTATATAGAGGGTGCCGCGGTTTTGCAGGTTGTCAAGCGAGTAGGCGAGCACCTTACCTGTCGCCATGGACACCATCGAACCGGTTGCATGTTTTGCTATCGCACCCACGTGCGGCCTGAACCCGATGAACCGGCTGGACATAATCCCCTCGCCCCTGGTATCGACGATGAAGTGGCGGTGGTACCCGAGAAATCCACGGGTAGGCCCCTCGAAGACGAGGCGCAGAGAGTTGTGATGGTGGCTCATATTTTTCAGTACCGCCCCGCGCTTGCTCATCTTCTCGATGACGTTGCCCTGAAACTCGCTCGGGATATCTATCGTCATCTCTTCGAACGGCTCATGCAGCTTACCTTTAATGGTTTTGGTTATCACGTGCGGCTGTGATAGTTGGAGCTCATACCCCTCGCGGCGCATGTTTTCAAGCAGGATAGCGATATGCAGCTCGCCGCGACCGGCGACTTTAAACCGTTCAGGCGTGGAGAAATCTACTTCGAGACCGACGTTCACCTCAAGTTCCTTCTCCAGCCGCTCACTGATCTGCCTGCTGGTGACAAACGTACCCTCGCGGCCGGCAAATGGGGAGTCGTTGACAAGAAAGTCAAGCGTGATAGTAGGCTCATCGACATCGATCGCGGGCAGCGGCTCCTGGTCAGACTCCGCACATATAGTCTCACCGATATAGATATCCGGCAGACCGGCAACCATAACAATATCACCTACTTGCGCCTCCTTCACCTCGTGGCGGGTCAGCCCCTGGAATGTGAAGAGCTTATTTATCCTACCGCTTCGCGTCTCGCCACCCGGCTTCTTTATATATATCGTATCACCTGAGCGCATCGTGCCCTCATATACCCGCGCGATAGCCAACCTGCCGAGATAATTATCATAAGCAAGGTTAAACGGCTGCGTTCGGAGCAGAAGGTCAGCGTTCGCCTCCGCCGGCTTGACCTCCTTCAGGATAGTGTCAAGAAGCGGCTCAAGCGATTTGTGCTCGTCATCGAGCTCAAGCATCGCGACACCGTCACGACCGATAGCGTATACCGTCGTAAAATCCAGCTGCTCGTCGTTGGCGCCAAGATCGCAGAAAAGGTCAAACACCTTACCCTCGGCCTCGTGCGCGTTCGCGGCGGGCTTATCGATCTTGTTCAGCACAACGATAGGCTTTAGCCCGAGTTCGAGCGACTTTTTCAGGACAAACCGTGTCTGTGGCATCGGCCCCTCCTGTGCGTCGACGATGAGCAGCACAGAATCGATAGCACGCAAAACGCGCTCGACCTCAGACCCGAAATCGGCATGGCCAGGGGTATCGACAATGTTGATCTTGGTGTCCTTATAGAATACCGAGGTGTTCTTCGAGTAGATCGTGATACCGCGCTCCTTCTCCAGGGTATTGGTATCCATACTCATATTCTCTTCAAACATACCGGTCTGGCGCATAATAGCGTCAGTCAAAGTTGTCTTGCCATGATCGACATGGGCAATGATCGCGATATTTCTTATTTCCATTAATGATTACCTTTATAAATTATATTGTTTAGTACCTATTGAGTCCGTAGGATGGGTTACCTCCAGCGGAGTAACTCATCGTTTTCATTCATTTATTGATGGGGTATGCTTTCAGCAGTACCCCATCCTACCTGCTACCTGCTTAATTGTGAAGTGTTCATTAGGACTACATTTTGAGTTGTGGTATGTATATACTAAGTCGTGACTCTTGTCAACGTATTATTTGCATGGAGTTTCCCCGATTTTTCTTTCATTTATTCGGATGTATAGTCTTATATTCATTTTAACGTTTGCAGTTGAAATTGCCGCGCTCCCGCTTTTTGAAAAGCGCTAAAGCGCCGCGCAATGACGGTGCAGGGCTGTCATCGCGAGGAGTGAGCATATAGAGGGACTGTTATTACAGGGCATGTGCCGTTTGTTGCGGGGGAAACCGGTTAACTCCCGTATTTGCTTTTAAAGCTATATATAAGTTAACGACCGGCTTTTTACTGATAAAATATCATTGACTAATTATAAAATAAGGGATATTATATGTTTATCTGGAGGTTAAAAATGACAAAAAGGGGCGTCTTCTTGTTCAGGTCAACTACAATTATCGCGGCCTTGCTACTTTTTATTATGTCTACCCTATCCTGTTTTGCTGAAAAAAAGGATGAGATCAATGATTACTTAAAAAATCTGGCGAGCAAGGACATCGAACAGCGTGAGAATGCCCTTGAGAAACTTATCAGCATGGGTGACGAAGTCGTACCTATCATGATCGGTGAGATTCAAAGAGGAGACAGGTTGACTAAGATGGACGCCGCGTGGGCTCTTGGAATCATCGGTAACCGGCTCGCTGTCTTGCCTTTATTAGATAACCTGCACGACAAAGACATCTCTGTCGTAAGGTATTCTTCTCACGCTCTTGGTATGGTGGGGGGCGACGAAGCGGTAAATGGATTGATTAAAATAATCAAAGATGAGGAGATGAGAAGGGTCTGGAATTATGCTGTAATGGCGCTTGGCGACATCGGAGATAAAAAGGCGGACGGTGAATTGCAAAAGCTTTTAAACAACAAGTCGGTCTTTATTCGGTTCTCCGCAAAAAGGGCTTTGCAAAAGATACGCCGAAGAAGTACAAACAATAAACAATTACGATAAAGATGACTTAAAAAAGCGTTCGATTTTTAATTCATAATGAACTACCCCGCAGCAGAGCTACGAGGTGTCAATTTTAAATAATTACGCAGCAAGCTGCGAGGTATTAAACCCTATAAACAGGCAAGCCTTAATAAAAATGTATGGAGAGGTTATGGAGGAATTTTCAAGGATAAAGAGACTGCCGCCCTATGTTTTCGCTACTGTTAACAAGTTAAAGATACAGGCAAGGCATAACGGTGAGGATATAATCGATTTAGGTATGGGTAACCCGGATACAGGGACGCCTCAGCACATTGTAGACGAGCTTGTGGAAGCGTCATATAATCCGCGCAACCACAGGTACTCCGCGTCAAGAGGTATCACAAAGCTAAGGATGGCGATCGCCGACTGGTACAAAAGGCGCTACGACGTCGATATCGACCCCGAGACCGAGGCGATCGTCTCGATCGGTGCAAAGGAGGGGTTGTCTCATCTTGCACTTGCGACGATAAATCCCGGTGACTCTGTTTTGGTGCCCGACCCGACGTACCCGATCCATAAATACTGTGTGGTGATAGCCGGCGGCGAGGTCAGAACGATACCGCTTAAAAAGGATTCTGATTTCTTTGATGATATGTTAGAGGCGTATAAACAGGCGTGGCCAAGGCCGAAGATGTTGATAATAAGCTTCCCGCATAACCCTACCACGGAGATCGTCGATCTGGACTTCTTCCAGAAAGTGGTGGATTTCGCGAAGGAGCACGACGTTATTGTTGTCCACGACTTAGCTTATGCGGACATTGTCTTTGACGGCTATAAGTGCCCGAGTTTCCTGCAGGCCAAGGGCGCCAAGGATGTCGGTGTCGAGCTATTCTCTATGTCGAAAAGTTATAATATGCCCGGCTGGCGGATAGGGTTTTGTGTCGGGAACAAAAGGCTGGTCGGCGCTCTTCAGAGCATAAAGAGTTACCTGGATTACGGAATATTCCAACCGATACAGATAGCTGCGATAATAGCGTTGAACGGCCCCCAGGATTGTGTAAAAGATATCGCGGAGTTATATAAGAAAAGAAGAGATGTGCTGATAGACAACCTTAGTAAAGTCGGCTGGGATATTGCCAAACCGAACTCTACGATGTTTGTCTGGGCAAAGATTCCAGACAAGTATCAGAAGATGGGTTCTTTAGAGTTTACAAAGTTCATGTTAAAGGAAGCCAAAGTTGCAGTTTCACCTGGTATCGGTTTCGGCGAGTCCGGCGATGATTATGTAAGGTTCGCTTTAGTGGAAAACGAGCAAAGGATAAGGCAAGCTGTAAGGGGTATAAAACTTATATTATAATATGAGATTAAAAACCGGCATTTTCTTACTGACAATATTTTCATTGATATTAGCGGCTTCTTTTGTTGATGCGAGGATATTACGCATCAAAAAAGATGAGGTCGAGGCTTATGAAAAAGCTGACACCGGTTCGGTGGTTATCGACAAGCTATATAAAAATGAAATATATGGGATTGTCGAGCAGAAACCCGGTGGTTGGTACAAGCTTAAATTATATGGTAATAACCTGGGCTGGGTACATGTTCAGGATGTTGTGCTCAAGGGGGCGAAGATCGCACAGCCCGAAGCTCAAAAGACCATCTTGAATTTAAATACTTTATACTCAAAGAGTTACGCGGTTATCATTGCTATAGATGAGTATATTAATATGGAGCCGCTTAATTATGCGTTAAGGGACGCGGCGTATCTAAAGCGGGAGTTAAGGACGCTTGGCTTTAGAAATATTATCGAGTATTACAATGAAAAAGCTACCATTGAAAATATAACAGACTTATTCGAACGTGAGCTTATGAAAAAGGTGAAGGAAAACGACAGAGTATTTATCTTCATCGCTTCAAGGAGTGTTTCAAAAGAGATCGCGCCGAATATCTTTGAAGGCTATATCCTGCCTTACGACGCAGATAATGATAAATTTGGGGAGACTACCTTCTCGATTGACGTATTAGATGTCTTCTTTGCAAAATTAGCCGCGAAACACGTTCTTGTTGTTTATGACACCAGCATTTCCGGTCTCTCATTAAAAAAAGCTGTAAGCATACCGCAAAGCAGGCCTGGTTATATGTTGACCGTTACTTCAGCAAAAGGTCGTCAGGTAATAACCGCGGGCAAAGCGGGACATTCAATCACCTTCCTGGATTCTGGGATCTCACTGTTCATCTCGACTTTGGTGGAGGGGATGAACGGCTCCGCCGAGCAGGGTATTCCAGACGGGATCGTCACCGGGTCAGAGTTAGGCGCGTATTTGAAGTTAAAGGTATCGATTAAATCCGTTCGGGCGCAGACACCGGACTTTGGCAGGGTACAAGGCGGCGATCGGGGCGGCGAATTTATTTTCACCCGAAGAAGGGGGCAGCTTCAGGTTACGCAGGAGATCAAGGCTTCCAGGGGGCCGGATGTATCACCAGAAGAGGAGTTTTTGCAAGAGATCTCTCCTGAGGAAGCTGAAGAGCAGGCGGTAATAGAGGGGGATAGGCAGCAGGCTCCTTTAGATGATGAGGATTTAGAGGATTACGAGGTTGCCGGTCCGCTCCCGCTTTTCCCCGGAGAGCTTGTAGTCATTCCCGCCGGCGATTTTCAGATGGGGAGCAAGAGAGGGCATATTAATGAGCGGCCTGTCCACATTGTCTTTGTCGATTCTTATTATATCGGAAGATATGAGGTAACAAACAAGGAATATAAGGAATTCATAGATGCGACAGGGTACCCGCCCCCGGTGAATGTAGAAGGGCTTGACAGCGATTACAACTTCTGGGATGGGCGCACGTATCCAACAGAGATAGAGAACCAGCCGGTTGTCAATGTAAGCTGGTACGATGCGATCGCTTATTGTAAATGGTTGAGCCAGGCTACCGGGGAGAATTACCGGCTGCCTACCGAAGCCGAGTGGGAAAAAGCCGCCCGCGGTACAGATCAGCGGATATACCCGTGGGGTAACCGGAAACCGACACGTATGCATAGTAATTATAACAGGGAATGGGATGGCCCGATTAGAACTATCTTTAACGTAGGGTCATTGGCGAAGGGGAAGAGCCCATACTGGGTATATGATATGAGCGGCAACGTCTGGGAATGGTGCAGTAACTGGTACAAAACAGATTACTATGAAAAAAGCGCCCGGAGCAACCCAAAGGGGCCGAAGGAAGGTGTTTCAAAGTCTGTGCGCGGCGGATCATGGGCAAGCGACGATAATCTTATACGCAGTGCGGCAAGATACGGTTATTACCCTGACCTTAGAAGTTCAAGGGGCGGATTCAGGATAGTGCTTGAACCTGAAAAATAATCTGTTAGTATTTTATTTCACTTTTTAATGAATGAATATGGCTAAAGCTGACAAGTACAGAAGAGAGAGAGCCCCCAGCAAAAAGCCTGATAGTGTAATTTGTAATATTCTTTTCATTACAGTATCTGGTCAAAGTCTTTTGCGTTGTCGGTGTAGCCTTTTTGGTTGATCTCAGACGCGAGGTTTTGCAGTTCGTAGAAATGTTTTACGTATTCCTTATCCGCCAATATCGGGTTGGTGAAGTATACCTGTCCTTTGATGTAGTCATATTCGAGGTCACGAACGAGCCCTTCTTTTTTGTGCCGGTCAAGGTCGTTATATATCGGTGAGCCGACTGTTATCGAAAATTTTGACAGCCATATCTTCCTGATTATCGCCTTGTTGCGTGTCAGGAACGAGATAGTATCCTTCAGGTCTGCCAAGCTCTCCCCGGGGAAGCCGTACATTATGGCGCACCGCACGTTGATACCGGCGTCGTTCGCGTTTTGTATCAGCGCCTCGTTCATCTTCACCGTCGTACCCTTTTTCATCAGCTTCAGCATCCTGTCACTGCCGCTCTCGATACCCGGTGCGATTACCCGGTAACCGGCATCATAAGAGAGCTTCAGTATCTCTTTCGTTATCTGCTTCGTTGACTGAAACGCCCCGACGAACCTTATATCGATACCGCTCTTTATGATATGCTCAAGCACCTTGCGCCACCAGTCGATGTCGCCGTTGACCTCTTCGTCAAGGAATATGAATTTATCGATTCCGTAGCTGTCGATATCGTTTTTCAGCTCTGCTACGATGCTCTCTGGTGCCCGCGTCCTGAACGCGTGCATGTTGGTTGTGACGCACGGGTCCGAGCAGAACGTGCACCGCCCCCACGCACAGCCGCGAGAGGTCAGGATAGGCAGGACACCAAACCGGTACTTCGTAAGGTCATATTCGCGAAATGACGGCATCGGTACGGTGTCGATGTCGCGTATGATGTCAGCTTTACCGGTGAAGGCTGTGGCGCCGTTTTTCTTGTACCAGATACCTTTCGTGGCGCTAAAATCACCGTTTTTGTGGCCGCGCAGGAAGTCATATAGGTACCGCTCCGCTTCAAAAGCGGCGATGCACTCTATCGCGCGGTGGTCAAGCCAGCGTTTTGATATCTCGTCTATAGTGAACTGCGGCCCGCCGATGATGAGCGGTATGTCGCTCTCTTTCCTCATCGCGGCCGCTATGTTCGCGCATTCGTTGTACCGCTGTGCGGTGGAGATCAGTATAAAGTCATAACCGTTTGCGTTGATTGTCGGTATGATCGAGCTTATCACTTCATTAGATATAGTATCAGATTTCTTTGAATCATATATCGTTTTGACTCTTTTCAGCCCTTTTTTTATAGGGCGCACAATCTTCGAGGTAGAGATGATCGCTTTCGCAAACTTTATCGATGAGTCAAGCCGGCTCTCTTTCCGCTGTCCCTTGTGCTCTAACCTGATGCCGGCGCTGACGAGGTCATAAAAGTCCACCTGCACGCCATTTTGTTTAAGGTGCGATAATATGTAGGCGCACCCTAAGGACGGGAACCTTAAGTTGCTTTGCAGGTTTATAAGGAGAACCTTCATATTTTGGTTTCTTTCCCCGGGCTGTCGATGATGATGCCTTCTAAGAGGCCGGAATCGCTGATTATCATCTTATCCTTTTTAAATATCTCCATTACATTTATCGCAATAGCGGCGCCAGAGACGATGACATCCTCACGCCCTTTTTCGATACCGGTGATATGCATACGCTCACACATGGTTTTTGTAATAAGCTCCTTGTACAACGTTTTCAGCTCATCATAAGTTATCGTATAATTATTTATCATATCAGGATCATAGCTCCCCATCTTCAGGCTCATTGCCGCAAGCGTAGTCGCGGTGCCGGCGGTGAAGATGAGTGAAGCGTCGCTGTCAATACAGCCCGCCGTTTTTTTTATAAGCCCCTTTATCGCGTCCCTTACAGTCTTGTTCATGGCGGTTAACTCATCCGCGGACGGGGGGTCGTTTTTTACCGTGGATTCATAGAGCGTAACGGCGCCGATGTCGAGAGAGAGTACTACCGCGTCGTGGCTGCCGTGTGAAAATATGAACTCTGTGCTACCGCCGCCGACATCAAAGATAATGCTGCCCGCGGAGCCGGTGTCTATCGCGCTTTTTACTCCGGTTGCCGTCATGGCCGCTTCTTTATCGCCTGATATTATCTGGATATTCAGGCCTGTTCGTTTGTACGCTTCGTTTACGAATTCACCGGCGTTGTCCGCTTTTCTTAACACACCGGTGGCGCATACCCGCGTGGATTTCACCCCGAACTCCGTTATCTGAGCGGCATAACCGATCAACACCTCGATGGACGCCCAGAATGCCTCTTCGCCGATTTTACCGGTATTGTGGAACCCCTTGCCCAGCCGCGTGATATTCAGCGACCGCTTTATCGCGTGCAAGGCACCGTTATCAAAGCACGCGATCAGCAGCCTGATGGTGTTAGTACCGATATCGATGGAGGCGAATTTATCATGAGGCGAATTATTCATCATAATAGTCGTAGGTGTCGTAATCATAATCATAATCTTCATCGTAATCATCGTAGCTGTCGTAATCTTCTGCTGCATCCTCCGCTATTTCTGACGCAGGTTTCGGTAAGTGAAACTGTTCGTACTTCGCCGGCGTTCTATTCGCGTGGCAACTGACGCATAATGTCTTGCTCGCCTGTTCAGGTATCTGCAACCTTAAGAAGCTGTTGGATATGTCACCTTCTTCAGGTTTGCCAGTACCGGTCATGTAAGGGTTTGCACTCCATTTATGCGGATCATGGCAGCTGATGCACTGTAGGAACCCTTCCCGGGCTTCCTCGTTGGCGCTTGAATAAAGCGGCAGATTTGTTTCGCTTAAGATGCCCGAAGTGTTTGTAAACTGTTGTATGTTCATAAAGATAAGTTGCTTTCCATAAGTTATGATGGTGTGATCCTGCGGAATATGATAATTCAGCTCGGTTTGCTTCGCCTCGGCGCATTTCCCGTCGGCGTGACAACTTTTACAAAGCGCGGTAAGCTTGTTGACATCCTTACCGAAGCGCCTGTTCCATAAGAAGACGCTCTCCTTGGACGCGTTGTGGCTGACGTGGCATACCCCGCACGGGCCGGACTCTTCGGGTATCAGTCCTTTAAGATTCTCTTCAAATGGCGCGTTGTCCCTTAGGTCATGCTCTGTATTAAACAAAGAAATCTTCTTCTCATGGCAATTTGTACACAAATACCCGTCATTAGCCGAGACCCTTAAGAAGGAGTTGGACGTTTCACCCTCTATGCCGAACCCACCCTTTTTTGTCACTGATTTTGGGTTCCACCTGTGTATATCATGGCATGTGAAGCAGACTATCTTACCAGATACATTATCCTTCTCCCCAGCATCAGTATAAAGAGGGAGTGTTGTCCTGACCTTTTCCTTACCGAAAGTCGTGGTTACTTTTTGGTTTATCGGGTGGTTATATCGTTTCTTCTTTTCAGTACCAAAGAGCTTCTTTTTGTTATGGCAGTTAAAGCAGATACGCTGAGCGAATACCGTTTCATCATTCCCTTCCTTGAACGCATAATCCCACAGCAATACGTCATATTTCGGGTTGTGAACGGAGTGGCAGATTTCACACAGACCTCTATCCTTGTTTTCACCCTTCCTTAAGCCCAGGTCATGAACTGTGCCTTCCATAATAGACTCATTTTTGTGGCATATCGAACACAGGTTATCAGTGCTTTTCCCTGTCCGCCTTAAGAAACTGTTCTGGGTGGTTCCTTCAACATCATCATACGGGGCGGGTACGAAACTTGCCGTAGTTGGGTTCCAGCCCCAGGTGTGCGGATCGTGGCATGTCGAGCAGAGCACTTTGTTATCCTTGCCTTTCTTCCCAAAGAAATCGTACAATGGCAGCTTGTTTTTTACAAGACCGGTGTTCTCCATCTCAATGTTGACCTTATGACCGGTACTCATTATTATCGTTTCCCTGGCGATACCCTGCTCAGAATGACAGCTCAGGCAGATATTGCTGACAACGTCTTTTGTAGTGTCCTGCGTTATATTCTGCGAGAACGCGAAGTATGTAGTGCCGCCATGAGCGACATGGCAGGGCGCGCAAACACCGTCAGTCTCTGAGGATTTACCCTTGATATTCTCGAAACCCTCTAACCCGATCGTCGTAAAATCATGTTAAGTACCAAATATCCTCTTTTTGTCAGTGTGGCAGTTCAGGCATATACCCGAAACATTCTCACTTTTTATTCTCAAAAGCTTCTTCTGTATAGTATACTCTTCATTCTCATGGATATTATGACACGTGGAGCACATTATCTTCCCGTTCCTTACGACTCTTTTTCCGTTCTCGGTGTATATGGGCAGCGAATAGAGCCTGAACTTGTCAGTCAGGAAAGCGTTGTCAGGGTGATTAAACTCCTTCTCCTCACCCAAATCAGCGCCTATACCGTCCGCGTTGTGGCAGCCGAGGCAGACCTGGTTAATCACATCCTTCTTCTTGTCTTTGATCTCCCTGCCGTAAGTGTGCGCAGTATGGCATACTCCACACATCCCGCTCTCCCCGACGGTCTGCCCTAATATGTTCTTTTCATTAGGCGCGGTGTTCTTAAGGTTATGCTTGCCCTTAAGCATCTTCTCCATATTAGAATGACAGGTTATGCAATATTCATCCTTATTATTAAAAAAAGTAAGGAGCTTGGTCTGGCTCTGTGCCGAGTGAACGCTGTGGCAGGTGAGACATATTATCTCGCCCATTGCGCTTAGCTGTCCCTTCTCCAAAACCTCCTTGGGTATCGTCGCCTTTTTCGGCAATAAGTTGGTGGGGTGCGTACCGTTCGCGGCGGATATCGGGTTCAAGAAGTTCTGGTTATCATGACAATACAGGCATAGCCGCTCTTTTGATATAATAAGGTTCGCCTCTTTTGTCTTTGAGTCGTGGATGCTGTGACATGAGTTGCAAATGATGTTCCCGTCCGTACCGGTCTTGCCGCCTAACGACCGAAGCTTGCTCCTCATCTGTATCCCTTCTTTAAAAGGCATATTGTTTGGGTGGTTACCGCTTAACTCCACAATGGTTATGTTGTCGGTCTTCTTGTCAGAGTGACACTCATAACAAAGGTCGGAGTCGGCGTTGCTCTTCACCAAAAGCTTCGCCGTTTCAGACTCAGGGTCATAAAAAGCGTTATGGGCGGTATGGCAGCTTATACAGTTTACCGCGGGCGTTTCATCATCTCCAGCGGTCAGGATATGGTTCTTTTTCACCTCGTCTTCGGGTGAACTCGTTCTGCCCGGGTGGCAGACAACGCACATCTCACCGGTCTTGTTTTTGTAAGCAAGCTGCCCTTTATAACCATAATGCGCCTTGTGACAGGTCTGACAAGTGAAGTCACCGTTCTTCGCCCTCCTTATCCGTCTCCCGTTAGGCCAGGCCTCCGGCACCGCGGACTTGATATCCTCGTTGTATATCGGGTGCGTTTCCATACCGTTACCGACGCTCTCCTTGCTTGGGTTGTCCTCGTGACACAAGCTACAAAAGTTTTCACCTTCCTCATAATAGATCAAGAGCTTCCGCTTTTGCGCACCGTGAGTTATGTGGCATGTCTCGCAGATGATCTTATTGCCGTCCCCGAGTTTCCCGCCCCTTGACGTAATGATCTCCGGGTCGACGCTTAGCAAATCAAGAGGGACATTTATTCTATGCTCCCCATATTTTGGACCCTGTGTTAAAGCCACGTGGCACTTTATGCACATCTTCGAGTTCTTGTTAGATTCACGCAGGAATGCGATTTTATTGTCTTTCTGCTTGCCCGTGTGAGGAGTGTGACACGTACCGCAATCCATCTCGCCTTTTTCGTTTAATGTATATTCCAAGGGGATCCTTACTGCGGAAGATGGTACGACTTTTACCGGGTGGTGGTTCGCGGTGAAGGTCGCTCTGGAGTCATTTACTGATACGTTGTGGCAGCTATAGCAGATTTCTTCAGAGACAAGGTCTGTCAGCTCGTGATCAAATACACCGTCTGCGACTAATTCCAAAAACTCTTCACTGCGGTTAATATGACATATAATACATTTTTTGTCCTGAGAGAACGCTGAATACGTATTGCTGGCAAATGACAGCAGTATCAGGACAGAAAGAATGGAATAACACAGATACTTTTTGATTTGATAAGCTTGACTATAGTTCGTCACTATCGTTATCTTCTTCGGTCATTTCTCGTTTTAGTATAAAAAAGGTGCCTTTTACTTCTCCCTGTCCTACAGTGAAGGGTACGGTGGAAACAAGCTCCCAGCCCGCTTTCCCTGCTCTATTTATCTTCCTTAAATCCAAAGGCTTCTTGGGTAAGCCACCAAATACATCAGGTTTTGCGATGAAAATCTGCCCATACTCCCATTTATTATCTGCCATTTCCAATTCCCCTTTAACGGAACCTTATTTAATCCTTAGGATAAACTCGCTGCTTGAGCTTACTTCCAGCCGCGGCAATGTAACTGCGTCAAAAAACTTGTCTTTTAGTATTTTGCCATTGCTGTTTATTACAACAAATCGGTAGTTATCGTTATTTATCTGGTAAATGAGACCGAATGTGCCGTTTCCCGCCTGCTTTATGTCTAATTTGCCGCCTTTCGCATATTCACCTAATCGCCGCAAGAGCACCACTTTATCAGGCTCCTCCAAAGACATCAACTTAAAAAACATGGCGCTTTTACCCTTTTTAATATTATAGTTCATCAAAGCGAACTCCAACGTCCGCGTCGTAAAATTTATTTTCTTGAATATAGTATCAAACTTCGATTCATCTAAATCAGTTAGTTTGAATGTAACTTCTTCTGATTCAAAGGTGTCGCCATTTTCGTCGGTATAGCTTACCTGAACCGCATATTCACCGTTTGATAATATACCAAAGCGGTCATTAAGACTCACATAAATATCATAAAACGCGTTCTCAAACAATGTGGTTTCTTTGGTGACAGAGCCGGCCGCGGTATCGGCTTCCGACTCAGTGGCCTCTACCGCTTTTGCATCATCACCTTCGATAAACGCCAGGCCATTACCACCCTTTTTTAATTTGACTGAAAATCCTTCCCCATTATTCTTTGCTTCAAAGTGTCGTAAAATATAATGCTCTTTTAATAAGTTTTTCAACCTCACCGTTGCCCACAGGCTCTCCTGTGAGAACAAGGTGTCGCTGTCTACTTTTACTGTTACATCGAAACTGTTTTTTGCGAATACGCTGGTAATGCCAAGTAAAATGAAAAATACAACAATTAATAATACTCTCTTTCTCATTTCCTTCCTCCTCGTACCATTAAAATTTAATTTATAATATTCTTGAACAAAAAGCAAGCATTAAAGCCTGCAAGCCATCACATTTTTTTGTTTAATGTATATATCATAAGATAAGTGAATATGTTGTAAATTAATTGTAAATATTCACTAATACAGGTTCTGTCTCGCATGTCAACGTCAAGAGCTTTGTGCCGGTTTTAGCGCAAAAATCAGCGACATAAAAACAAAAGCGCTCCTTGAAAACCACTGGGATGGCCGCATATTGTTGTTGACAATATACAGGATTTCTTTTATTCTCATCTATATTTTTACCCTTTATTCTTGAAGGAGATACATGTATGAAATTATCTGTAGTGATACCGGTGTATAACGAGAAAGATACCATTCATGAGATAATCAGGCAGGTGAAGGACGTTGACATACCAAAAGAGATAATAATTATAGATGATTATTCCACTGATGGCACAAGGGCGTTGTTAAAAGAGATAACAGATAATGATATAAGGCTATTCTTTCATGAGAAGAATATGGGTAAGGGAGCCGCGCTAAGAACCGGTTTCGCGAACGTCTCTGGTGATATTGTGATCGTTCAGGACGCCGACCTGGAGTATGACCCGAAAGAGTACCACAACCTGCTCGCCCCGATTCTTGACGGCAGGGCGGACGCCGTTTTCGGTTCCCGATTCTCCGGCGGCACCCATCGGGTGCTCTTCTTCTGGCACTCTATTGGGAACAAGTTCCTCACAACGCTGTCAAACATGTTCACCAACCTGAGCCTGACCGATATGGAGACCTGCTATAAAGTGTTCAAGGCGGAACTTATCAAGGATATTACGATAAAGTCAAAGCGCTTTGGTGTGGAGCCCGAGATAACCGCCAAGATCGCGCGCAAGAAGTGCCGGATATACGAGATACCGATCTCGTATAGCGGCAGGACTTATGACGAGGGGAAGAAGATCACATGGAAGGACGGCATATCCGCTATATACTCCATCATAAAATATGCCTTCTTTGACTAAGAGGTAGTAATGAGAATCGCATTGGTAGCGCCCAGGTGGAAAAACGGCAATTCGTACCCTCCGCTTGGCCTGGCGTATTTGGCGGCGAGTGTGATCAAATCAGCGCCGGGCATAGATATCAGGATATTCGATTTCAATCTGGACTCCACAGCCGATACAGAGCAAAATGCCGCGGAGATACAACGCTGCGCACCGGACATTGTCGGTATGACCAGCATGACCAACGTATACAAAGAGGCCGTATCGCTTGCCCGCGAGATAAAAAAAGTGTGCGATGCGAAGATCGTGTTTGGCGGCCCGCACCCAAGCCTCTTCCCTGAAGAGACGCTTAGCGAGGAGTGCGTCGATTATGTCATAGCCGGTGAGGGGGAGCGAGCGTTTAGCGCGCTTGTCACCGCCCTGAAAGATGGGGGAGGTGAGCTCTCCACCGTAAAAGGGCTTTACTACAAAGACGCCGGCAGGGTGATGAAGAATGAGCCGTGTGAGCTTGTGGCGGATCTCGATGAGCTGCCACTGCCCGCGCGCGATCTCTTTGAGCTTGACAAATACCCGTTAAAGACGAGAGCCGGTAAGGTTATCGCGACGATCATGTCAAGCCGCGGCTGCCCGTTTCATTGCACGTACTGCTTCAAAGGCCTCTTTGGTAAGAGTTACCGCCAACGGTCGGCGCAAAATATTGTCGATGAGATAAGCGGGATAGTGAACAGGTTCAACATAACAGACATCTATTTTATCGACGATATCTTCATGTTGAACATAGAGCGTGTGAAAAGCATCTGCAATATGCTCATTGAAAAGGGTATGAAAATAAGCTTCCGGTGCCTCGCGCGGGTTGACAAAGTCTCAGCTGACCTGCTTGAACTCATGAAAAGAGCCGGCTGCATAGAGATCCACTACGGTATCGAGTCTGGTAACCAGGAGATATTAAACGGGATAAAAAAGGGTATCAGCC
>JAJRZU010000080.1 GCA_024275075.1 Deltaproteobacteria bacterium | reverse complement strand
TTTTTTTGATATGTTGTTCCCATGTAGCCCTCCCCTTGTAATGCAATAAGTCAAACACAAATCCACAGCATAGTGGATTTGGAGGGCGCCAGCCGCCCAACGGGCAAGAGTCACGGATGACTCCCATCAATACCCATAACATTCTCAATATGCAAAAACTAAGAACACCTTGCTAATAATTGCCCGCAGCATGATGCTGCCCCCTGAATCGTTGCAAATCATGCTGGTTAAATATAATCAATAATATAATATCTAACCATTATGCCAGAAAAAGTAAAAGATATCAAATGAAAAATACTTGACAATATTTACAATCTCAAAATATAAGCACGAAAGCGTTTTCACGCATTACCACGGAGCTTTCTCTATCCACTACGCCAATTGAGAAGCCGCCTATAAAGGGGATGTTACCCAATGCAATAAAGGGAATTTGTACGGTAAAGAAATCCCCCATTCGCCTCCGCTCACGGCGCCCCCCCCTTTTTTCAATAACTTACAAGCGTTGCTTTTTTTGAAACAGGGATATTTTTCTATTTGGCAAAAGTCCCTTTATCGCCTCGCAATGACAGAAATCAGGAGCTTTTTTAGGTCGCGTGCCAAGGCCTTAATCAGCGGGGCAACTTAGAGCTACTCCCTGAAAACCATCTTGATGGGTAAAAACCTTTTTGACAAAACAGCTTATATTGATTATGCTGTCACAGATAAATAAACAGGGGGGAAACATAATGTTTCATCTAATTGGGTAGTATTCAAGTTTAGAGGTTAGTCTTTAACTGAAGTGCTGAGCAAAACCCTGGAGTAGAATTTTATCAGATTTTTATCATAGGAGGATAGATTATGCCGACATTTGACGTTGTGTCAAGAATAGATATGCAAGAGGTCGATAATGCCGTAAACCAGACAATTAAGGAGATACGCCAGCGCTACGATTTTAAGGGCAGTAAGAGCGCGATACAACGGGACGAGGAGTCGATCACGATCACCGGTGATGATGATTATAAGCTAAAAGCGGTAGTCGATATCCTGCAGACGAAATTCGTGAAGAGGAAAGTATCGCTAAGGGCGCTTAGCTACGGCAAGGTGGAGCCCGCTTCTGGCGGGCTGGTGCGTCAGAAGATAACGCTCGCGCAGGGTATCTCTACGGAGAAGGCGAAGGAGATGGTCAAGTACCTGAAATCCACTAAGATAAAGGCGCAGGCGCAGATCCAGCAGGATCAGCTGCGGGTCTCGAGCAAGAAACGCGATATTTTACAAGAATGCATCGCGCTCTTTAAAGAGAAGGACTTCGGGCTGGATCTCCAGTTCGTGAACTTCCGTGAATGATCAGGGGTAGTTAAATGCTAAACAGGATATTCAACAAGGGGAAGGGCGCGGGGGCGGCGGCAGTCAAGCCGCGGGGGAGCGCGCCGCCTCAAACGGTGCAGGTGTACTCGGCGATCACCGGCGGGAAGGATGCGCCTCGCGACGACGTACATACATTCACCGCTTACGACAATTTCAGGGATCCCCGCCGGAACGCGAAGATATACAAGCTTCTGCCACACCTCTTTTTTGACGCCCCGTGGACAATCTGGGTAGACGGTAACATTGTCTTGAACTCTTCCCCTGAGGCTCTGGTCGAGCTGGCAGCCTCCAAAGAGAGCGACATGGCGGTCTTCTCGCACCCGGCGCGCGACTGCCTGTACGACGAGGCGGCAGTCTGCATGAAGCGCGGCCTGGACAACCCGAAGATAATCAAGGAGCAGATCGACCGGTATGAGCGGGAAGGGTTCCCGAGGAATGCCGGGCTTGGCGCGTGCTATATCATTATCCGCAAGAACACCACGAAGATCAACCGGCTCAACGAGAAGTGGTGGGCGGAGGTCTGCCGCGGGTCTGTCCGCGACCAGATAAGCTTCCCGTACGTCTTCAACGGCACCGCGCATTACCTGCCGGCACAAAAGAAATGGAACAAGTTTTTTACATTAAGCGAGCATTTGAAATAACAGATTCAGCATGACAAATTATTTTATATAAAGACCTTTGCACGACCCGTCATTGCTAGGAGCGGAGCGACGCGGCAATCTTATAAGTCGCTGATATTGCTAAGACCAAGATTGCTTCGCTTCGCCCGCAATGACATAAAAACAGCCCTTTTTAAGCCGTGCAGGAGTATTATGTGGTTATGCTTATCATCCGCTACGGATTTACGCGCCATAGCGTCAAACTAATGCATTTGTAATTACCGGAACTTATAAAAATGTTGAGTAGCCTGAAGTTTTTTATTGACATTGTTATTTTAAATTGGTATTAAGTAAATTCTCTTATTTACAGAAATTGAAGGGGGTTGTTGAGTTGACGAAAAGTGATTTAGCGGTTAATGTTGCAAAAGAAGCGGAATTGACGAAGGCAGACGCTGTGAATGCTGTCAATGCGCTTTTGGATAATATACAAAAAGCCCTGAAGAAGGGTGATAAAGTAAGTTTAGTAGGTTTTGGCACCTTCGAGGTATCAAAACGGAAAGCCCGCACCGGCGTAAACCCCCAAACGGGAGAGAAGATCAAGATAAAAGCCTCTAAGATCGCCAAATTCAGACCTGGGAAGAATCTTAAGGGCGCAATAAAATAGCTTACATGGGCGGATAGCTCAGCTGGGAGAGCACCGGCCTTACAAGCCGGGGGTCACAGGTTAGATCCCTGTTCCGCCTACCATTCATATAAGCAACCTTTGCGGGGGCGTAGTTAAGTTGGTTATAACGCCGGCCTGTCACGCCGGAGGCCGCGAGTTCGAGTCTCGTCGCTCCCGCCATATCCATGAACCATGTTTTCGCGGCGCTTTTTCACCTGTCGGCGACATTAAGAAGTTTTGTGTGTTTACGCAATGCCCTGAGTATCAGATAGATGATCAAGCTGATTGAGAAGAACAAAATCCAGTTAAAATCTAACGACAGCTCCCCGTTTTTAATAACATTTTCAGTAAATTCTAATAATGTGAAGATCCCAACTATCCCGAAAAAACCAGAATACTCTCTCTTTAGAACATTTTTAAATGAAAAATATAAGGCGGGGGCCTCCCACTTTCTGAAATTCGGGATGAATGCCGGGGTCATCTTTGCCCATTCTAAATACGTATCCCCGAATTTGCCGCGCAAGAATTCCTCTTCGGTAAATATTATCCGTTCGTAATATAACCAGAACAGCAACGTCGCGGTTAAGGTTGACCAAAAATCGCCGGCAAAGATCAATACCCCTGATATAATGATGAAGTTCCCCAAGTAGAGCGGATTACGCACTACCGCATACATACCCTTGGTATTAAGAGTGTTCGCCACCTGCTTTGACCGGTTCCTGCCAGAGGTTCCTGCCGGTACATACCCGATAACCAGGCAGCGGACAAGAAATCCCGCGAAGGATAAAACAACCCCCAAAGCCTTCAGCGCATTGCCGGTAGAATCCCCATAAGCGTGCTCTGTTTGTAAGCCGATTATCAGCATTGGTACAAGGACAAGCGGCAGATAGCTCCTCCATTTAAAAAGCCAACGTCCCTGTCTGTCTAACTCTTCTCTTAAAGCCACACAGCCTCCTCTTTTAATCGAAAGAATTCCTCGATGTTCTGCATCGGGGTAGTTCATTTCACAAAGCTTTATGCTCTATGCATTATTCAGTTATAACATCCACTAATTCCACATTCCCATCCACTTCATCTTCCATGACGACAGCGCCAAGCGTTGGTGAGTAGTACTTATACGCGATCACGTCAGGCTCTAACGGCGTATAGTCCTTAGTCTTCAGGCAGTTCGCAAACGTACCGTAAGATACTGTCACTGTCTCGTTCAGGCTGATGACCTCCGCCATATCCTCCGCTTCGCCAGCGTAATATTCCTGGCGGTACGTGTCGCCCACCTGAGGATCACCCATCATAATGATTCCGGGCATAGCCCCGTCAACGCCGCCCTCCCAGGAGCCTGCGGTGCTGACGACTTCGCCGCTCTCATACTCTTTTGAATCCTCGCCTAAATACCAGACGTTACCCTCGTTGTCCTGGGCGTACCAGTCGTAGGTCTCCTCCACCAGCTCTCCATCGAGCTTGACTGTGTCCCTGACTACTACACAGGTAACCCCCATAACGACCCTGGTCTCATCTGTAACGTAAACTTCAATGGTTTCAGCGCCTTCGTCCTTCTCAACCTCGTATTGAAAAGTAGCGCCCGGAGTCATGGTGAAGAAGGGATTATCTATCACCGCCACAAAATTATTCGGGTCGATATCAGGAGCGTATCCGATTTCCCCGGCTATCCCGCCAGAGCTGCTTTTGTTGCAGCCGGGACTAAATGACATTAAGAACGTAACAAATCCAACGATAAAAAACAAACCAATTCTTTTTACTGACTTTCTCATTTTCCTACCTCCATGATTTGACAGGCGCACCTGTTTTTTCTTAGGGTTCAATTTCCCGCAACTTTCTGTTGCCGTAAATGATGCCATACAGACATTGCTGTACGCTTACTTGAATGTTACAATTTGGTAATTTATGGGCATGTTGCCCAATACAATTTAAGGAATTTGTACTGTAAAGAAATTCCCCCTTCGCTCCCGCTGGCCACACCCCCTTTTTTCAGGTACTTACAGCGACGGCTTTTGCGAAAATATGAAAAATTCGCTATTTGGCTTAAGTCCCTTTATAACAAGGGATTTGCTTATTGGTCTTGGGGCTTTGTGAGGGTTAAGGTAAAAACGCTTCCTTCGTTGATTGAACTTTCGACGGTAATGTCGCCCTGATGCAGACGGGCGATTGCCCTCGCGAGGCTCAGGCCAAGACCGATACCCTTGTTTGACCTGCTTTTGTCGCTCCGGTAATACCGGT
>JAJRZU010000006.1 GCA_024275075.1 Deltaproteobacteria bacterium | reverse complement strand
TGGTCTCAGGGTCTCGTGATAAAGTTTTGCATACGGTCAATCCATCGATGTCAGGCATCATAATATCAAGAAGGATAAGATCAGGGAGCTGGTCATGTATTGTCTGGATAGCTGACCGGCCGTTATAAGCCTTTAGTATTTAATAGTTAAACTCATCTAATACCCTGGATGTAAATTATACGCTATCCTTGTTATCGTCTACAACTAATATCTTCATTTATTCAGTTCTCGCTGCTTGTATCGATATCTATTATCTTTATGTCTTTTATGTACTGCATAGTGTAATAACTGGTGATCCGACCGATTTTCTTTATCATTTCAGACATAGTATCAACTAAAGATACTAAAATCTCCAGCTTGTCGCCTAACTCAGGATTAAGCTCCGGGTTCTCGTCTAATAGCGTCTGAATATATTGGATATTTAAAACAATGCCGCTAAGCGGCTGGTTTAAATTGTGCGCTACTGCGGCGGCCATCTCCATCACTGTTGCTTTCTGCCGCTCTTTTATCAGCTCATCTGTCGCTTCTTTTAACCTGAGCGCCGACTTTACGCGCGCGATGAGCTCAACATTGTGGAACGGCTTCTTGATATAGTCTATTGCGCCGCACTCAAAACCGCGCGTCAGATCCTTCATGTCATTCTTAGCGGTCACCATGATTATCGGGGTGCCCTTACCCTTTTCGCTGAAGTGGATCTTTTTGCATGTCGCGAACCCGTCCATCTCAGGCATCATGATATCAAGAAGGATTAAGTCCGGCGCCTCCTTCTCTACGATATCGAGCGCCTGCGCGCCGCTTGTCGCAAGGGAGATCGTATGTTCATTCCTTTGCAACGCGTTTTTCATCAAGATCAGATTGTCTTCGTTGTCATCGACTAATAGTATTTTCATTACTGCGCCCTATTAATTAATTCCTTATTAATTATATCATAGTTTTCAAATTATGTAACGTATTTTATTCAAACTACTGTTGTAAGCTGTTAAGATACCTCTCGCCTTCAGGGTTCAAGTTAAGTTTTGAAAATATCAAAGTCAGCTGTTCTTTATAGATACTATTCCCATCACTGGTCAGATACAACTCTAAATACTTGTTGAACTCATCGACATTCTGCGATAACAGATCGTAGCGCCTTCTAACGTCAATATAATCTTCGGACTGGTCTATAATATATTTAAACTCCTTTATCGCCTCGTCAAACATTATCTTCTTTACATAAATATTCGCTAATACATATCGGTACTTTAACTCGATATCCAAGGGATATTCATGCGTCGTGGCAAAACCTTGACGCATGATCGTAAGCGCGTCGTCATATTCGCCCTGCTCATAATATACCTTACCCATCTCAAGGTATATCTCCTTGTCCTGCGGGTCGAGCCGCAAAACCTCCTTGAATACCTCCAGCGCCGCCTCACCATCTCCGGTTATCTTCTTATAAAGCGCCAGGTTCTTTAAGCCCCTGATGTTGCCGCTGTCAACAGCAAGCGCCCTTTGAATGAATTCATAACCCTTCTCATAATTATCGGCGGAAACATAAAGCTCCGCTAAGTTGTTCATCGCCCGCGTGTTGTCTGGCGTCCTTACTAATATATCCTCCCAGATCCCCTCCTTAGTCAGCCAGGAGCCGCTGTATATGACTGTCGAATAACTTAACGCCAATAATATTACAGCAACCGCGGCGACATAGCCCCTTTTGTGCCTGACCAATTTCATGTCAAGGTAATAAAACAGGCTCAGCCCCAAACCGATTACCGGTATGTACATGTACCTGTCAGCCACGATTATCTCTATCGGGATTAAATTGCTCACCGGCAGGAGGAATATGAAAAAGAGCGCTATGCCGAATGAGATCACCCCGTTTTGCTTATAGTTTCTCACCATTATGTAAAGTAGCGCCGCGATGATCGCTATGCCTGATATGACGCTGACAGAGAGCACAGTGCGCGCCGGCACGAGGTCATAATAAAACACGAGCCCCTTTGGATATATAAGCGTCCTGAAATAGTGGAGTACCCCCTTGGGGATAGTTATCAGGTTGGCGTACAAACTGCCGCCGTGATATTTTTTGACCGCCCCCATAGCGCTTTGGGCGGCTACCGTTACATACGCTGACGCAAGAGAAACTGCAACGAACGGGATTTTATCGACAACAGCGCCTTTGAACCTGCACCGCCGGATGAAGATGTCGTAACAAAACAGCGCCAGGAAAAACGTCACGGCAATCGGTTTGCTAAGTATCGACAGGATAAAAAAGAGGAAGCTTGCTATATATAAGAGCGCCTTTTTGCGCTCTTTGTAATTCATGTAAAAGATGAATGATATCAGCATGAAAAAGAGACTGACAACGCTCTTGCGCTCGCTGATCCAGACGACCGTCTGTACCTGTACCGGGTGGATCGCGAACAAGATGGCGGTGAAGAACGAGACGCGGCGGCTCCTCGTCAGCCGGTACAGCGCGAAATAGAGTAAGATCCCGTTGAAAACGTGAAATATCACATTGGTAAGGTGGTACCCTAAAGGGTCTGTCCCCCAGAAGAGGTAGTCCGCGCAGTATGAAAGCAACGTTACCGGTATGTATGCCGCTAAGTAGCTTTCAGACAGTATCCTGATGGTCTCGAAGTTTATCACCAAGGGGTTCTTGTATACGTATACCGGGTCGTCGATGAAAGAGAAATCAGCGAAAAGCGCCGCGAAGTAAACCGCGAACGTTATCCCGGCTATGCTTAGGATAATCTTAATATCGCTTTTTGTAGATTCTGTCATTATGCGGTTAAAGTGTCTTTACCTTGTAGATGGCGCCGGTCTTGGCGTCCACATAGAAATTGTAAAAGTCGATATTGACCGACCAGTACAGCGCCATCGTTTTGAACTTTTCTATTATCATGTCAGTTTTTATGTCAAGGCGTGGGAGTATCTTCAGCTCGACACTCTCAGGGATCAAACCCTCTGGTCCATACAACCCGCTGTTTTGAGGCAGTTTGTTAAACTCATCAATAACGAGCTGAACCGCCTTCTCCTCGGGTATCATCGGTTGGACGGATATGTTTATGTCCGGGATTGTGTTATTTGATATGACTATTATAAATGAGCCGTCCCGTCGGATGCTTTTCACCTGAAGAGCGTAACTCCGTAGATTGTCTATGACAACCCCTTTATAATACTGCTCATAGTCGATGAAATCCTTGCCGATACGCTTGACCGCGAGCGCCACATCATTCAACGCCAACAGTGTCCTGTTATTCTCCAAAAAATCAAAAGCATACCTTTTTATCTCCCCGGGCAGGTCGTAAGGGATCGGTACTGCCTGCCGGAACGTCCCTGATATCGAGAGCTTACCGCTCATCCTCGTAGCGTTGTGCTTAGACAAAAACGCTTTCTGGAGCCCCTCCTTCATGCTATATAGTATTGTACCTATCTCCTTGGATTCTTTAGCTTTCCTGAATATTATGAAGTACTGAAGCTCGCGCTCCTTGTCACTCTTTAATATCTGAAGGTACCGGGCAAAGGGCACTACCTTGACAATCCTCTCAAGTAGCGCCGTAATCCCCTTTTCATTGATATCCACGGTAATGCTCTTGTCTAAAAAAGCGTTATCGACAATAATATTAATACCGGTCAGGCTCGAAACAGCGTCGCAGATGTCCTCTAAGCGGGTATTGTTCGTTTTAAGCACTATATTGCTCTCGCTGAAAAAAAGTATGACCCCCTTCTGTGGACGGTTACCCATACCAAAAGCGGCCAGCGAGCTTATTATGACAAATGACGCCGCGAAAAATAATTTCTTCATATCACTATTGATTACACACCTTTACATTATAAAACGTTACCGACACTTACCTAATGAAACTATCTTAAAAAACTCGTTTTGTCAAATCTTAAATTCCTGACACGCGCTCCCTAAACGGCGAAACGTCAAGAATTTAGTGTGAATTTCAGCGTAATTCCTTGAAAACCATCGCGATGGAATATTTTAACTTGATGATAAACATATTTTTTGCTATAGTTTTCTTGGTTATTTACGATCAATATACCTTGCCAGAGAGCTGTATGAAATTAACGGAACTTTAAGACAACTTAGGTTATAAATTTAAGAAAAAGGAACTTTTGGTAACTGCCCTTACCCACAAATCTTATTCGTATGAATCAAGCGGGATGATCGATTATGATAACGAGAAGCTCGAATTCCTGGGCGATTCGGTGCTAAGCCTTGTCATCAGTGACATTATTTACAAAAAGAACCCTGATTTTTCCGAGGGGAAGCTATCGAAGCTTCGGGCGTCGCTGATAAATGAATACGCGTTGATGCAGATCGCCCTGCATCTTGATCTCGGGGCGTTCCTCTTGTTAGGGAAAGGTGAGGAGTATACGAAGGGCAGGGAGAAACCGTCATTACTTTCAAACGCTTATGAGGCAATCCTTGCGGCGGTATATTTAGACAGCGGGTTTAGGTCGGCATATAAGATCATAAAGCAGCATTTCTCGGCATCGATATTCAAGCTCTCCCCGAAAACGCTGAACAGGGATCATAAGAGCCAGTTGCAGGAGATAAGCCATAAATTATACAAAAAGAATCCAAAGTATAAGGTAGTGAGGAAAACCGGCCCTGACCACCGGCAGGTCTTTGAGATCGAACTTGTGGTCAATAATGCTATTATCAGCCGCGGCACCGGTAATAGCAAGAAGGAAGCAGAACAGAGCGCCGCGAAGGAAGCGCTGGAAATATTAAAAGATGCATAATAAGATAATACCGGTTTTCATTCCACACGCAAGTTGCCCGCGACAATGTATATTCTGCAACCAGAAGAAGACAACAGGCGTAAACGGGTATGACCTTGAATATGTTACAGAAACCATAGAAAAATGTATAGCTTCCATGGGCGGCGGGGGCGGCGCTGTGGTGCGCGAGATCGCGTTTTATGGCGGCAGCTTCACGGCGATAGACCCGCACCGGCAACTTGAGCTGCTCAAAATAGCAAAGCGTTACATCGATACCGGTCAGGTCGATACCATAAGAGTATCTACAAGGCCGGACTGCATTGACGATGATATTCTTAAACGGCTTAAAGATCACGGGGTTACGCTGATCGAGCTTGGTGTGCAGTCCATGGACGATGAAGTCCTGCGGGCGAACAGGAGGGGGCACACGAGAAACGATACCGTAGCCGCCTCCATGATGATAAAGCGGGCGGGCTTTGGACTGTGCCACCAGCTGATGCCCGGGCTGTACAGGGATTCCATGGGGGCGATGCTGAAAACGGTCGATGAATCCATTAAACTCGCACCGGACTTCATGAGGGTCTACCCATGCCTTGTGATCAAGGGTACGGCGCTACAAAAGCTTTACTTCGACGGTGATTATAAGCCGCTTTCATTGACCGAAGCTGTGGATATATCGAAGGTTATTTACCTGAAAGCTATGGCGGCGGGTATAAATATCATCCGCATGGGCATACACCCGGCGAGGGACCTTGTCGAAAACGGTATCGTCGCCGGTCCATTCCACCCTGCATTTAAACATCTGGTAATCTCGTCGCTTTTTTACGATATCTGTGATAAAATGATACAAAGAACCAGTTTTCGCGGGGGTGTCACTTTTTATGTCAATAAATCTGACGTGTCGAACCTTATCGGCATGAATAAAAACAATATCAGGCGGCTCAAAGCGAAATATTCACTTGATGAGGTAAAAGTGGTTCATGATGGCAGCATCGGAAAAGGTAATATCGCGATCGAGCATATCGGTGAAAAGGTGGTGGCGAGTATATTCGAGCCACCCGCCGCACTGGTGACGGGTGAAAAATGCTGATCAAAGAGATAGATAACATAACCCCATGGGATTGCTACATAAATCTTAGGGACGACGAGTACCCGTTCATCCTGGACAGCTCGACAGACTGCGCTAATCTGGGGAGATACTCCTTCGTCGGGGCGTCCCCTTTCGTCACGTTTCGCTCTTACAACGACGAGATAACCATCGCAGACCCCGGTGGCGGCGAGCGGCGATTTACCGGTAACCCCTTTGATGAACTGCAAAAGCTGCTGGACAAGTACGCGAGAGCCGAGCAGCCGCACCCGCTCACTTCGGGCGCAGTCGGGTACTTTGCATACGATATGGCGCATCATATCGAGACGTTACCGAAAAGAGCGAAAGAGAGCGTCACCCTGCCACACTCCTTTTTCGGTTTCTATGACAAGATATTCATCCATGACCATAAGCTTGACAAGAGCTATGTCACTTATGACGGTTCTTGTAATAAGATATCGAAAGCCGATGCTATGGCGGCGCTTGGTCGCTTTGCCGACAAGGCCTCGAGGAGGCCGGTTCTGGTGATACCTGCGCTGGATATCAAGGATGTCAGCCTGGAGTCAAACTTCACCAAAGAGACATATAAGGAGGGGGTTCGCAGGGTATTGGAGTATATCGCGAGCGGCGACATCTACCAGGCGAACCTTTCGCACCGGTTCTGCATAGATTATGATGGTGACGCCGTCTCCTTTTACAAGAACTTCGTCAAAGTCTCACCGGCTCCTTTCGGGGCGATGCTTGACATAAAGGATGCCGTGATAATGAGCAACTCGCCGGAGCGGTACCTGAAACGAGAGGGCGATTATATTCAGACCCGCCCGATAAAAGGCACCCGCCCGCGCGGCGCGGATGAGCATGAGGATGAGTTATTAGCGAAGGAGCTTATGAAGAGTGAGAAGGATCTCGCGGAGCACCTCATGATAGTGGATTTGGAGCGGAACGATCTTGGCAGGGTATCGCGATACGGCAGCGTGAAGGTGGAGGAGTTCTGCATAGTGGAGAGCTACTCCAACGTGCATCACCTGGTCTCTACCGTGTCAGGGAGGCTGCTCCCCGGGGTGACATCGATCGACTGCATAAAGAACTCCTTCCCCGGCGGCTCCATCACCGGTGCGCCGAAGATACGGTCGATGGAGATAATCGACGAGATAGAACCGACAACGCGCTCTGTGTATACCGGGGCAGTCGGGTACTTCGACTTTTGCGGCGACTTCGATTTTAATATCGCGATCCGGACGGCGATCTATCATCAGGGGAAGATATACTTTCAGGTCGGTGGCGGTATCGTCGCGGACTCTGATCCCGAATCAGAATATGAGGAGACGCTCCACAAGGCGCGCAATTTCTTGAAAACCGCGGGAATCGCGTCAATAAGGGGATAGAATGATTATCAAAACAGCAGATTTTTTTAAAAGCGCGGCATCGTGGAAGGACTACCCCGGGGAGGGCTTCCCTGAAGTCGCGTTTGTCGGCAAATCAAACGTCGGTAAGTCCTCGCTTATAAACACGATATTAAACCGCAGGCGGCTGGCGAAGACGAGCTCGAGGCCAGGCCGCACCCAGCTCCTTAACTACTTTACCATAAACAAGAATATATTCTTTGTGGATCTGCCGGGCTACGGCTACGCGAAAGTATCTAAATCGGTGAAGAAGACATGGGGCAGGATGGTGGAGGATTACCTCAAGGATAGCGAGAACCTGAGGTGCGTTGTGCTGATACTTGATATCAGGAGGCTGATTACCGACGCTGACCACCAGCTTATCGAGTTTCTGCGCTCGTATAACATACCGGTGATATATGTCCTCACCAAATCAGATAAAGTCTCTAACAATGAGATATTCAGGCAGAAGGCGAAGCTGAAAAAGAGTCTTGGCGATTATTATGACGAGGATAATTTCATCATTTTTTCCGCCCTTTCAAAGAGGGGTAAGGAAGCGGTCTTAGGGCGTATCGATGATTTTCTGTTTAGTGATTAAGGGCAAGGTACTTGAAATATAGTTTTTTTGTTGTATCATATAACAATATGTTAAAATCTGGTGCAGCAAGGTGTCAATGTGACTCAATTTATTAAACGTTATGGTATCAATTTTGTTTATCTGCTTGTCTTCTCGATTATCCTGCTCTTTTTTGTCTGGGCGACATACGACTACCAGAAATCATTGAAGAACAACCTGCTCAGTGAATCGCGGATAATCGCGTATCAGATGAAAGCTATGAAGAACTACCTCCAGCGCAAGCAGGACCAGATCAACACCGACTCTATGGGTGAGTATGAGTTCAAGGGCGTCCACCCTGACGCCGCGGTGCGGGAGATATCGCAGATCCTGCAAAGTACGCCTTACTTTACAATAAGGCAAGTCAGCCTGGCCCCGCGCAATGAGAAGAACCTGCCCGACAAATTCGAGACCGCAAAGCTAAAGGAGTTTGATGAGAATCCCGGCCTGTTAGAGCTGTATGGGGAGGGTTCCGTCGAAGGGCATAAGGTGTTCCGCTACATCATCCCGCTTCGGATAGACGCGACATGCCTGCCGTGTCACGGTGCAAGGAAGGGTGAGATCGACATTACCGGTCGTAAAAAAGAGGGTTACAGGATCGGCGATCTGATAGGTGGTATAAGCGTCATTATCCAGTCTTACAGTAAGTACCGGCTGCTTAGGCGCAACATGTCAGTCCTTTTGATATTCATATTCCTTCTTACTTTCGCTATCGGTATAATTATCCACAGCTTGAAGACCTCTTTTGATGAGAAGGTCGCCGAGGTGCAGCGGATGGAGAAGGCCGTTGTCAGCAGCAGTATCTCAGAGACTTTCAACCAGCAGTTAAACGACCGGCTGCACAAACTTGTGATGTATAACCTGCGTAACCCCGTCGGTGATGTGATAGACGACCTTGAGATGTTAAAGGACGTACCGATGAATGTGCTTCGTAGCTCGTGGCTGGCGGCAAATAAAATATCTGAATATTCATCGAAGATAATCGAGCTAAGGAAAGTCGAGCAGGGTAAGATAGAGATATTGTTAGAGGATTTTGATTTCGTACCGGTATTAAGAGCAAGATTAAAGGCTTATGAAAATACCGCACGGAAGCATGGAGTCCGGTTCGCCTGCCGGACTGTGGGCAGTATACCAAAGATAGTCTCAGACAAGAATGTGCTCTTCAGGGCTATAGACAAGGCATTCCTTTTTGTATTAAGGTTCGCGAATGACTCTAATGGCGAGGTGAAAGTCATAACGAACCTCGCCCCGGACGGGGGGAGCGTATCAATCATTATAACGAATAATACGCGCAGGATCGGTGTCGCTTATGAAAGCCTGATATTTGAGAAATTCGCGGACATCAAGGATGTAAACGAGAATTTCATGTTTAATACAGAAGTCGATCTGGTAATGGCAAGGATACTCTTGAAACATTTGAATTGTGAGCTGATTCTTGACGCGGATAATAAGGAGCTTAACGTATTTAATATCACCATACCGGTAAGAGCGGCTACCTGATTTATTAAGGCTCAATAAGGATTTTATATGGACATTGCTACCATAATAGGACTCGTTTCCGGATTCACACTTATCTTTTTCGCTATCGTATTGGGCGGGAAGCTGATAATCTTTGTCAATATCCCATCGCTGTTAGTTGTGGTCGGTGGTATGCTCGCCGCGATATTCGTAATGAGTCCGCTTAGCACTGTCATCGCATCGGTCAAGATCGCGCTTAACGCATTCAGGACAAAAGCGCTCGCGGCCCCGGAGATTATAGCTATAATCACAGATCTGACGCTTAAAGCGAGAAAGAACGGCACTCTTTCATTAGAGAACGAAGTCATAGAAAACTCCTTTCTGGCAAAGGGTATCCGGTATGTGGTTGACGGTGTCGATCCATCTGTCATCGAGACTCTCATGGGCATAGATATCGCCTATATGAAGCTGCGGCACAAGACCGGCAGTAAACTGTTTAAGGCGTTTGGCGCCTATGCCCCCGCGTTCGGTATGATCGGTACATTGATCGGGCTTGTTCAGATGCTTCAGACGCTCGATGACCCGTCGAGCATCGGGCCGGCAATGGCTGTCGCGCTCCTTACAACCTTTTATGGAGCTATTTTAGCGAACCTGATATTTAACCCTCTCGCGGAGAAACTGGCGATACGCTCGGATGAAGAGTCCCTTGTGATGCAGATTATCATGGAGGGAGTGATCTCTATCGTCGCGGGGGACAACCCGAAGATAGTGCAGGAAAAATTAGAGACGTACCTGCCGCCTAAAGTGCGTAAGGTAGAGCAGGAGCTTGAAAAGGGTCAATAGAACTCATGTCAGAAAAAAAATCATTCGATGTAGCTGAAGAAGCGGAAGAGGGTGCGCCCGCGTGGATGGTCACTTTCGCTGATCTGGTCACACTCCTCCTGACGTTTTTTGTCCTCTTGTTATCCTTCGCAAATACAGACGCGCAAAAATTCAAGGATATGTTAGGTTCTCTCAAGGACGCGTTCGGCGTTCAAGAGGAGGAGCCCGGTCAGTTTGAGGAGCGTGACAGGGCAGTTTCTGAGGGCGTACCTAATATAATCGACTTGCGGGAACGGGAGAAGCTATTGTTTTATCAGGAGATCAGGCGGCTGATAAAGCGGGAGAAGCTCGGCGGCTCTACCGATTTGGAGATGGAGAAAGATGGTATAAGGCTTCGGGTAAAGGGGCACGCGCTCTTTAGTTCCGCTTCGGCAGAACTGTCTAAGGATATTTACGTTGTGTTAGACGAGATAAAGAAGTTGATGGATAAATATGAGTATACGCTTGTTGTCGAGGGGCACTCAGATAACATTCCCATCAAATCAAAGGTCTACCCGTCGAACTGGGAGCTGTCCGCCTCCCGCGCGATCAGTGTCATCAGGTATTTTATGGAGAAAACGGGTGCGTCCGCGAAAAAACTCTCGGCTGTCGGTTACGCCGACACGAGGCCTTTGGTGCCAAACAACTCCCCGGAGAACCGTGCAAAGAACCGGCGTGTGGAATTCAAATTTGAGCAGCCGCTCTTGAAGAGTTACAAAAGAACGATCGTACAACCAAAACTGATCCAACTGGATATTTTTGAACGTGTGGAGAAGAAGAAGAAAGTCTTTAAGCAGATGCAGGAGAAGCTACTGGATGAGACGAAAGACCTGAAGTGAAGCTGCCTAAGCGGTTTTTACGATACCCTCTTCATACTGCACGACTTTGTTCCTACCGGTTTTTTTTGCGGCATAAAGCGCAAGGTCAGCTCTCTCAAACGCTACCTTAACGCTATCGTCCTCAATAAAATGCGTCACACCGATACTTACTGCAACATGCACCTGTTCATTCTGATAATAGAACTTTGATTTATCAATGATCTTCCTTAGCTTCTCAGCGATTTGCAGAGCATCGTCAAGCTCGGTCTGAGGCAGTATAATCAGAAACTCTTCGCCGCCGAAGCGACCAATAAAATCACACGCTCTGATGTTCTTCTTCAGGATATACGCGATTTTCACTAAAACACTGTCACCGGTGCTATGCCCGAAAGAGTCATTTATACTCTTAAATTTATCCAAGTCAAGAAGCAGGATGGAACACGGGGCTTTATACCTCTTAAAACGCTCATACTCATCAGTAAGTTTTGCATTAAGAGACCGTCTATTCGGTATATTTGTAAGAGGGTCTGTATTAGCTTCCAGCTCCAGGTGCTTTGCCCTCTTCTTGTACCGTTTGACTTCGGTATGCGCTTTTTTTATCCTGGTCTTCAGCGTCATCAGCTCGGAATTGATAGTACCGGATTTTACTATATCGTCCTGGATCTTGTGCTTGATGCTGACTGATATCTCTTTGGCTTTTTTGCTTACTACCTCTCTTAATTCGCTTATATCGTCACTTATACTGAAAGAACCCTCTATGTCACTTACCTTATTAGAGAGGTTCTTGTGGAAGTCGCTGTCACTTTTTGTCTTCTCCTTATAAGTGTCAAACGCCATGCTTATGTTCTTCTCAGTTTCGTTCAGCTCGCTTAAGAGCATAAGTATAGTGCCTTTCAGCTCATCTTTTTGTACCTCAAAAAAGGAGTTCTGGGATTCAATCAGAATTATCACTTCATCGATGAATTTCGCTGCCTCGACCAATGCGTACTTTTTCTCGATATCACCTTGCACTGCCTTGATGTCCCTGCCGACTCCAGGGAGCAGTGGGTATAACCGGTTCAAAAGCTCATAAAATATGGTCTTTTTAGTATTTACCTCGACTTCTAACGGGGATAGCATCTCTGCCGGCTCTTCCCCCTCTTGCAGTTCACCATTCAATTCTGGCGCAATATCTTTTATTTTCAGCTTATTAGCGATTACATAAAGTTTTAACAGGCACTTATTCAAGGTATTCAGGCTTGGATCCTTTATTATTGCCGAGTTGATAAAATTTAACTCTTCGCTCATAGTAGTGTCACAAGAAGATAACATAATATTGTCAACAATGAGGATGATCTTTCTAAGAAGTTTCTCTTTTCTGGTGTATCCCCGGCTACAATCGGTACATTTTGTCTTAAGCTTGATGTAAATGTCCTTCCAATGCTTTAGCTCTGCCGCGTTATCGCCTTGTTTACTGGCGCCCGCAGAGAGTATACCTGTCACTACACCGTTATGCGAAAGCAGCTGGGCAAGGACATCGGCGTCAAGATGCATTCTCTTTACCGATATGTCACGCAGACACTTGATCACTTCTTGTGAAAGTACGTTAAATTTCTCTTTCATTCTAAGATTTACGCTTCCTTGATTAGTTATTAATAATGGTACCAAATAAAATCACGTCTTTCAAGGGTATTTGCTTTAACTAGAGCGCCCCCCCCCAAAAAAAAATTCTACATCCTTCAAGTTGTTGATACGGTAACGGTTCTCGAATCTCTCAGGGGAGAGATAATTTATGTGCGAGCGCCGTTTTTTTTGTTATAAAATACCTTGATATAGCTAAGTGACTTTTGGTGTCACCCGTATGGTGTGCTGCTCCTTTGCGCGCGATGACAGTTTCTTGATGAAGTGGGGCCTTAGTTCATTGATGATCCGCTGGCAGTCATAATCTGATAGTTTACCCTGTTTATGTATGACCCTCAAGTCCTTACGGATCTTCCTGCCCGCTTTCAGGGCGGCTTTACCGTTCGGGTCGGCGTTCATACACAGAGCGCCGTCACCTTCGCGCAGGCAGTCCGCGACGTTTTGCAATGTCAGCTTATAATAATTCTTGACATCCTTTTTCGTGAGTACCCATTGTGACCTCATGGAAACGGCTCTTATCATCTCCTGCCAGCCGGAGATGCGGTTTATGTGCATCATGCTGTTAAATATTCTCTTATTCGTCGAGAATGAAAACAGGGTCGTTGTCAGAATATGTTTCAGGCGCTTATTGCATTCTTTGCGCACCTGCTTGGGTATCTGCGTAAACACCTCCCAGATATCGTCTTCCATAAGCCCGTCGTAGCGCATCTCCCAGTATGTATGCCTTAATGTCCGCGCGATAAAATTCGATATGATCTGGTTGGGGACAAAATAGTTGTGCGCGACGACATCGCCGGCTAAGTGGCTCAGGTAACCGTATGATAAGGAGCGCTGCGCGTCGCTCTCGCTCTTTGCGAGGATAGTCCTGCCGACCTCCCAGTTGTGGCAGTGGTCGATCTCCGTGGCAAACTTCTTACCGACGATGATATCCGGGCTGATACAGCCATATAGATAATAGTATGGATGGTTTGAGATTATCTCTGCGATCAGCGGCGCTACATCGTAGATGCTCTTTACGATCTCCAGACCGGCCTTGATGTGGACGCCCGGCCCCCACGCGTAAGCGCTTTCGGGGAATAACATATAAGCAACAATAATCATCGGGAGGATGAACATTGCGTAAAAGAGGCTATCGGTAGTGATTTTTCTCATTTGGACCATCAATCAAGAAACGTGACTAAACCGCTCCAGACCCAAAAGCTCCTGTCCTTCATCTCGACCTCATACCAGGGCTTTTTAAGGTACAGGTTATCTGAGACTGAAACAAATTTAAGCTTTGTACCGCCCTTAACGGTTTTAACGCTTTTATAATCCGTACCAG
Source organism: Deltaproteobacteria bacterium (assembly GCA_024275075.1). Taxonomy (GTDB): domain Bacteria; phylum Desulfobacterota; class JAJRXV01; order JAJRXV01; family JAJRXV01; genus JAJRZU01. Next base: position 6,321 of record JAJRZU010000006.1, on the reverse strand, counting down.
GACCGTTTCTCAGGTTCGCCCGCCTCTTCACTACTTTGACGAAAGAGTTATTCTTTTTATACTCCTGTAAATTCTTCGCGTACCTCTGTTTGAATCCAGCTTCGCCCGCCGGTGGTATTCTTATGAAATATGTACCTTTGAAGAGGAAATTACCGATTATCTGCGGGTTAAGGTTCTTTATCTGCCTGGGAGTCGCATTGCTCGCCCTTGCTATGACTGCAACGGGTACCTTCCCCTTTGGTACGACTATCTTGACCCTGGTGAATTCGTACGGCTTAAAATACTCAAACTCCTCAAGCTCAAAACCGTACAGTTTCGGGTTCTCCATCAGGTGCTTCACGATAAGCGCGTTGATGATATACTCGTCAGTCTCACGCGGGAAGACCATCTCGAAGAAGATGTCGGTGCCCTGCTCCTTCACCTCACGCTCGATGCGCTTCTCACCTATATTGTAAGCCGCCATCGCAAGATACCAGCTACCGAACTTATCATGCAGGAATTGCAGGTACTTCGCCGCGGAGATAGTCGCCCTGTATGGATCGCGCCGCTCGTCATACCGGCGCCTGACGGTAAGGCCGTACCTCCTGCCGGTATCCCTGATAAACTGCCAGAGTCCGACCGCGCCCTTCGATGAATAGCTGCGTGGTATCAACGAGCTCTCCACTACAGCCATATATTTCAGGTCTTCGGGCAACCCGCGCCGCTTAAACTCCTGCTCGATTATCGGGAAGTACCTTTTCGTGCGCTTCATCCAGAGCAGCATCTGCGTCTTGTCCCTCATATACGCGTAATACCGCACCTCGAGGCGTTCTCTTATATCATACTCATACGTGTCTAAGGTTTCGCCGCAGAAATTGACGTAACGCGGCATAAGAAGCGGGGATGTCTCAGCTGACGCATTGCCCGCCAAAGCAACCGCCAGAAAGAGAATCGAAATGATATGCGACAGGGAGAATCTCCCTGCAACCGGCTGACGAGGCGCAAGGTTTTCATCCCGCGGCAAACTGCGGGGCGCCGAACCCGCAAAAAACTGGCGCGCCGGTTGACACTTACTGCGAATACAGCTTAACCACAACATTTTTACCCTCATAATCACTATATACAATGTACTAACTTTTGCCTCTAATGTCAAGTGAATCTATTTTCATGGCCATCATTGATGGTTTTTCAGGAGGAGCTTTGATCTGCTGTCAAGATTTTGGGCATGTTGCCCAATACAATAAAGGGGGAATTCCTTCGCCTCCGTTGTCGGCGCCCCCTTTTTTCAATTAACTTACAAGCGGTGTTCTTTTTGAAATAGGGGTATTTCTCTATTTGGCAACAGTCCCATTTTGTTCTGACACTGACACAAAATTCGCGGCGCCAACTTGTGCCACTCACTGAAAACCATCTTGATGACCAAATAAATTTGAAAAAACACTTTATTTGTGGTAAAATTTAAGGGACTGTTGTCAAATAGTCAAATAGTGTAAAATACATATTTTCAAAAAATCCTACGTTGTAAGTTGTCGATCAAATTACTTAGGGGAGAATACTATGAGCGTGACTGTGAAGAAGATAGGTATCTTAACCGGCGGCGGCGATTGCCCGGGCCTTAACGCCGTAATAAGGGGAGTGACGAAATCCGCAATAAGTAAGCATGGTTGGGAAGTAGCTGGTATCGCGGACGGCTTTGAGGGGTTAGTAGACCCGGAAAACAGGGTGCGCCCGCTCACACTCTGGAACATCCGCGGCATCCTACACGAAGGCGGGACTATCCTTGGCACTACCAACAGGGGAAACCCTTTTAATTACAAGACAATAGTAAAGGGAAAAGAGAAGGAGATCGACGTCTCAAAGGTCGCTATCAAAAATGTCCAGGAATTAGGGCTTGACTGCGTCGTCATCATCGGTGGTGACGGTACGCTCTCCATCGCCCTTGAGTTCTACAAGAGGGGTATAAACGTAATAGGGATCCCGAAGACCATCGACAATGACATTCAGGCGACTGACTATACATTCGGGTTCCAGACCGCGGTCGTTACAGCGACGGAAGCGCTTGATAAGCTACACTCCACGGCGGAGAGCCACCACAGGGTAATGGTCATCGAGGTGATGGGGCGTTATGCCGGCTGGATAGCCGCAGAGTCCGGTGTCGCAGGCGGCGCGGACGTTATCCTGATACCTGAGATCCCTTATGATATCAAGAAAGTAGTGGCTAAGATAAAGAAAAGGAGCAGTGGCGGGAGCAAGTTCAGCCTCGTCGTCGTAGCCGAGGGGGCGATGCCTTTAGAAGGGGACATCACAGTACTCGAAGGTAGCTCTACAGGCTTTGGGATAGAACGCCTCGGCGGGGTCGGTCATAAGGTCGCCCACCAGATAACCGAGCAGACCGGTATGGAATCGCGCGTCACTATTTTGGGGCATGTACAAAGGGGCGGTACGCCATGCCCGTTTGACAGGATATTATCAACGAAATTCGGGACGGCGGCGTCTGACCTGATCGCGAAACAAAGGTTCGGGGAGATGGTGTGCCTCCATAACAACAAGATCAGCTCGATACCGATCACAGACGCTGTGAATTCACTCAAACTCGTCAAACCCGACGGCGACCTGGTAAGAACCGCAGAGGCTGTCGGGATAAGTTTCGGCAGGTAGCGGATATTAGGCTTGTATGTAATGAATACTATAATGTAATAGGCGCTCCACCAAGTTATGCGATATTTTTAAAGATAATAAACATTATTAATAAACAGGAGATCTGATATGAAGAGGATGTATTATTTATTGTTGCTCGTTGTGGCGGCGATAATTATTACCGCGGCGCCCGCCTCACGCGCGACGGTGATGGTAAAGCAATCGGTGCCGGAGATGGCTAAGAAGGCGGATAACATCGTCATCGGCAGGGTCGTAAGCACAAAGAGCGAGTGGAGCGCGACCGGTACGCAGATATTCACGTATACCACGTTAGAAGTATCAAGCGCGGTCAAGGGTACGACAAAGGGTTCACTAATCACAATAAAGGAGCTTGGCGGCATCGTCGGTGATATCAGGCAGAAGATAATCGGCGCCGCGCAGTATAGTATGGATGAAGAGGTCATATTGTTCCTGAACAAAGCCGATGGCAAGTTCAGGACATTAGGAATGATGCAGGGTAAGTATAACATCGTCGTGGACGCTTCAACCGGTGCGAAACAGGTGGTCAACAAATCTATGGGCAATATCGAGACAGGCGTCAAATTCTTGAAAAGTGACGGTTCCTTAGCGCCTGCCGCTTCAGTCAGCGAATTAGGGCTCGACGAGTTTTTGTCGATAATAAACAATACATTAAGTGAATAAACAACGATTATAGGGAGAAGTATATGTTCAGATTCAGGAAATTTAACCGGTTAAGCATACTTGCGGCTCTAACCGTTTTATTGATGTCATACAGCAACGCTTTCGGGTACGGGCTCATTGGCGCGTGGTGGTATGACACCGACATACCCGTGCACTATTCTATAAATGACGCCGGTTATTCCCAAGCGGATATCTTCACACCGGTGCAGGCCTCGTTTGATACATGGGCAAACGTTACCTGCAGTTCGCTGAATTTCGCGTACGACGGTACGACAAGTTATGCGAACGCGCCTAATTATGACAATACCAACCTGATCATGTGGGTAGAATCCGGCTGGGGGTTCGGCAGCGGTACGATCGGCGTGACCGGCTTTATGTACGACACGAGTACCGGTCAGATGCTCGATGCTGACATCGTCTTTAATGGTGTCGATTACACATGGGCAAACTCAGGAGAGTCCGGTAAGATGGATATCCAGAACATCGCAACTCACGAAATAGGGCATTTTTGCGGTCTTGACGATCTTTACAATACGACTGACGCAGAAAAAACAATGTATGGTTACGCGCAGTTAGGCGAGACAAAGAAACGTTCTTTGCATTCAGACGATGAAGCGGGATTAGTCTCTATCTACCCAATCGGCGGCGGTGGCGGCGGTGGCGGCGGTGGCGGTGGCGGCAGTGACGACCACGGCGACAGTTCAGCCTCAGCCACACCAGTAACGATAGGCGCACAGATGACAGGTGACCTTGAGACCAATGGAGACATAGATTTCTTCAGTTTCGAGGCGGTAGCGGGCGGCAGCTATACAATAGAGACATCGTTATCCACGCTACCGGATTCTTATATAGCCTTATATGATACCGATGGCGTCACTCAGATTACATTCGATGATGACAGTGGCTTTGGTTATGCTTCAAAGATAACATGGACATGCGCGACGCCGGGTACGTACTATGTAGCGGTTAATGGGTTCCTCGCAACTGATACGGGTACATACTCCCTCTTGATCTCCTGTGACGGTATTTGCACCGCCGTGGACGACCATGGCGATGATTCCGCTTCGGCGACCGCTGTGACGGCAGGCGCCCCCGTCGATGGCATAATCGGCGCTACTGACGATATAGACTTCTTCAGTTTCAGCGCGGAGGTAAATGGGATCTACACCATACAGACTTCACTGGGGACATCTACAGACACTCAAATAAATCTTTATGATACCGATGGCCTCACGATATTAGCGTCTGATGATGACAGCGGTGTCGGCAGTGGCTCAAAAATCGTCTGGACATGCTCAGTTGCCGGTACATATTACGTTGACGTTGACGGTGATATAGGTTCGTATACATTATCCATAGATCGCGTCATCGATGACTATGGAGATGACGCGGCCAACGCCACAGGATTACCCGTCGATTCCACTTTGGTCGGTAGCATCGACATAGATGACGACGTCGATTTCTTCAGCTTCGCGGCTGATGAAGGGGGACAATACACAATAACTACCGCATTAAATACCCTAACGGATTCAGAAATATATTTATACGATACCGACGGCGTTACTCAGCTGGCTTATGATAATGACAGCGCAGAAGGGCTCGCGTCATCGATCCTGTGGACATGCCCTGCTGCGGGGACATACTATATCGCTGTCGCCGCTTACTCCGAATGGGCGTCATATACCGGCAGCTACATCGTATCCGTTGCGTTGATCGTCGATGATTTCGGCGATGATCCCGCTTCCGCTGCTTCTGTTGGGGATACATCGCAGACCAGCGGTTCGATCGACCTGCCGATGGATGAGGATTGGTTCAGCCTCGCGGCGACAGCGGGCGCTTCATATTCGATCGAGGTGACGCTCTCTACACTGAGCGGCTCGTACCTTTACCTGTTTGATACCGATGGAGTGACGCAACTGGATTCCGACGGCAGCAGCGGAACGAACGGCACGCTGCTCACATGGCTCTGCCCCGCTACAGGGACGTATTACATCAAAGTCACAGGCGCCTCAAGCGCGACCGGTACTTATTCACTCTCCGTTTCTGTTACTCCCGCTGATGACGGCGGAGGTAATGACGATGGCGGCGGCAGCGGCGGCGACAATAGCGGCGACAATAGCGGCGACAATAGCGGTGACAATAGCGGCGACGTCAATGGCGGTGATGGCGATCTCGGCGCTACCGGTGGTGATTATACTACCGGCGACGACAAAGCCGGGAGTGACGGCAATAATGGCGGCTGCTTCATCGCGAACGCTTCATACACAGATGATGACCTTGGCTTAAATCGATCCGTTATTGATATAATTAGTTCCATTAGTTCCATTTTTTTCTTGACAAATTGATTTTTAAAGTTAATATTTTCTTAAATTGTGTAACAATACGTAAAGAAAATGTAAATTGACTGATTAAATATAGATGAGTATTTAGTTTTATTTTTATCTGACATACTTAACTATTACAAGTGATAAAATTAAAAAAAATGTTATTTTATCAAAAAAATACTTGACAAAGTGGGGATATTTGATTATACCTAAAACTTGAAAACGGAGTTAATGCGTTTTGTGCGCATTTAAGTATGATCTTTGTTCATTGTCAATCAAATACTCTTTAGTATAAGCAAGTTCTCTTGCTTTTTAAAATAAATGTATTTGAGCATTAATAAAAACCGTTTTATTAATGCAAAAGAAAGAGTTATCCCCTAACTTAATTTAAAGGAGGTGGTACGGAGGAGATCTTAGTAGTTTATTATGAATGTTTATTATATGTATAAAGCTTATAAAAGCTATTGAAAGGAGAATTAAATGAAAAAAAGTATTTTATTAACTATTGTAGTTTTAATAGGGGTGGCTATGTTCGCCGTTAGCGCGTCAGCTTTGGTCATCACTAACACAACCAGATGGAATATCAATTGTGATTCCACAACTGGTCAGGCTCTTGGTAACATTACGTTCATGCAGAGCTATCCTGGAGAGTTCCAGACTAACCTGGCGTATGCTGATG
>JAJRZU010000005.1 GCA_024275075.1 Deltaproteobacteria bacterium | reverse complement strand
TCACCAGGCCGACAACGGAGGCCTGTATCAGGTCAAGCGGTAGCTTGGAAGCTTAAAGCTTCACCTAATGTAGACACGCCGCTGGCGTGGCTGAGGTGAGAATGCTGTTACGCTCCCTCACCAGGCCGACAACGGAGGCCTATATCAGGTCAAGCGGTAGCTTGGAAGCTTAAAGCTTCACCTAATGTAGACACGCCGCTGGCGTGGCTGAGGTGAGAATGCTGTTACGCTCCCTCACCAGGCCGACAACGGAGGCCTATATCAGGTCAAGCGGTAGCTTGCGCTGAATCTCTTTTCGAGCCTTTTTATCAGACCCCGCATGACCTCATTGATCACTTCGTCGGTTAGGGTCTTCTTCAGGTCCCTGTATGTGATCCTGAATGCGACGCTCTTGTTACCATCACCAACCTGCGCGCCCTCATAAAGATCGAATACCTTTACATCCTCCACTAACTCCTTGTTATAACCTGATATCTCACTAACCAGCTAATCACACGCGATCCCCTTATCGACTACGATCGCTATATCTCTTTTAACATAAGGATATTTCGGTAACTGCCGGAATACCACCCTTTCCTTCTGGCTGGCGCATAACCTGTCGAAATCAAAGTCGAACGCGTAGACCTTCTTGTCTATACCATAACCCTCGAGAATATCCGGGTGCAATTCACCTATCTCACCGACCTTTTCACCGGCAATGTAAATCTGAGTAGAAACAGCCGGATGCAGGTACTTACTTGAAGCGCCACCTTTAAAACTATACCTAATTACTTTAATGCTTTCAAGTATTAATTCAACTATACCCTTTATATCAAAAAAATCAACAACTTTTTTTGCATTGCTCCAATTATCTTCATAGCATAGGCCGGTAATAATACCGGTGAACCTGTTCGTCTCGAATATCTCGCCGCTGTCGCCTTTCATGAATGACCTGCCAATCTCGAACAGCTTCAAGTCATTGTTTTTATGGTTCATATTCTTCTTCACGGTCTCTATGAGCGCCGGCAGTAATGACATACGCATGACAGATTGCTCTTCATTTATGGGGTTTAGCACCCCGATCCGCCGGTCAATCAAGTCACCGGAAAATATTTCCAGATCCTTATGCGCGCAAAAACTGTAGTTTATTACCTCATAAAATCCATTATTTACAAGTAATGACCTGACTTTTGCGGCGGTCACTTCTTTTTCGCTTCTCTTTTCAGAGACAGCTGGTATCTTCGGCATAGTCACCTTTATGTTGTTATAACCGTAAGTACGTGCAATCTCTTCTATTATATCGATCTCTTTCACCAGATCGTGCCGGTATTGCGGGATCTCCACCAGAACATGCTCGTCACTCTTCTGTTTCACTTCAAACATCAGCCGCCCAAGCAGGTTCAGGATATCGTCATTTGTGAGATCAGTCCCCAATACCTTGTTAATCCTCGCGAATCGCGCTTTTATATCGCGGCTTTCATATTTTACCGGCCATACGTCAGCTATCCCGCTCAGGATTTTGCAGCCGGTGGATTTTTGCATCAATGACGCGGCATAATCCAGCGCGACAGTTACTGTCTGCGGATTGACGCCCCTTTCAAACCTGTGCGACGATTCTGACGCGAGCCCTAACCGCTTGGCTGTCCTTCTAATTGTCACCGGGTCAAAGTACGCGCTCTCTAAGAGAATATCCTTAGTATCATCAGATACCTCGCTGTTCATGCCGCCCATAACGCCACCAAGCGCGACAGCCCTTTTTTCATCGCATATCATAATATCGCCCGCCGTAAGTTCGCGCTCTTTTTCATCGAGCGTCGTGAACTTCCCGCCGTCTGAAGCGTTCCTGACGATTATCTTCTTCCCCATGATCTTATCATAATCGAACGCGTGCATCGGCTGCCCGTAAACGAACATGACATAGTTAGTGATATCAACTATGTTGTTTATCGACCTGACCCCGATAGCGTTCAGGCGAGACTTTATAATCGGGTCGGACTCCTTGATCGAAACGCCCCGCAGCACCCTCGCCGTATACCTGTTGCAGGCGCTTGCGTTCTGAATCGAGATATCGATCGCGCCGCTTACGCTCTCTGACGATTCATCTGCAACGAAATCAATCGTTTTCAGCTTCGCACCGGTCAGCATCGCCACCTCTCTGGCGATCCCGATAAGGCTCAGGCAGTCCGAGCGGTTCGGTGTCAGCCCAATCTCAAACAGGTAGTCATCCAGCCCGAGGATATCTATGACAGGCTTGCCGATTGTTGTATCTTGCGCGAGTATCATGATACCGCCCGCTTCGTCCGCCAGCCCCAGCTCCGTTTCTGAGCAGAGCATACCGTTTGAGACAACCCCGCGTATTTTCGTAGGTTTTATCTTAATACCGTTAGGCAGGTTCGCGCCCTTTTTCGCGAGCGCTACTATATCGCCGCCCTTCATGTTCTTCGCGCCACATACGATCTCATGCTCACTTTCGCCGTCAGTGACTTTGCAAATGCTGAGTTTATCGGCATTCGGGTGCTTTTCGATATCAAGGATTTTCACGGAACATATATTATCCAGCCCGGCGCCAAGATACGTAAGGGTCTCTATCTCAAGCCCCGCCATAGTAAGCATCTCAGAGAGCTCATCAGCGGGAATGTCAACGTCAACGTATTCCTTTAACCAGTTATAAGTGAACTTCATTTATTCCTCACGGATTTAGAATTGATTTAAGAACCTGATATCATTATCGTAAAAGAGCCTGATATCGTTGATCTGGTACTTCAGCATCGCTATCCGCTCCACACCCATCCCAAAAGCGAAACCGGTGTATTTTTCCGTATCGTATTTCACATGCTCAAATACCGCGGGGTTTATCATGCCGCAGCCTAATATCTCGAGCCAGCCGCTCTTCTTGCACACTCTGCAACCCTTACCCATGCATATCACGCACTGCATGTCAACTTCGGCGGACGGCTCGGTAAACGGGAAGTAGCTCGGCCTGAACCGGACAGCTATCTTTTCACCGAACATCTGGTGAATGAACGCTATGAGGATCCCCTTCAGGTCACCGAAAGTGACGTCGGTATCCACCAAAAATCCCTCCACCTGGTGGAACATCGGCGAGTGAGTAACATCAGAATCGCACCGGGACACGCGCCCTGGAGCGATGATCTTTATCGGCGGCGATTGCTTCTCGAACGTCAGCACCTGTACCGGTGAGGTGTGCGTCCGAAGTACGTGGTCTTTTGAAATGTAAAAAGTGTCTTGCATATCACGCGCAGGGTGGTCTTTTGGTATGTTCAGCGCCTCGAAGTTATAGTAATCGGTCTCGATCTCCGGCCCCTCTTGGATAACGAAACCGAGCCTGAGGAAGATATCTTTGATCTCCTCATTGACCTTATTGACCGGGTGGAGCCTGCCTAAAGCGGGTCTCCTGCCCGGTAGCGATGTATCTACTTTTTCCTCAAGGAGCTTTCTGTTCTTTTCAGCCAGTTTTACTTTGTCAGCGGCGCTCTCTATAGCGGCTGCAAGTTCAACCTTAACCTTATTGCATAACATCCCGACTTCACGGCGCTTATCAGGGAGCATCTTCCCTAAGTTACGCAAAACAAAAGTCAAGCTGCCCTTCTTACCAAGGTACTTGACTTTCAAGTTGTAAATATCGTCTAATTTGTTAAGATCTTTAAGCTCATCCAAGGCTTTTTGCTTTATCTGCAAAAGATCATCAGTCATAAATCAACCTTTAAACAAGAAATGTACTGTCAGGAATGGCGCTATCTTTCAACGGCAAAGTCTATGATTTCCTGGAACCCTCTTGGGTCAGTGACCGCGATATCGGCTAATATCTTTCTGTCAAGCTCAACGTCCTTCTTCTTTAAGGCACCGATAAACTTTGAATATGAAACGTTGTTAAGCCTGGCGGCCGCGCTTATCCTTATGATCCATAACTTCCGAAAATCTCTTTTGCGCGTGCGCCTGTCTCTGTATGCGTAATTCAGCGCCCTGTGCAACGTCTCTGTAGCCTGCCGCAGAAGGTTCTTCCTGCCACTTCTAAAACCTTTTGTAAGCTTGAATAGATTTTTCTTTCTTTTTTGAGAAATAACTCCTCGTTTTACTCTTGACATGTTGCAAGTCTCCTAATTTCTATAAATAAGGTAATATTTTCCTAATACCTTTCAGGTTTGAATCATCCACTAAACCATTTTTCCTTAAGTTCCGCTTCCTTTTAGTGCTCTTCTTCGTAAGAATGTGGCTTGAAAACGCTTTACTTCGCTTTATCTTGCCACTCTTCGTTGCAGTAAACCTCTTTGCAGCGCCTCTGTTTGACTTAATCTTCGGCATCTCGTCTCCATCTCCTATTAATATTTTTCAGGCTAACCTGTTTTTTGCGGGCTAATTCCCCGTCAGCATATCGCGGGGCAGTTCAATGTAGTAAAACCGTAAAACCCCCGTAGCAATTACTTATTACATTTATCTAATGGCTGTTTGTTTGGTTAAGATAATTTATATATTTTTCTTCGGTGCAAGAATCATCACCATACTTCTTCTACTTTCGAGTTTCGGTCTATGCTCCACATCAGCGATATCTTTGAGATCCTCGACTGTCCGCTCAAGCATTATTTTACCAAGCTCCGCGTGTGTTATCTCCCGCCCACGGAACCGCATGGTCACTTTCGCTTTGTTACCCGCGACGATAAAGCGCTTAATGTGGTTCACCTTTGTCTGGTAGTCATGCTCATCCGTTTTGGGCCTGAGCTTGGCCTCCTTTATGTGGATCACGCTCTGCTTCTTCTTCGCCTCGTGCATCTTCTTGCTTTGCTGGTACTTATACTTCCCATAATCCAAGACCCTGCATACAGAAGGATTGGAATTGGGAGAAACCTCCACCAAATCCAGCCCTTTACCTTTTGCATGAGCCAACGCTTCCAGAATTGGAAGTATCCCTAACTGCTCTCCGTTTTCATCAATCAGCCTTACCTCTTTCGATCTTATGGCCTCATTGATATATAATCTGTTTCTTACTATGCTTTCACCTCCGGTTCTTTATATCGTGCATGATTATCTCTATTGTCTCATCAACACTCATAAGATTCAGGTGCTCGCCATTACGCTTTCGTGGCGAAACGCCGCCGCCTGTCTGCTCCTTCTCGCCGATGACAAGCATATACGGCATCTTCATCATCTGAGCCTCTCTTATCTTATAGCCCAGCTTCTCGTTTCTGGTGTCTATTTCTACACGGATACCCGCGTCAAGTAGCATATTATAGACCTGATTTGCATAACTATCATATTTTTCAGAGACAGTCAACACAATAGCCTGCACCGGTGCCAACCATGTCGGGAAAGCGCCCGCGTAATGCTCTGTCAGTACCCCGATGAACCTTTCAATAGAGCCTAAAATGACTCTATGAAGCATGACCGGCCTATGTTTCTCGCCATCTGAAGCGACATAAGTCAGGTCAAACCTGTCTGGTAATGTAAAATCGCATTGTATTGTAGCACATTGCCATTTCCTGTCAAGACAATCTTTTAGTTTAATATCGATTTTCGGTCCATAAAACGCGCCGTCGGCTTCGTTTATATCGTAATTTTTGCCCGTATCGTCAAGCGCCTGTTTCAATGCGGCGGTCGCGCGCTCCCAATCTTCGTCGGAACCTATTGATTTCTCTGGCCTCGTGCTCAGCTCCATTTCGTACTCAAACCCAAAGATATCCATAACATAGCCGACAAAATCGATCACACCGTTTATCTCGTCTAAAAGCTGCTCAGGTGTACACAGGATATGCGCGTCGTCCTGCGTAAACCCGCGGACACGCATAAGTCCGTGCAAAACACCGGTACGCTCATGGCGGTGCACCGTACCAAGCTCAAAGTAACGCTTCGGTAAGTCTCTGTAACTTCTTATCTTTGATTTGTAGATCAGCATGTGCGCCAGACAGTTCATCGGCTTAATACCATAGAGTTGCTCATCTATTTCGGTAAAGTACATATTTTCGCGGTAATTATCAAAGTGACCGGACTGCTTCCACATATCGACTTTCAGCAGTTGGGGCCCCACAACGAGGTCATAGCCCCTCTTTAGGTGCTCCTTCTTCTCAAAATCCTCGATAAGGTGCCTGAGCATCGCGCCCTTGGGGTGGTATATCACAAGTCCGGCGCCCGCCTCATCACTAATGCTGAACAGGTCAAGCTCCCTGCCCAGCTTCCTGTGGTAGCGCTTCTTCGCTTCCTCGAGCTTGTACAGATAATCCCCGAGCTCCTTCTTCTTGAAGAACGCGGTACCGTATATCCTTTGAAGCATCTTGTTCTTCTCGTCGCCTCGCCAGTAGGCGCCGGCGTTTGAGATGAGCTTGAACACCTTGAGCCTGCCCGTGGATGAGATGTGAGGCCCGCGGCAAAGATCGACAAATCCACCCTGCCTGTATATCGAGACAGTATCCTCCCCAAGATCCGTGATCAATTCCACCTTATATGGCTCTCCAAGCTCTTTGAAGAGGCGTATCGCTTCGTCAGAGGATATATCCTCCCTGACTAACGGGATATCCTCTTTCATAAGCTGTTTCATCTTCTTTTCTATCTTGTCGAAATCCTCGGGCGAGAATGGTTTGCGGATATCAAAATCGTAATAAAAACCATTCTCTATAGTAGGGCCGATAGCTAACTTCGCGTCGGGGTACAGCTCCTTCACCGCCTGCGCCATCAAGTGGGCGGTCGAGTGCCGTAAAATATCCAACGCTTCGTCAGATCTGTCGGTGATGATGGTAATATTGGCATCTTCGCTTATCTTGTGGTTCAAATCGACCATATTACCATCGATACTGCCGGCTAAAGCGGCTTTGGCAAGACCGGCGCCGATACTGTACGCGGCATCATAGACGGTTTTACCCTGCTCGATCGAAATAGTACTGCCGTCTTTCAATGTTAAGTTTACTTCACCCATGATTTTTTACCTTAATGATTTACCCCCCCCCATAGCAAGCTGCCATGGCGTTAAGTTTAAGATCCCGTAACAAACCGCGGGAATCAACCCTGTGGGAAAAACAGGCGCGCCTGCAATAAATGGTAGGCGCGGGCGGTTTTGAACCGCCGACTTCTACCGTGTCAAGGTAGCGCTCTCCCCCTGAGCTACGCGCCTACATGGAAGTTACGAATGACTTGGGAAATTACCAATAATTGCATTAAAAGTCAAGGGTTTTATTAGAAAATTTTATTAGAAAAAAATTTTATTTATTATCATAAGCTTCATCGATATTTATACCGTCGAATTTAACGTAAAATACAGTGCCCTTCCCCTCTTCGGTCTCAAAAGTCACATCGGCGCCATGGCTTATCGCGATCTCCTGAATGATGGCCAGCCCCAGACCGGTGCCCTTCCCCTCGGGCTTCGTCGTAAAGAACGGGTCAAATATCTTGTCATAATCCTCTTTTTTTATACCGGTGCCGACATCTTTTATGTAAACCATAACATTATTCCCCTCATCATAAGTACCGACGGAAAGAATCTGCTCAGCTACCATAAGGTGCTCCATCGCGTGAGAGGCGTTTATAACAAGATTGATAAACAGTTGCTCTAACTGACCAAAGTTACCATTTATCAGCAAATCGCTTTTGTATTCTTCAATGATCTTATGGTATTTTATCTGACCGGTAGTTTCCTTTAAAAAGTAGATGACCTTTCTTAATACATCATTTACATTTACATAACTAAACTGCTCGCTCTTATGCCTTGAGAAGACCAGAAGATCGTTGGATATCCGCAAAAGGTTCTCTTTTGAACCCAATAACAGATCGATGATACTATCGTCAGGGTACCGCTCCTTTAAGGTGACGAGCCCTAACTCCAGGGCGTTCAAGGGACTCCTTATCTCATGGCTTATTTTCGGGAAGAGCGTACCGATAGTCACAAACTTCTCCGCCCGCAGCAGCTCCTGGGTCAACTCTTTTTCCTTTGTTATGTCCCTGAAAACAATAACCGCCTGATAATTCTTCCTGTTTTCATTGTCGTTATCATGCTCCATGGCTGTTATCGGGAAGCAATTCACCTTGATATACGCTTTCTTCTTTGTCTTTTCATCATCAATCTCAATATCAAATAATGCAGGCCTTGCGTTCCTGCATGTCTTATCACACATACGCTTAATATCTTTATTATTGCCATCATGAAAAATCGTATTGATGCTTTTCCCGATCACCTCTTTGAGCGGGAGTTTGAACCTCCCTGCAAGCGCTTTATTTATTGTCAACATGTTACATTCATTATCAATCAAGGCGATCCCGTCCCGAATGCCATCGATCAGGTTCATCAACCGATCCTTGCTTTGCATGATCCTGGATTCTAACGCCAACTGCGCTTTATATGATGATTTCACTATCCAGAACAATGAGATGTGTATGAAGAAACCGCCCAAAGCAACAACCGCCCAGATAATGAGCAATCCCCTGTTCATCTTCCCGACCAAATCAGAGGGTATTCTATATACCTCTATCACACCTACTACCTTACCCTCTTTTCTTATCGGTACGTAGATCTCTAATCCCTTGCCATATTCCGCCTCATGTATATTCTCCATTTTTTCTGTAAGCGCGCCATATTTTGATACGACCTCACCGGTCAACGCCTCTTTTAACTCTTCATTGGAATAATAAAAGTTCTTGTTTATCAGCTCCTTTTTGTCAGACCACAAGATCGTACCGTTTGCATCATATACCTTTATCCTTTTATATTCATGTGATGACGTGAAAATGGATTCTAACGCAAAGCCAAAGATCTTCTCTCGCTGCGGCACCTTGTTGTTAAAATCTCTTTTAGTCAGAAACTTACCGGCGATGAGCCTCAGATAAGCGCTTGTATTGTTAGTTTCATCCTTGACCATGCTGTCGACTATAATAAATGAGGATAGGCCGCCTATTATGGCGACGACTATGATAATCGGTATAAACGCAAGGATAAAGAACCTGAAAAGAGGGTTATAGCTCTTAGGTTGGGCATCATTCTCAGTTGGTTCAGGCACTGCTTGTTTACTCCTTTTTAAAACAATCCGACTTACCTTAGATGTTTATGGTCAATAATGAACATATTTAATAATACAACATAAAATTGTTTTTTCAACAGGCGCCCTGTTTTTATCTGTAAGTCTGATTCCCCGCGGCCTGCTGCAAAAGAGCCCCTTAAAAAAACCATCGCGATGTTTTATCTTTTACTTGACAATAAAATCATGATTAACTATCTTTACGGCTACTATTTATTTTATATAAATTATGGGGTGCGCAATGAAATATATAATATTGCTTGGTGACGGTATGGGCGATTACAAGTTAGGGGGGCTTGGCGGCAAGACCCCCCTGGAGGCGGCGCGTACACCGGCGATGGATTATGCGGCGTCAAAGGGTGAGATCGGTACAACCTTGACGATACCACAGGGGTTCCCGAAAGGGAGCGATGTCGCGAATCTTGGTATCTTTGGTTATGATCCGGCGAAGTACTATACCGGCCGCTCTCCCTTAGAGGCGCTTAGCCTGAAGATCGACTTGTCGGCGGAGGAAGTCGCTTTCAGGTGCAATCTGGTGAACCTTGCGCAGAAGGATGGCAGGCTGATCATGAACGATTTCAGCGCGGGTCATATCACTACTCAAGAGGCTGCCAAGATAATCGATACATTGAATGAGCATCTGTCTGACGAGAGCGTCCGGTTCTTCCATGGAATAAGCTACAGGCATATAATGGTGAAGAAACGCGGCGCAACCGGACTTGGTTTGACGCCGCCGCACGATATCACCGATATGGAGATTCAGCCGTATATGCCAGACAGTACCCGTGCGAAGGATATATTGCAGCTTATGCAACGGTCTGTGGATATTCTTAAAGACCACGACGTAAATGTAAAAAGGGTCTCTGAAAACAAATTACCGGCAAACTCGATATGGCTGTGGGGGGAGGGTCACGCCCCGAAACTGCCGTCATATAAGGAGAAATATAACCTGACCGGTGCTGTCATATCCGCCGTCGATCTGATAAAAGGGATCGGTATTGCAGCCGGCCTGACACCTGTCGAGGTACCCGGCGCGACAGGTTATATCGACACCGATTATGAAGCGAAGGCGAGATACGCGCTATCAGAGTTAGAGGAGAAGGATTTTGTATACCTGCACGTTGAGGCGCCCGACGAGGCTGCGCACCAGGGTCATACCGGCCTGAAGGTGAAAGCGATCGAGGATTTCGATGAAAAGGTTGTCAAGGCTATTTTCGACGGAATGAGGAAGTTTAAGGATTATAAGATAATCATCCTTTGCGATCACTTCACACCGATATCTCTAAAGACTCACACAGACGATAAAGTACCGGTAATCATATATGATTCACGCAATGAGAATAATTTTGACCGAGCTTACGACGAAAAAAACGCCGCGAAAGGCGAATTAAGAATTGATAACGCTTACGACATCATGGACTATGTCGTCATAAACGATGAGTAACTCGTGGGTGTTATCATCTATCTCCAAATAACTTGTACGCGCTTGCTATCTATTTTTATTGCACCTATTTTTTTATTGCCAAAAAAGAGATATTTTGTTAGAATCTGCAACTAATTGAGATTCCCTTTATTTAGCAAGGTATAAATCTTATGGTATATGGCTGTAACAGCCGGGTAAATTCATTAAAAATAGTATAGAGATTAAGGAGAAAAGAAATGTTGAAAAGAAAAGTTTTGCAGGTAATTTTAGCCGTATTGGTTGTTCTTTTTGTGTATGGCTGCCAAAAGAGCGGCGATGGGGCAGTCAGCTCAGAAGCGCCTAAGCAGGGTTCTGGTGAAGCTGCGGCAACAGTGAACGGCGAGAAGGTACTCAAGAGCGACATTGAAGCTGTTGTGAGTATGTATGTGAATAATCCTGCGAGCGCGGCCAAGGGAGAGAAAATGGACGAGGCGAAGGAGAAAGAGATAAGGCAGAAGGTAATGGATAATATGATTGAGGAGGTTCTTTTGTACCAGGAGAGCAAACCGTTAATCAAGGATGCCGACAAGAAGGTAGAAGAGGAATATGCTAATATTATCAAGCAGTACGGTTCTGAGGACGCTTTATTAGCCGAGGTAAGCAAGAACAACCTGACCATTGACAAGGTAAAACTTCAGTTAAAGAAAAAGATCACTATCCAGAATTATATTAACAATGAGATAATAAATAAGATTACGGCAACTGATGAAGAGCTGAAAGAGTATTATGAGTCAAACAGAGAGCGTTTTTCACAACCTGAGCAAGTGCAGGCGAGCCACATTTTATGTAAAGTGGAAGAAGGCGCAACTAAGGAGCAAAAAGCTGAGACGTTAGCTAAGATCAAAAAGGTGCAGGCGAGGTTAAAAAAAGGTGAAAAGTTTGAGGATTTGGCTAAGGAAGTCTCTGATTGCCCATCAGGTAAAAATGGCGGCGATCTTGGTTTCTTTGGTAAAGGTCAAATGGTAAAACCTTTTGAGGAGGCCGCATTCTCCATGAAGGTCGGCGAGCAAAGCGATATCGTAGAGACAAAGTTCGGTTATCACATAATCAAAGTAGTCAAGAAATTAGATGCCGGGTTGAAAAGTTTTAAGGATGTGAAGCAGTCAATCGAAGAGAACTTGAAGCGGCAGAAATTTCAGGTAAAGATTGAAGAAAAGATCAAGGAGCTAAAAGAAAAGGCTGACATCCAGATTTTTTAGATAAAGCAGCATGATAGAAAATAAAATAGTTGTTTTGGACTTTACGGGCGCTTCCTTTGATTTTCTGTACCCATTGATAAAAAAAGGAGAGCTTGTAAACCTTGAGAAAATATTGACTAAGGGGGCAGGCGGCAGCATAAAGGCCGGTTTCCCCCTTTTGCATTCGGTCTCCTTCGCATCGTTTTTCACCGGTAAGGCGTCCGGCAGTCACGGCATCTACGACAGCACCCGCGGCGGGAAAGCGGCGCCGGTCACTTTAGATGATATCGATACCGATACGTTGTTAGACATCTTAGAGCGTAATGACAAGAAGAGCGTTTTTATCAACGTACCCATCTCCAATGTCACTAAGTACAATCACGCGACCATAATCAAAAGGCTCCCTCCTTCTTGTTCAAAAAGCGGTAAGGAGGAGTTTTTTGTTTCACCTGACTGCATGAAAGCTGAGCTGAAGAAGGGTTTGGGCGGCTACGCGGTCTATGTGGAGAAGGATTTCGACAGCCGCAGACTGCAAAGGATCGTAAGCGCCCTTTACGATTCTATCGAGGTGCAGACAGATGCCGTGCTGTACATGTTAAAGCACAAGGAGTATGATCTGTTAGTCGCTTCGTACAATGAGATCGACAAGCTTGAGCACCTTCTGCTCAGCTTCTCAGACACCTCTCACCCGGAATATAACGAAGAGAGGGCGAAGAAATTCAAGAACACCGTACATGAATTTTACAAAAAACTCGACGAGAAATTAGGTCATATATTAAAGGCGATCGACAAGAATACGACACTGATGATATTCTCGGATTTCGGGGTCGCACCGATTCGCAAATTCGTCGATATCAACGTATGGCTGAGAGAGAATGGCTATTTGAAGATAAAGGACAGCTCGCTGGATAAAGTCAACAAGAGTCTGTTTTTTGACACCAGCTCAAAGACAAAGGAGCTTGCGAAATTCCACTTGAACCATCTTAAAGGCGAGAGTGAATTAAAAAGGCGTTACGACGCGCTTTGCAGGCTCTTTGTCACAAAAGACGATATCGACTGGTCGCGCACAAAGGCTTTTTCCGCGGGCAGTTACGGTCAGATATTCATAAACCTTACGGATAAATATCCGCACGGCGCTGTCAGCGGCAATGATTATGACGGGATTCTAAACGAGATGGCGAAGAAGCTTATGAACCTGAAAGACCCTGAAACTGACAGGAAATTCATCAACGAGGTGATCAAAAAAAGGAATCTGGGCGGCGATATGACAAAAAACGCCTCTGACCTCTTTATAATTCCAGATAACCTTAGCTACTACCCGTTCGCGTCACTTCACGAAGAGAACATATCATTGTATCAGTGCGCCTTTACAACATTTACAAGCCACAAGACAAATGGCCTTGTCATGGCTTCTGGTGCGCAGATAAAAAGAGGCTCCACAATAAACTACGCGCAGATTATGGACTTTGTACCGACCATCTTATACCTGTTTGGTATCGATATCCCAAGCGATATTGACGGTAAGGTCATCAAAGAGGCGATAAAAGAGAGTTGCCTGAAGAAGAAAAAAGTCCTGCACACACTTAAGACCAAAGAACCGAAAACACTCGTCTGGGGACAGCTGAACCCCATCAACGCCGGTACATAGGCGGCTCCCCTTCCCTCTTATACCTTTTACGTAGCGATTTATTCGTGGCGTTTTTTTGTAATAGCTATTGACAAATTATAAAAACAATGTAATTTTAATTATAGTTAAGTTAGTTTCAGCGTATGTTTTTTTCATCAAAAAAGGAGAAAAGATATGAAAAAATCAACAACAGGAACTAAGTCAGGCAAATCAACCAAGACATCGGCAAAAAAGAAGACATCACCACCAGCCAGGACAAAAAAAACAGCGGCTAAAGCGAAAGAGGTTTCAGCAACCCCTGAGAATAAGCGACTGATAGGTGTTATCGCAATAATTCTCGTAATTGTTATCGTATATGTCCTGTACCCGAAGAAGCAACCTGTTACAAAAAAGGATGCTGTTACATCTTCAGCTCCTGAGATCATCATGGCGCCAAAGGAGCCTGCGGGACCGGCTATCTCCATGAATGACATCCCTGAATACACCACCTCGACAATAAAAACGCAGATTAAGCGGCTATTATCCAACGATCCAAAAGTGCGGGTAGACGCTACAAAGGAACTGGCGAAAGCGGGGCCAAAAGCGAAAAACGCTGTATTGTTCCTGATACAGGCATTAGATGATACCGACGGTAAGGTCAGGTCGAGTGCGGCGTCCGCATTGGGGGCGATCCGTGACGGGCGCGCCGTGGAGCCGCTTATCGGTGTGTTAGATGACCAGAACTGGGTCGTTCGTCACCGTGCTGTCACCTCCTTGAAGCTGATCGGTGACAGACGCGCCATAGCGCCGATAAAGGAAGTGCTAAGGTCAGACCCGATGCACAACGTACGCAGAGCAGCCCAAATGGCGCTGGCATATTTTGGGGAACCAATAAAGTAAGCCGCGGGTAAGAACCAAAACCAAAAACAGGCGCGGCTTGTGTACCTGTATGGAGGGCGGCTTATCGCCGCCCGGATGATGAGTCCCCTACCCTTCCGTCCATGGCTCGTCACTTTTAAAGTTTATCTCTTTCGGCGGGTTATATTTCTCCTGAATCTTAAAGACCATCTGAACATTCTCAAATTTCTTTACCAGCTCCTTTATCACCCGCTGGTGAGATATCTCATCAACGCGGATCGTCCCCAACAGCCACTGGAATTCAGGGTCGGTGAATATCTTTACCCCTTCCTCACAAAGCTCGATCGCCTCTTTTTCCGCCGCGGCGTGCTCCTTTAACATCTCAAGGACATCTGTATATTTAGCTCTCTTTGCCGCACCGGGTATCTTCGGTTTGGCGCCAAGCGCCCTTATCTTGTCAATAATCATTTGAGCGTGCTGGATCTCCACAGCGCCAAATTCCCTTAACCGGTCAGCAAGCTCCTTGTCAGTCGCCAGCGACGCATAGTAGTTATAATCAAAGATGCCTTTGTACTCTAACTTGAGCATATTGTTCAGATATTTGACCATATCATATTCTTTTAAACCATCCTCGAAATCCGCCTTGATCTTTGTTACAAAGCTCGTGATATCTGTCTGTAACTTCGATAGCAGATTCTTTACTGCCGTCTCATGGATGTTTTCACTCTCCATCTGCTCCAATGTTGACTTGATAAGCTCCTTCTCGACCTCTAACGTCTCTTTCAAAGACGCGATTGACATTTTAAAAGGCATATTTCCCTCCAGTTATAGTTATTATAAAGATTATAAAGACATGTAACTCTCTTTAAAGCACAATGCCTATTTATCATCAAAGCTTACACTATTTTTTCTTTAGTGTAAATAGTTTCTGGCAACGCTAATACTATTATACAATAAAATCATATCTTGACAAGCCAAATCCCTGATACGATCAAAACAGTACCGATCACTTTCGGGGTAGTAAATGCCTCGCCCAAAATTAAATAACTTAGTATGGCTGTGACCAAGGGGTACGACGCGGCTATCGGTACTACCGCCGACGTGTTCCCATTCTTCAGCACCTCAAAGTATGCAATCATCGCGATAAGCCCCGCCAGAACGCCGCTTAGGGTGAACAGGAGGATCTCTTTTCCGCCCGTACCAAAGACCTCTTTCGCTCTGCCGGTCATGAATGTTATCACAAGAAGCCCAATAGTTATCGCGATACTGCGTATAGTCACTCCGGCAAACGGTGTCGTCCCCTTCAACCCCACCTTCTCGATTATCGGGGTGACGCCCCAGCACAAGAGCACAAGAATAAGTAAGAGTTTCGTTTGCATCGATTACCTCCTGAAGATGGATAATTATCCGCCGTGGGTGACGGTACGTGAAAAAATTTATAAGGGAGTGTATAATTTTGAAGATAGCATCATGCTTAGTGTTTCCTGATGATATCCTTCAGTTTCATAAGTCGCGCCAGGTTAGAGCGCTCCATCTCGGATAAGCGCATACCGATATACTTTATCGTCTCTTCGAGGTTCGGGATGAGGATATACTCCAGGGCGTTGACCCGCCGTCTCGTTCGGATGATCTCCGCGGCGAGCAGCTCGATCGTCTTCTCCTTCTGTGCGAGCGTTATCATATCCTGCAATATCGTATCAAGCTGATACAGCGCAAGGTCAAGATCCCCGGAAGTGTCCCCATAACCGTAACACATTATATCGCCTTCTACCTTCGTCTCATACTTCGGTACGGTGAGGTTCATCACATGACTTTTTTCTATGTTAAGGTTGATCACCTTTGCAGGCATCGCCAGCGCTTCTTCCAACGATTCCTCAGACATGATCGAAGAGAGGCACGCGAATTTCCTGAATACATCATTCAGGGACTTTTCAACCTTGAGCCGCAGCTCCTTCACGTCTTTGATTAGCTCCAAGAACCGCCTCATCAATTCGTCCTGCTTATCTTTCAAGAGCTTATGCCCCCTTACAGCGATCTTTATCCGCTTCTTGAGGTTCAACAGCTCCATTCTGGTAGGGTTTACATTAAGCCGCATCTTCGGTGCTCACCTCGTCTTTAGCTTCATCAGTCAAATCAAGCTCTTCTTTAAATTTAACAAGGTACTTGTCGATCCATGCCTGCCTGATCCTTTTCAGCTCCTTAGTCGGGAAGGAAGCCATCAGCTTCCAGCCAAGGTCAAGAGTCTCCTCTATCCCTCTGTCCTCATATTCGCCCTGAGAGACATAATGCTTCTCAAACTCATTCGAGAAGTTCAGGAATTTCTTGTCAAGCTCCGTCAACGCGGACTCCCCAAGGATGACGGCGAGTTCCTGCGCCTCCTTCCCCCGGGCATAACACGCGAACAACTGGTTAAATACGTCAGAGTGGTCTTCACGCGTCTTACCGTCACCGATACCTTTATCCTTCAGCCTTGACAACGATGGTAGCACGTCGATCGGCGGCGCCATCTTCTTCTTATAAAGCACGCGGCTTAGTATTATCTGCCCCTCGGTGATATAACCGGTGAGGTCTGGTATCGGGTGCGTCTTATCATCCTCAGGCATCGTCAATATCGGTATCTGGGTGATCGAGCCTTTTTTGTCTTTTATTTTACCGGCACGCTCATAAATCATAGATAAGTCAGTATACAAATAGCCCGGATAGCCCCTCCTGCCGGGTATCTCCTTACGCGCGGCGGATATCTCCCTTAGCGCTTCGCAGTAGTTTGTCATATCAGTCAGGATGACAAGAACGTGCATACCCTTCCAGTACGCCAGGTATTCAGCGGTCGTAAGCGCCATCCGTGGCGTCGCGATCCTCTCTAACGCCGGGTCGTTCGCGAGGTTAAGGAACAAGACGGCACGGTCGATCGCACCAGTCTTCTTGAACTCTGATATGAAGTAGTCAGACTCCTCAAATGTTATCCCCATCGCACCAAAGACGACGGCGAATTTTTCGCTCTCGGCGCCTACTACCTTTGCCTGCCTCGCAATCTGAACGGCAAGCTGGTTATGCGGTAGCCCGGAACCGGAGAATATCGGTAATTTCTGCCCCCGTACCAGGGTATTAAGCCCGTCGATGGCCGAGATACCGGTTTGGATAAACTCCTCGGGGTAATCCAGCGCATACGGGTTTATCGGGTTCCCGCTGATGTTCAGCTCGATGTCCGGTATGAGGTTAGGCCCGCCGTCAATCGGCCTGCCAAGCCCGTCAAAGACACGCCCTAATATATCCTCGCTAAGCCCTAACTCGATCTCTTTACCTAAAAAGGAGACCCTGCTCGTGTAGATGTTGATGCCGGTGGTGCCCTCAAAGAGCTGTACAAGCGCCTTGTCCTCGTTTACCTCGAGCACCTTGCCCATCCGCTCCTCACCTGATTTGAGCTTCACTCTTACAAGCTCTTCATACTTTACGCCAGAGACTTCCTCTACTAAAATGAGGGGACCCGCGACCTCTTTAACCGTTAGATACTCTTTTAACATTTTAAAAAACTCCCTCTTTGATTAGTTTTTCCCTTTCTGCTTCAAGTTTCTCCATGATATCAGAGGATTTGACAAATTCCGCGTCATCTCTGTATCGCGCTCTGGCAATGTCCTCTCTGACTTCCATGTCGGCTACCTTATCAAAAGGTATATCCTTCTCGACGAGCTCTTTGGATATGTCATGCATCCTTAAGATCAGCTCTAATATCTTGAACTGTTTTTCTATGGACGCGTAAGTATCTACATCGTGGAACGCGTTCTGGTGCAGGAAATCCTCCCGAAGTGATCTCGCTGTCTCTAATATGACCCTGTCACCGAAAGATAATGAATCAACACCGATCAGCTTCACGATCTCGTTAAGTTCTGACTCTGTCTGCAAGAGGCTCATGGCGTCTGTCCGCATATCAATAAATTTATCAGAAACATTCTCTTTCATATATTCTTTTATATTGCTATGATATAATGAGTAGCTGTTAAGCCAGCTTATCGCGGGTAAATGCCGCTGGTACGCAAGGTGCGCTTCGAGGCTCCAGAACACCTTTACGACGCGCAATGTCGCCTGCACGACCGGGTCTGATAAATCGCCGCCCGGAGGAGAGACCGCGCCAATAGTGGTGACCGCGCCGATCCTGCCGTCTGACCCCAGGCACTGAACCCTGCCGGAACGCTCGTAGAACTCGGCAATCCTCGTACCAAGATATGCCGGGTAGCCTTCCTCACCGGGCATCTCTTCTAATCTGCCGGATATCTCACGCATCGCTTCCGCCCACCTTGATGTGGAGTCCGCCATGACCGCCACGCTGTAGCCCATATCCCTAAAATACTCCGCGATGGTGATACCGGTGTATACCGATGCCTCCCTCGCCGCAACAGGCATATTCGAGGTATTCGCGATGAGCACCGTCCTCTTCATCAACGGCTCGCCGGTACGCGGATCGTTCAGGTGCGGGAACTCCATCAAAACGTCTGTCATCTCGTTTCCACGCTCACCGCAACCGATGTATACGACTATCTCTGTGTCAGCCCACTTCGCGAGCTGGTGCTGGATGACTGTCTTCCCGCTGCCGAATGGGCCTGGTACACATGCCGTGCCGCCCTTTACCAGAGGGAAGAATGTATCGATAACGCGCTGACCGCTAATCATCGGTTCTGTTGAGAGTAATTTCTTGTGATAAGGTCTGTATTTCCTTACAGGCCATTTCTGCATCATGGAGAGTTTCTTGTCTCCATCTTTTGTCTCAAGTACGCATACAGTATCTTCAACGGTGAATTCACCTTCTTTTATCTCTTTTACCGTGCCACCACTTACGTCCGGCGGCACCATTATTTTATGGAGCACAGAGACGGTCTCCTGGACAGTCCCGATAATGTCGCCGCGCACAAGCTTGTCACCGGCCTTCACCGTCGGTACAAACGCCCAGAGCTTCTCCCTGTTCACCTTCGGTACGTCCACCCCCCTTGTGATGAAGTCACCGGCAACTTCCTTTATTACGTCAAGAGGCCTTTGGATACCGTCATAGATAGCCTCAATTATGCCCGGCGCAAGCTCCACGCTGAGCGGCATACCGGTGCTTACAACGGGTTCGCCGGGACCGACTCCACCGGTCTCTTCGTATACCTGTATAGAAGCCTTGTCTCCCTTAATCTCGATTATCTCACCGATCAAGCCTTTATCACCGACTTTTACGACGTCAAACATCTTCGCATCGCTCATTTTGTCGGCGATGACAAGAGGTCCGGCTACCTTTATGATGACTCCTTTAGCGTCCATGTTTTTATTTATTCTCCTCTTTCGTTGAAATAAGTCAAGCGATAATACGCATTTTTTCAAATCCTGTTAAGCAAGTGAGTTTGCTGATATATCGATAAAGGCGTTACGCCTTCTCCTCTTTTTCTATATTTACTCCGACAGCTTTGTTGACGATCTCGCTTAACTGCGCCATCCCGATCCCGAGACTGCCTTTGCTACCCGGTATCAATACGAGGCTTATCAACGAGTTCGCGAGCAAGCCGGCCATAGCGTCTGAAATAAGCGGTTTTAACTGTTCTGTAATGAAAACAATAGCGTACTTTTCCTTATATACCTTCTGCAAAGCGTTGTTGACATCTTCAGCGGTGTCAGCAGGGAAAACGGAAAGCCCGACAGCTTTGAAACACAGAACGGACGAACTGTCACCGATCACGGCAATATTCTTCTTAGATGTACTCATCAGGTATCCCTTCTTTTATCTCATCTGGCATGAGCTTGTTGACCTTACCTGTAAGCACCATCCTGACTACCTTTAATTCCTTCACCTTAGCGTAATAATATGCGACTACCGGTTCTATCCCGAAAGATATCCACTTCGCGCCTTTTACATATTTGATGAAGTACTCGTTGATGAGCCGCTCGAACCGCAAAAACGTCTTGTGTTCCTCAAGGTAAGCACTGCCATCTGTTATCAGATTCAAGAACTCCGTACCTTTGAACAGGTTCTTCAGGGTATAGAAATCGTCCTCATAGTTCTTTAAGAAGAAGTCGATTGTAAAATCGCCGCCGCTTATAAAAGCTTCGGTAAAGTCGATCCTCTTCTTTTGCAGGTACCGGAGCCGGAAAAACGTCCTTATATTGATAAGGTCTATCTCCTTCACAAAGAGCCTTGTAACAAAACCGTCACCGATCTTACGCGCCCTTCTTAACATCTCCTTATACATGAACCGGTCAGTTATGATATCAATGAATTTCGGCGCGGGATCCTCCTCATGTTTCGTTTTGATCGCCATGTAAGTCTCGCCCAGCACAGCGGCATCTTCGCCCAAACGCTTGAAATCCTCTTCGATGATCGCACCCTTGATATCCTTCGGGTCATGCGTCCCGCCTACCTGATACGCCGCGTGCAGATCATCCTTTGTGAACGCCTCTTTGGCGGCGGTCTTCAGGTTATGGAAATCATGCCTGACAGCGAACAGGGCATAGATCCTCTCATCCATCGACAAGAGCCTTAAAAGCTCCAGCGCCTTCTCATACTCCTTTTGCAGTATCGGGTTGAACTCGCTCTCGCTGCCCGTGGACACAGGGTAACCCGCCTCCTCTAACACCCGAAAGCATTCAGAGACGTCTTCCGTCCCCAGCATCCTTATGACTTTATCGCGGGTAAGGAGCTTTGTCTCATAGAACCGCACCTTCGCGACAGAGTACGCATACTTGCTTGCACTGCTATAATCGAATAATTTATCCATAGTTATTGTATAAGTCTCATAATGGGCATGTTCCCCAATTCAATTTCTGACACTATAAGTAATGACAAAAGGCGTTTTCTCCGGGCTGTCACATGATACCGCAACAAGCTGATAGGTTTAAGCCTTATACCCCGTCAGCCTGCAACAGGGTAGTTCCTTTGGTTATTATAGCATCAGCCTGATAACAACACTTACTAAGAAGCTTTGAAAATAAGCTTGGCTATTTCTCTTTCAAGCTCTTTCCTCTTGCCCGCGATGATAGCTTCAAAAGTACAGATGGTCTCTTTACGCCCATCCTTTAAGACACAACCGGAAATACCAGCCCGTCGCTCGCTAAGGAGTTTGAAGTTGCCGCTACCGCCGCTTTTTGAAAACGCGGCGTTGATATCCTTTACCAAATCGGCGCCCAGCTTATTGTGATCATGCTCACCTAAGATGATCCCCTCATTGCCGTGAGCATCGACTTTTAATATCGCGTTGATCAAAAGCTCCTTGTACTTATCTGCCGGCAATGCTTTTATCTGAGCCAGCGCCTTTTCGAAGACCTCGTCTATCAGGCTCTGCTTGGCGGCAAGAAGCAGGTTCTTTTGCTCTAAAGTCGCCAGCGATATTTTCAGCCGCAGCTCCTGATCGTACTTCTTTTTCGTAAGAAGGTCTGTCTTTTTTTCGATCGCCTTTATCTCTTTATCAGCCTGCGCATTGATACCGGTGATCTTCTCGCCATTTTCAGCCTTTAACTTCTCGGCTTGAGCTTGAGCGTCATTCTTTATTTTGTCAATAATGTCTTGTAGCGCCATTTTATCCCTTTGCTGTTAGCTGACTTTAATACCCTGCAACAGTAAGATAGTTGCAAGAAGGCCTAAGATAGAGTATGTCTCAACCATCGCTGCGTAAATAACGCTATTCATTACCGCTTCTGGTTGTTTTGCACTCATCGCAACGCCTGACGCGCAGACTTTACCCTGGTGCATAGCGCTGACCAGACCGCCCAGCCCGACCGGCAGGGAAGCGAACAGTATCTCCCAGCCATGCTGAATAGCAATCTGCGTTACCGGTGATGAGCCCAGGAACCCGAGTTTGTTGATGATCAGGAACCCGCCCAGGAAGCCGTATATCCCTTGTGTACCAGGGAGCGCGACGAGGATAAGCAGTGAGCCGAACCTTTCGGGGTCTTCACCTAACAAACCGTTTGCCGCCTGACCAGCTATACCGATACCGATACAAGAACCGAATCCCGCAAAGAACACCGCGATAGCCGCACCAAGAACAGCTAATACCAATCCATAATTTGCCATCATAACATTTTCCATTAATTTCTCCTTTAAAGTTATTATTATATTTTATATTTACACCTTATTCTTGTGCATCGGCCTCATCATTAAATATCATATAGTTTGATTCCATCTTAAACGGTGTAAAGAGCCTGCCGCCGCCTTCAAAGAATTTCGGGAAGAACTCCACATAGTTCAGCCGTAATGTATGGACGAACCCGCCAAGCGCGCTTATGGCGACGTTAAATATGTGACCGCCGACGAACAATAGCACCGCGACGATGACCCCTACGTATGGTATACCCAGCGCCAGCTTGCAGATGACATTTATGACAACGGCGATAACGCCCGAGGACAGCCCGAGCGCCAGAAGCCTCAGGTACGACAAAATGTCACCGACGTAAGAGCTCGCGCCGTACAGGTTATAAAACCCGCCGGCGAGTCGGACACCCATAGATTTCGCCTGTGTCT
This sequence comes from Deltaproteobacteria bacterium, assembly GCA_024275075.1. Classification (GTDB taxonomy): domain Bacteria; phylum Desulfobacterota; class JAJRXV01; order JAJRXV01; family JAJRXV01; genus JAJRZU01. The sequence goes on along the minus strand of JAJRZU010000005.1, from coordinate 15,198 downwards.
CAGAAAGGAATACAATCGCGAGGCATGAGGTCAGGAAAACGTACTTTGCGGGCGCCGCCAGACTAAGAGGCGCTACGCCATTTTGCGCGAGTATCCACAGGCAGACGGAGAGCAGGAACACTATCCATGTCATCTTCGTGCACATCCCTTCATACAGGTGCCCGTCCCTGACATATTTAACGAAACTCATGGAGAGCCCGAACAGGATATGAATAAACCCTAACACCAGCGATATCATAAAGAAAACCATCGATTCCTGCATCGGGTCAAACAGTATCATCGAGTTCTTGAAGTTCTTGACACCCTCGAAGGAGGCGGGCAGGTAATCGATTATATCACCGAACCAGCCGCCGGTGATAGCCCCCACGGCAATGGTGGTAAGGCCGCTGATCAAGAGCACCCACATCAGCTTTGAGTCACCGAATACCAGTTTGTGTCTCTTGATGAGATATATCGACAGAACCGCGAGGATGACGCCATATCCGCCATCGGTCAGGCACAGCCCAAAGAATATCGCGAAGAACGGCATCAGATAGGCGGTCGGGTCAAACGATTTTACTGTCGGCATCCCGTACATATCAAGGACGATCTCGAATGATTTGGTGACACCAGAGTTCTTCAGCTTGGTGGGGACTTTCTCCCCCTCATGGATAACGCCTTTTTCTACCTGCGCGGACTTGAACCTGCTCTCGAGCGCCTCTTTGAGCTTATCGAACTCCTCTTCATCTACAAAGCCCTCAAACATGCTGACGCTGTCGGTGCCGCCAAAATTCCTCTTCACCCTGTCCCGCTCATACTGGTTGTATACGTTATCATACATCACCTTGAGCTTCGGCAGATAGTGCGCGTGGTCTGTGAGCTCCCTGCCTATATGGGCAAGCAGCGCATCGTCCTTTTCATCCTTTTGAATATATTTCTCGATTATGTCAGGGATCCGGCCACTATACCCTTTAGACTCTTTCCGCTCAAAGCCCGCGATAGTCAGGGCGTCGCTTATAAGGTCATCGAATTCCTTCATGTAAGTCAACATCACATACACCGCTTCACCGACAGTGTTTATTTCATGAAGCGCGTATAGATCAGTGATGCCGTCCAAAGAATCGCGCAGACTCTTTAGCTTGCCCGCTTTGATGATACCCGTACGTATATGATTAGTATTGGTATCCCTGATATTTTCGACATCTATCCCTATGTTGCGCCAGGGCTCAAGCTCCCTTATCACAGATACGTTATTGGTTATCTCCGTCAGCAAAGTATGCTCTTCTTTTTCTAACCCCTAGATAGTCTGAACGACACTGGTATCATCGAAATCATTGACTATCTCATCATACTCGTCCTTTGAAACGAATATCCTCTTACCCGCTATCATGTTCGCGATACCGGTTCGCTTCTCAAACGGCGACAGGCACCTGATCGCAAAATCAAGCCCCCGCAACCTCTTTTCAAGCTCAATGTCTGCCCCTGAGTCTTCAACTATAAGGGCTTCATAGTCTTTCGCGATTGCCGTCTCTTTGAAGTCGAGCACGTGAACGCATGAAAGCTCCTGAATAGCTTGTATAAGCTCTTCCTTGTTATCGTTATGAAAATATATGTTGACTTTTGAAAGTTTCGAGATGGACATCAAATTACCTTTTAGATATTATCAATAATGAACTTTACAGCTTTTGCCTGATTCGCCCTGGCAACCTCTTTTAAACCATTTATCTTTGTCTCATACTCATGCTTGATCGTATCAATTTCACTTTTTGCATCATTATCCGCCTTAGTTGCGGCGTCCTTTATAAGGTTCCGCCTTGCAGACTTTAACGCCTGAATACTCCTCTTCGCGCTCGTTTTCGCTTCTTCTAACTCCGCCAGGCTTAGCTGCCTTCTATTCTCAACGATCTCTTTCGCTGATTTCTCAGCATTGATTATCTCATTAATTATTTTCTCAGCCATTTTTAACCCGTCAAAAGATGTATTTTTTTATATAACCTAAATAAACAATAAACGCTATTTTAAAAAATTCAAGTTGTTTTTTAAAAAAAGAAGTCCGTTAGCTATCACAGCCAAAAAAAAATGTCAAGTAATTTTTAAATGTTTGATTTAACAGGCGCACCTGTTTTTTCTACGGATTTCATTCCCCTACAGCTTACTGCGGGGTAGTTAAATAAAAAGAGACAAAATTATTTATTAACTTCTTCAACCGCTTTTAGTTCGTGCTTAAGACCCTTTTTATGCGTGCCGCCCATAGTGCAGTTCCCCTCAAAGATAACTCCCTCTTCTATAACAAATACAGGGGTGTTTACATTACCGATAAGCCTGCCCGGGGCATGTACCTCTACACGGTTCTTCGCGGTGATGTTACCTTTTATTGTGCCGCTCACTATTATTGTATCGACTTTTATCTCTGCCTCGACTATCGCGCTCTCACCGATGACAAGAGTGTCATTCGAGACTATCTCGCCGCGGAACTTGCCATCTAACCGGACTACGCCGTCAAAGATCAGCTTACCCTCGAATTCGGTGCCCTTACCTAAAAAGGCGTTGATGCCCCCTGCACTTGATGAATATTCCTTCCGCTCCTTCTTTACATTCATCTTACCCTCCAAAATAGTCGTTTTGTCATTCAACTTCTTCTTCGCAAAATCTTTTTTATAAGAACCCGCCTTGAATGAATCATTTACTGATTTTTGTTTTTTCTTGTCTCTCTTTTTAAACATAGCGCTTCCATGGATGACTCATGATATGAAAAAAACGATGATATAACAAAATGCTCTTAAAATCAAACAGTTTTTTACGCTACCCAAGAAAAATATTGTTTGACAAATAAATATTATAATGATAATTACCTTTCAAAAATATAATTGGAGGTGGATGTGGAAAGAACACTATCAATAATAAAGCCTGACGCGGTTAAAAAGAACCTGATCGGTGATATCACAAAAAAGTTCGCGGATGAGGGTTTCAGGATCGTCGCGATGAAGATGATACACATGTCAAAAAGAGAGGCGCAGGGCTTTTATTACGTGCATACAAAAAGGCCTTTCTTTGATTCGCTCACAGATTTCATGAGCTCTGGCCCCTGCGTCGTGATGGCGCTCGAGCGCGAAGACGCTATTGCGAAGAACCGCGAGATCATGGGGGCGACCAACCCGGCAGAAGCCGCCGAAGGCACCTTCAGGAAAATGTACGCAGATAACATCGAGCAGAACGCCGTGCACGGCTCTGACGCGCCTGAGACCGCGAAGTTCGAGATCGGTTACTTCTTCTCAGGGTTAGAGCAGTTCTAAGGACTGTTGCCCTACGGGAATGTGCCAAAGCGCGTTGTGGTCATTATCACCTCGACAAACAAAAGGATAAGCGCCGCGATGGCGAAGAAGTGAAACAGCTCATAATAGTTCAGGTACTCCTTCACCTTGATCGTCGAGCGCTCAAGCTCACCGATCCGGGTGTATATCTTAGAGAGCGTCTCCTTGCTGTCAGCGTTAAAATACTGGCCGCCGGTTATCTTCGCCATATTCTTCAAGACGTCCTCGTTTAGTCTGGTGATGACCACCGAGCCGTCCGACGCTTTGGCAAACCCGCCGCCGACCTGCACCGGTACCGGTACCCCCGCTCCCGTACCTATACCGATAGTGTACAATTTTACACCGATCGCCTTCGCGAGCTTCGCCGAGAGCACCGGGTCGATGTTACCCTTGTTGTTCTCGCCATCGGTCAGAAGGATTATCACCTTACTCTTCGCTGTGGAGTCTTTTAACCGGTTCAGGCTCTCTGACACCGCGAGCCCGATCGCCGTACCCTCATCGGTATGGTTTATCCGCACATCGTCAAGCAGATTCATGAGGATGCTGTAATCCGTCGTAAGCGGTGACTGGGTGTAGCTCTTACCGGCAAAGACGACAAGACCGAGCCGGTCTGCGCGCCTGCTCGTGATGAACTCCTTGAGCACCTCCTTCGCCGCAAACAGCCTGTTCTTCGGCTTCAAGTCCTCCGCGCGCATACTACCAGAGACATCGAGCGTAAGGACGATATCGATACCAAAGGTCTCGCCGCTCTTCGTGACGTCCGGAATCTGGGGACGCGCTAACGCGATGAGCGCCATCACTATCGCGGCGGTCGTCAAAAGGTGCGTTCTTTGCGATATCCTGACGGCGAGGTTACCCGTGATACCACTCATCATCTCATTGGACGAGAACAGGAAGGACGCCCCCTCGTTTCGCACACCCCTTCGCCTGAAAAGTATATACAATATATAGACGGCTGACACCACCAGATATATCGGTTCCGCGAACCTCATCTATTTCATACTCCCCTGTATAATCGCGATGGCGGCGCTCCTTAACTCATCGATATTATCTTTGAGCGGCATATTCGCGAACTTGACTAAATCGCATTCTGACAAAAGGCCGTACGTGACGCTGATATAATCCTTTTGCGTACCGGCTATGTCAAGGCAGCTCGCGACTTAATAAGAGGTCATCTCCAGCGAATCGATATCAAATTTCTCCTTCAAAAAAAGCTTGATCGTGAAGGAGAGCTTCTCGCATATCTCCTTGTCGTGCGACGCCCTCAGGTGCTTTGGTGAGAAGATCGTATCGAGCATCTTTCGCGCCGCTTTCTGCGGGTCTTCCCTCTTCGCCGGTTTGGCCCTGGGCTGCTTTGCGCCTCGCTTCTTACCCCTGATATAGATTATCGCGGTGATAAGGAGGCCAAGCGATATTATCCAGACATATACCAGGAACCTCAGGTAACTCTGGCGGATATCCACCGGTGGGTATATCTCCTTCAGGGCGTTGTTGAATTTATTCAAGATCGTTTTGATCTCCACCTTACGCTGCGGGGTGGATATCTCGATCCGCTTATCACCCTTCTTCAATAAAAGGTTCATGGTCGGGATAGTGAATATACCACTCTGGTACACTGACATCTTGAACGTAGCCTGCGAGAGCCGCCCGCCCTTCTTCTTGATCGCCTTCACCTTGGTGTCGATGATCTCGAACGGCGCGAGGTCGATCAGATCCGGCAGGTAGAGCGAGTACCCGGGCTCGTGCCTGATGAAGACGCTCAGCGTTATCACATCACCCACGAGCAGCGTTTTCGGTGATATGTCCGAGCTGACTAGAACCTCCTCTTGTGCAAAGGATGACGGCGTACGCGCGATGCTCATGGCGCACCAAAGGATCATGGTGATCGCGAGCGCCCTGCAAAACCTTATGTCGCTGCACATTCGCATCAATTTAAAACCTCTTCGCGCGCTTCTTAAAGTATTTGAGCAAGGGCGGGAGATACGGCTTATCGGTTGATATCATTATGTTATCCACGCGGTACTTCCGAAACACCCCGTTCAGTTCATCCTGCCTCTTCACGGCGTTCTTCATGAATTTCCTTGAGAAAAACTCCTCGGACGTGTCCAAGGTGACAAGCTCGTTCGTCTCCGCGTCCTGAAAAGTCACGATACCGATATCATCGAATTCATGCTCCTTCGGGTCGTATACAGTTATACCGACAAGGTCATGCTTCTTGCTGGCGACCTTGAGCGGCCTTGTAAAATCATCTGACATGAAATCCGATATCAAAAACGCGATGCACCGCCTCTTCGCGACCTTGTTCAGGTACTCCAGCGCCGCCGCGATATCGGTTTTCGTGCCGTGCGGCTTGTGGTACAGGATCTCGCGTATCACCCGCAAAACGTGACGCCTACCCTTCCCCGCCCGCACAAACTTCTCCACACCGTCGCTAAAGAGGATCAGCCCCACCTGATCGTTGTTCTTTATCGCGCAAAATGCAAGGAGAGCGCTTATCTCCGCCATGATCTCGTTCTTCGCCTTGTTCGATGTGGAAAAAAGCCCCGAAGCGCTCAGATCGACGAGCAGATAGACATAAAGCTCCCGCTCCTCGATTAACTTCTTGACATAAGCGCTGCCCATCCGCGCCGACACGTTCCAGTCGATGCACCGGATGTCGTCACCATATTCATACTGACGCACCTCGGCGAACTCGACGCCCTGACCCTTGAAAACGCTGTGGTACTGCCCCGCCATCAGCTGATCGAGAAGCCGGCTCATCTTGATCTCGATCTTGCGTATCTTCTTGATTATCTCTTTTGATAACAGGCTCATTAAACCCCTGCGGCTTCTAATTGATATTTACTGGTGGGATTATAGCAAAGGATAACGCTTTTTTATAGTAAATATTTTTTTGTAGTAAAAACATTACCGCACAAAATTCCGCGGCTCATTTATATGATAATATCTACAAACGATCTATGAATAGCTCCCCCCTCCCCGTCCACTTGTTGATGTTGACAGGCAAAAAAAACTGCCCCCTACTTCTTGCCCGGGGGCGACGATTAAAAAAAAGTGGCGTTTTGTATAAATTTTTATTGACAAGAGGATATAATTCATGTAAGGTTCGGCTTTTTTGCATGCAATCTGAAGCATGACGCTTCACCCAATTAGGCGTAACCTGGTAGCGTATTGTATACCTAATTAGTTAAACTATAATTTGGAGTGGAATTTTTATCATAAGAGAAGCATGACGCTTCATCTAATTGGGTAGTATTCAAGTTTAGAGGTTAGACTTTAACTGAAGCGCTGAACAAAACTTTGGAGTAGAATTTTTATCATAGGAGAAGCAAAATGTACGCGGTTTTAAAGACTGGTGGCAAACAGTATAAAGTGACAGAAGGTGACGTGATCACTATAGAAAAGCTAACCGGTGACGTTGGCAGCGATGTCGAGTTCAGCGAGGTTTTGATGGTGTCAGACGGCGACAAGTACCAGATAGGTACACCGGTGCTCGAGAACGCGACTGTAAAGGGAGTCATCCTTTCTCAGGAGAAGGCTAAGAAGATCATCGTTTTCAAGTCCAAGAGACGCAAGGGTTATATGAAGAAGCAGGGGCATCGTCAGAAGCTCACGAAATTACAGATAAAAAAAATCAATGGTTAAAAGGCGGGGATTGGTAATATGGCTCACAAAAAAGGGGGCGGCAGTTCCAGGAACGGTCGCGACAGTCAGGGACAAAGGCGCGGCGTAAAAGTTTACGGCGGGCAGAAAATAAGAGCTGGCGGTATTATTATTCGTCAGTTGGGTACGGTTATTCACCCGGGTAACAATGTCGGGCTTGGCAGGGATTTCACAATCTTTTCTCTGATCGATGGTGTCGTCAAGTATGAGAGGAAAGACCGTAAAAGGAAAAAAGTGAGCGTTTACTCGGCGTAATCTCTTCTCCTCTTATAATGGCCGCTTGCGTGAAGCGCGCGCGATCATCAGGCATTACACCCATCAGGTCACTACCATAATATAATGAAATTCTTAGATGAAGCCACAATTATTGTACAGTCCGGTGACGGCGGCAGTGGATGCGTAAGTTTTCGCAGGGAAAAGTACATACCAAGAGGCGGTCCTGACGGCGGTAACGGTGGGTGTGGCGGCAGTGTCATCTTCAGGGGCGATCAGCAGCTCAACACCTTATTAGACATATCATATCACAGAACTTACAAAGCGAAACGGGGCGAACACGGCAAAGGGTCGTACAAGAACGGCAGGAACGCCCCTGACGTTATCATCAGAGTTCCCGTTGGCACTCTCCTCAAGGATTATGAAACCAATGAAGTTTTATGTGAGATATTAGCGGACGGGGAGAGCTTCGTCGTATGCAAAGGCGGCAGGGGCGGCAAGGGTAACGCACACTTCACCACTTCGACGCGGCAGGCGCCGAAATTCGCGCAGCCCGGTGAGTCCGGCTGTGAGCAGCACCTTCGGCTCGAGCTGAAATTGCTGGCGGATATCGGTATCATCGGCCTGCCCAACAGCGGTAAGTCAACGCTCATCTCAAAGATATCCAAAGCGAAACCGAAAATAGCGGACTACCCGTTTACAACATTGGCGCCGAACCTTGGCGTCGTAAGTTACGGTGATTACGATACTTTTGTCGTGGCGGATATACCAGGGCTGATTAAGGGCGCGCACGAAGGGCACGGGCTTGGCGTCAGGTTCCTGAAACATGTCGAACGCACCAATTTCTTCATACACATGATCGATGTGCTCGGCGGGACACCAGAGACGCTCCTTAATAACTACCATATAATCAATGATGAGCTGAAATCGTATAAGGATGAGCTGAGTTTCAGGAAGCAGATCATAGTCTTCAATAAAATCGACGCGTTACATGACAAGGACGTGATGATGAAGAAGATCGGCGACGCGTTCGACGGGGTCGGCTGCGACCTCTTGTTCATCTCCGCGGTCACTGGTTTTGGTATCGATGAGCTTATAAAGCGCGCGTATATCGAATTACAAAACTGTAAGGCAGGGGATAGTAATTAAGGCGGTCAGTAAAAATGGTGGCGCCTCCCTTGACGGGGCATCGCGATGCACGGGGGCGACACTGGTGACGTCGGTAATGAACAGGAAATTCAAGGCACGCTGGCTACTGCAGGATCGCTATAATATCTCACGGTAACGTCAAGAGTTTTGTGGCAGTATCAAAGCAAAATCTTGATAGCAGATCAAAGCCACTCCCGAAAAACCACAATGATGGCACTATTTATTTGACATTACGCGATTTAGGTATTATTATGCGGCATATTCTATCCAAGAGGTACTCTTTTTAGTGAAAGATGGTCTGGTCATCGCGATCGACGGTCCTGCCGGTGCAGGTAAAACCACAATAAGCAAAGCTCTTGCCAAAAAGCTGAATTATACGTATATCGATACCGGTGCGCTTTATCGCGGGTTCGCCCTGAAAGCGCTGAGGGATGGCGTCGATATCGATGATGATGTTCGTGTGCAAAAGATGTGTGATGAGATCGATTTGTGTTTCAGGGAGGTCGGCGGCGAGCTGCGGCTCCACCTTGGCGGCATCGATGTATCCAAGCAGATAAGAGAACCGGTGATGAGCATGAAGGCGTCGGATATCTCGGCGAGACCGATAGTAAGGAAGGCGCTTTTGGGGGTACAAAGGGAGCTTGGCAAAGACGGCGGCGTGATATTCGAGGGGCGTGACATCGGTACGGTGGTCTTCCCCGATGCCGATCTGAAGTTTTACCTCAGCGCGTCTGTAAAGGAGCGTGCCCGAAGAAGGTATATGGATTTTGTGGGTGCGGGTAAGAGAGTTGATATGGATGCCCTTATCAATGATATCAGTCAAAGGGACAAGAACGATTCTTCAAGAAAGCACGCGCCGCTCAAGCAGGCTAAGGATGCGATATATATAGACTCCACGGAATACAGTATAGATGAAGTCGTGGAATTAATGATAACCGAAGTAAATAAAAAGCTTTAGTTACAACTCTTGTTTATAGCGCTTACAGGGAAGCGGTTCAGGTAAAGATTTTATTATAACCGCGTCCATATTAGGCGGATTTTAAGTTTATTGATAAAAATATAATGCCAATCGCTAAAAACTGTTGATATAATAAAAGAGCTGTGCTATAAGTGTTGATTATAAAAGATTGCTTTATTAATTGTAGGGGGACGAAGTCGTAATGATTAACAACAAGAACAACGAAGGGGCAGATTCGCCAACGGATGAGAAAGAATCGCCCACAATAACAAAGGGAACGGAAAATGAAGAGGAAAGTGAGTTAGCTGAAGAGAAAACTTCAAGTGATATAGATGAAGAAGACAGTTTTGCTGACCTGTTCAACGAGAGCCTGCAAAAAAATTCATTTAAAGAAGGCCAACTCGTTAAAGGTACAATTGTCAGTATAAGCCTTGATGAGATCATGATCGACATCGGTTATAAGTCCGAAGGCGTTGTCTCGGCAAAAGAGTTTAACCGGGTAGACGGCAAGGTGCCTTATAATGTCGGTGATGAGATCGAGATCGTCGTAGTGAGCAAAGAGGATGATTCTGGTCAGATAAAGCTCTCGAAGGAGAGGGCGGACAGGCTCAAAATCTGGGATGATATCTCAAAAGCGTATGATGACAAGGGTGTTGTTTCCGGCAAGATAACAAACAAGGTCAAAGGCGGGTTCTCGGTGGATATTGGCACCAATGCGTTTTTACCCTCCTCCCAGGTCGATATCAGGCCGGTCAAGAACTACGATCAGTATGTCGGTCAGGTTTGCGATTTCGCTATATTAGAATACAATAAGCTCAAGGGAAACATTGTCTTATCAAGAAAAGCTCTGTTGGCTGACCATGCAAGGAAGCTCAAGGAACAGTTATTAAGTGAACTTCATGAAGGTATGGTATTAGAGGGTATCGTCAAGAATATCACCGATTTCGGTGTATTTGTCGATATCGGGAACGTTGACGGGCTCTTGCATATTACAGACATATCATGGGGCAGGGTATCTCATCCGTCTGATGTCTTTCATGTCGGCGACAAGATACAAGTCGTTATATTGAAATATGACAAAGAGAAGCAGCGGATATCATTAGGGCACAAGCAGATAACCGAGGATCCGTGGAAAAACGCGCATGATAAGTATCCATTGGGCGCCAAGGTAGAGGGCAGGGTCGTAACTATCATGGATTACGGCGCTTTTGTCAAGATAGAGGATGGTATCGAGGGGCTGATACATGTCTCTGAGATGTCATGGACAAAAAAGATCAAGCATCCATCGAGCCTGCTTAAAGTCGGTGATACTGTCCATGCTGTTATACTCGCGCTTGACCCGAATAACAGGCGGCTCTCTTTGGGGCTGAAACAAGTAGAGAGGAACCCGTGGGAGCTCATTGTCGATAAGTACCCTGTTGGGACCATCATAGAACGACCGGTAAAGAATATAACGGACTTTGGGCTGTTTATTGAGTTTGAAGACGGGATCGACGGCCTGATCCATATCTCTGATATCACATGGGGGAAGAAACCTAAAAGCCTTAAAACGCTTTATAAGCAGGGCGACATGATAAAAGCCAAGGTGATGGAGATAAACCTTAAGGATAATAAGTGTTCTTTAAGTATAAAAGAGCTTGCGGAAGACCCTTGGAAGGGTGTGGAGAAGAGGTTCAAAAAAGGCTCTATTGTAAATGGCGTTATCAAGAGCTTAACAGAGTTCGGTGCGTTTATCGAGCTGGAAAAGGATGTCGAAGGGCTCATTCATATCTCTGAGATCAAGACGGGTAAGACCGTAAACGCCCCTGACCACTTTAAAGTCGGTGAGGAGGTTCAGGCATTGGTTACAGCCGTCTCGGCGAAAGAGAAAAGGATCGGGCTGAGCGTAAAGGGCTTGGAAAAAAAGATCGAGCGGGAGGAGATAAACAAGTACCTGGCAAACCAAACGGATATCTCCGCGAAATTAATGGACTTTGTCAAGCCGGATGATATTGCCCAAAAAAAGACGAATGAGGTTAAATAGCCTGTTCTCTTAATCTGGGCGCCCCCCCGGCTTATCCCAAAAAATTATATAATTAACTACCCCGCAGCAGAGCTACGAGGTATTAAACCCTATAAACAGGCAAGCCTGAATAAACATTGTTAATATATGTAGATGCCCGCGGGTTTACCCGCGGGTATCGCAGATTCCATACATGGAGTAGAATTTTAACATAGGAGCTATCATGAGCAGTGATAACAAGAAATCTCCTTTCTTTACTCTTTTCATAATCTTCTGCTTGATTCTCATTTTAGGGTTCATATCATCATACCTTCCTTCTGAGGACTTTCAGGGCGTCTCGTTTAAGGCGAACAAGATCGGTGTCGTAAAGATCGAGGGTGTCATCTTTGATTCTGAAGAGATATTACGGCAGTTAGATGAATTCGAAAAGAACAGGAGTGTAAAGGCAATCGTTTTAAGGATTAATTCGCCCGGTGGCGCCGTGGCCCCCTCCCAGGAGATATACCACGAGGTAATGCGGATAAAACAGAAGAAGAAGATAGTCGTCTCGATGGCTACTGTTGCCGCTTCCGGTGGATACTACATAGCGTGCGCGGCTGATGAGATATTCGCGAACGCCGGTACGATCACCGGCAGCATCGGGGTCATCATGGAGTTCTCTAATTTCCAGGAGCTTATGGGTAAGATCGGGATATCGTCCCAGACGATCAAGAGCGGGAAGCTCAAGGATGTCGGTAACCCGATGAGGAAGATGACCGATGACGAGCGCGCCTACTTACAGGCGCTTATATTAGATGTCTACGAACAGTTTGTCGAGGATATCTCAAAGGGAAGAGACCTTGACAAAGAGAGCATATACCCGATAGCTGACGGCAGGATCATGACCGGCAGGGAGGCGAAGAAAGAGAAGCTGATCGATGAGATCGGGACTATACAGGACGCCATAAAAAGGGCGGCTGTCTTGGGCGGCATTACCGGTGAGCCTGATGTCGTATACGCGAAGAAGAAGAAGATCGATCTCTTTGAGATGTTCATGGAGGAGACCCAAAGCAGGGTGAAGCAGATCATCAGTGAAAAAGGGTTCAGCATCAATTATTTGATGAAATTGCAGTAGGGTGTAGGGAATAGAAAGCGCGTAGGATGGGTTTCTGCGCAGCAAAACCCATCAATAAATTAACTTTATTAACAAAATTTATTTTGGAGTGGGAATTTATCATAGGAGCAAATATATATGTTAGACAATGATATAAGGACATGCCTCACTTTTGACGATGTCCTGTTAGTCCCCGCCAAGTCAGAGGTACTGCCTCACGAAGTCGATATAACCACAAATCTGACAAAGAACATCAAGCTGAACATACCGCTTGTCAGTGCCGCTATGGATACGGTGACAGAGGACAAAGCCGCGATATCGATGGCCAGAGAGGGCGGTATCGGTATCATCCACAAGAACCAGGACCCGCAGCGGCAGGCGTTTTTGGTGGAGAAGGTGAAAAAATCAGAGAGCGGCATGATATTAGACCCGATAGTGATGGACCCTGACAAGAGGATAAGTGAGGCGCTCAAGCTGATGAGGACGTACCGGATCTCTGGTGTCCCGATAACGAAGGGTACGAAGCTCGTCGGGATATTGACGAACCGCGACCTTCGGTTTGAGAAGAACCTTGACCAACCGATCAGGAATGTGATGACGAAGGAGAATCTGATCACGGTACCTGTCGGTACGACCCTTGAGCAGGCGAAGGATATATTGCACAAGAACCGGATCGAGAAACTTCTGGTAGTCGATGACGAGAACAACCTTAAAGGTCTCATAACAATAAAAGATATAGAGAAGACAAGGCGTTACCCGAATTCCTGCAAGGACAGGCACGGCAGGCTGCGTGTCGGTGCGGCGGTCGGTGTATCCAGCGACCGTGAGGAGCGGATCGCCGCGCTGGTCGGCGCTGATGTCGATGTGATCGTGATAGATACCGCGCACGGCCATTCAAAGGGTGTGTTAGACGCCGTTCGTGACACTAAGGCGAACTTCCCTGACCTTGAGTTGATAGCGGGTAATGTAGCCACCGCACAAGCTTCGATAGACCTCATCAAAGCGGGTGTGGACGCGATAAAGATCGGTATCGGACCGGGCTCCATCTGCACGACGCGGGTGATCGCCGGTGTCGGTGTACCGCAGATCTCCGCGATAAACGACGCGGTGCGTGTCGCCGATAAGTATGACGTACCGATAATCGCTGACGGCGGTGTCAGGTTCTCCGGCGACGTGGTCAAAGCGCTTGCCGCCGGCGCCAGCTCGGTTATGGTGGGCGGTCTTTTCGCCGGAACGGACGAGAGCCCGGGCGACATAGTGCTGTACCAGGGCAGGAGCTACAAAGTCTACCGGGGTATGGGCTCTATAGAAGCGATGAAGAAGGGCAGTAAGGATCGCTACTTCCAGGAGAGCGTAGCGTCGGAAACACTCGTACCCGAGGGGATAGAGGGGCGGATACCGTATCGGGGCACACTCTCCTCCATCGTCTATCAGTTGATCGGCGGCCTCCGGTCGGGTATGGGCTACTGTGGCAGTAAAAATATCAATGAGCTGAAGACAAAGAGCAAATTCATACGGATCACTCATTCAGGTCAAAAAGAGGGTCACGTGCACGATGTCATTATTACGAAGGAAGCGCCGAATTACCGGTTGGAATAGTCGATTATGCCTAAGATGGATATACATACCCAGAAAATATTAATTTTGGATTTCGGTTCGCAGTACACCCAGCTGATCGCGCGGCGTATCAGGGAGAACAAGGTATATTGCGAGATACACCCGTTTAATATGCCGCTCAAGGAGATCAGGGCGATGATGCCGAAAGGTATCATAATGTCCGGCGGGCCGTCGAGCGTCTACGACAAAGGCGCCCCGATGATCGACAAGAAACTGTTCGGCCTGAAGATACCGGTTCTTGGCGTCTGCTATGGGATGCAGCTCATGATGAAGCTACAAGGCGGCGCTGTCTTAAGCTCCAAAAAACGAGAGTACGGCAGCGCGAAGATAAAGATTAAATATAAAACTTCCATAAAAAATATTGACGCGCTCTTCACAGGCTTTTTGAAGACAAAAGAGCATGAAGTCTGGATGAGTCACGGTGATAAGGTGGAGGCGTTGCCCGCCGGCTTCAAAACATCCGCGTACAGTAAAAACTCGCCCTACGCCGCGGTCGCGCATGTGACCAGGCCGCTCTTTGGTGTGCAGTTCCACCCCGAAGTCGCGCATACAAAGGACGGGGATATCATCATCCGAAACTTCCTGTTTAGTGTATGCGGCTGCAAACCGACATGGACGATGAAGTCGTTTGTGCGAACGGCGATCCAGGAGATAAAAAACAAGGTCGGCAATGAGCGGGTGATCTGCGCGCTGTCCGGCGGTGTGGATTCCTCTGTCGTCGCAGTCCTGCTCGCAAAAGCTATCGGTGATAAGCTGACATGTATTTTTGTCAACAATGGCGTCCTTCGGAAGAACGAAGCCGAGACGGTCGTCAATTTGTTCAAGGGGAAGCTGAAGCTGAACCTTGACTATGTCGATGCTCAGGATATTTTCCTGAAGAAGCTGAAAGATGTCACTGACCCGGAGAAGAAGCGCAAGATAATCGGTAACGAGTTCATATACCTGTTTGAGCGTGAGGCCAAAAAGATGAAGGGGGTGAAGTTTCTCGCGCAGGGCACGCTCTACCCCGACGTCATCGAGAGCGTGTCATTCAAAGGGCCATCCGCCATGATAAAGAGCCACCACAACGTGGGCGGCCTGCCCGAGAAGATGAAGATGAAGTTGATAGAGCCGCTCAGGGAGCTGTTTAAGGATGAAGTGAGGGCGCTTGGCAGGGAGATGGGTATCCCTGAGGGCGTGATCAACAGGCAACCGTTCCCAGGGCCGGGTCTCG
>JAJRZU010000079.1 GCA_024275075.1 Deltaproteobacteria bacterium | reverse complement strand
CGGTTTTCGCTTTATCCGCGTACCCGCTGCTTTTCGGTATCGTGATACCCGCCCGCCCTGCGAGTTTTACCGCCGCATCGACGAAGCTTATGTTCTCGTATTTCATCAGGAAAGTGAAGATGTCGCCGCCCTCGCCGCACCAGAAACAGTGGAAGAACTGCCTGTCGGCGTTGACGGTGAAAGATGGTGTTTTCTCAGAGTGGAAGGGGCACAAGCCTTTGAAATTGCGCCCGGCTTTTTTCAGGTGGACGCGCTCGGATATCAAATCGATAATATTGATAGCGTCTTTAATCTTATATCGGATCTCTTCGCTGATTATTGGCATGTGAATGTACTTGTGTTAAATGTAATGAACTACCCCGCAACAAGCTGTCAGGGCATCAAATCTAAAATTTCCCTGACCGTATTATCAAGAACGCGAGCACCAGTGCGAACAGCCCCGCCAGGCAGTACCCGATGATCCCGAGTATTGAGAGTCCGGCATATAAGGGACCCTTGCTCAGGAACATGACTACCGACGAGCCGATGATCAGCGCTGATATGACCATGCTAAACGAGAGCCTGTTGCTCGCCCTGTCAAGCTCCCCGATCAGGTCTTCTAACCCTTTATGGTTAAATTCGATGGAGAAGTTGTCGGTGATCATTTTTTTTAGAAGAATCTTAAGCTGCCGCGGGAAGATCGCCGAGAACTGCGTCAGTTCCTTAACGGCTTTGTATACGTCGTTCGTCACCCTTGCCGGTGAGAATCTTTGCACCAGCAGGCTCTTGATGAACGGCTTCCCCTCTTCTAACAGGTTGAACTCCGGGTCTATCTGCCGCGCGACCCCCTCTAACGTCATTGATGACCTTGAGAGTAGCAAAAATTCCTTCTGCACCTTTATCCCGTGCTTCATCCCGACCCGGATCGTTTCGAGCATCAGCTCACCGGACTTGACGTCTTTTAGCGGCCGGCCATAATATGGCTCCACAACGTCCCTGATGTCCCG
Organism: Deltaproteobacteria bacterium; assembly: GCA_024275075.1. GTDB lineage: Bacteria > Desulfobacterota > JAJRXV01 > JAJRXV01 > JAJRXV01 > JAJRZU01. Next base: position 16,850 of record JAJRZU010000079.1, on the reverse strand, counting down.
TTTAAACTCCTCTAAGTCGACACTGCCGGTAAAAAGCCCCATCTCGACATATTCCTCTGCGATGGCTTCGTAATCCTCCCGCAAAAGTGAGATGAAAATGGTGGCGAACGATTCCATCATCTTCTTGTTTATCCTGCCGACGATCCCGAAGTCGATAAGAGCGATCCTGTTATCTTTAAGGATAAGGATATTGCCCGGGTGGAGGTCGCCGTGGAAGAAGCCATGCACAAGCACCTGTTTCAAGAAGATGTTGACGCTGTTCTTCGCGATCAGCCCCATGTCATACCCCTCACTCTTCAAACGGGGTATGTCACCGATGCTTATCCCTTCGATATACTCCATAATCAGAACGCGTTTTGTGGTGTATTCCCAGTAGACTTTGGGTACTTTCAGCTTCGGGTCGTCTTCAAAATACCGCGCCATCCTCTCGGCGTTGGCAGCTTCAATGATAAAATCAAGCTCTTTTCGCATACTTCTGGAGAACTCCTCGACTATCCCCACCGGGTTGTACCACTCGAGCGCCGGTATGTACCTCGCCACGAGACCGGCAAGCGTGAAAAGGATGCTTATGTCCGTTTCGGTTGTCTTCTCTATACGCGGCCTTTGCACCTTGGCGATCAGCTTCGTGCCATCAGATAAAGTCGCTCTGTGTACCTGCGCAATCGACGCGGCGGCGATCGGTTCATCGTCAAACGTATCAAACAGCACGTCGCACGGGTACTTCAGTTCATCCTCGATTGTCTCCTTCACGGTCTTTATGTCAAAAGGCGGCACCTCGTCCTGTAACTTCTTGAATTCATTTACATATTCGTCGGGTATCAAGTCCTGGCGGGTACTTAACATCTGCCCAAGCTTGATGAATGTGGGACCTAATTCCTCAAATACCAGCCGTATCCGCCTTGGGATAGCGGATACCTCCACCTCTTTGCGCTCTGCCTTGTTTATCCTCTTTAATATCGGGATGATAGACGTCAGATTCATCTCGTCTAAGAATCTGTAAAAACCGTGCTTAGCGAATACGGTTATAATCTGCCGTAACCGGTTGATGTTCCGGTAAGTCTGGTTTATCCTGAATAATTTGAATGGGTGCGGCATATTTTTTAGTCACCGGTATTATTAGATAAATTACATTTATTATTAATGAATTCTCAGCCTTGCTTCTCGCCTGCTTTAATTAGTTTATCAACCTTTTTTCCTAAATCCGGGAATTTATCATTAATAGTTGACCATACAATATCCCAGTTTATTCCGAAATAACAATGAATTATTTTATCTCTCATCCCAGAAATTCTTTTCCAATCTATATCATCATGCGACTTTTTCAAATCAGGGTCTTGCATATCAATTTAACTCTTTTCAATTACTTCTTCGAATAGTACGCGCGGTTGATATCATTTCAAACAACAACTTTCAAATAACAATTTCATCATATCTTTTGAAGTGTTAAGTGTCAACAAATTAATACTTACAAATCAATACTTCGCGCCAGACTCCCTTAATAAGATTATCAGCTCGTCATTCCCGTACTCTTTGGCGTAATCCAGGGCAGTTCTCCCGCTTTTGTCTTTAATATTAACGTTTGCGCCGTTGTCAATGAATATCTGTAATGTCTCTGCCGGCCAGCCCATTGTTGTTTCCTGGATAAGGACAGTCTCCCCGCGATCGTTTACGCCGTTCACATCCGCGCCGTTTGCGATCAACAGCCTTACGATATCCTTACCTTCTGTGCCCGTCCATGCGGCCATCATAAGAGCTGTGTAGCCATCATTATTTTTTACGTTTACTTTCGCGCCGCTGTCAAGCAAAAGTTTCGCGATCTCCAAATTAATATTTTTTTCCTGGTCAGCCTGTGGGTTCGAGCTGTAATTCCTTGTATCGCTGACCGCGGACGCCGCCATCAACGCAGTCACCCCTTTGTTGTCATGGTGATTCACATCCGCACCGTTATTTATCAGCAATGTGACGATCTCCACGCACGGCTCCCCGCACCCGTAATTAGGTACCGCCATCAGCGCCGTCTTACCCTCTTTATTCGTGGCATTCACTTTCGCGCCCTTGTCAAGAAGCAGCTTCACCACCTCAAGGCGGCTCCCGCCCGCCGCCGCAATCAGGGGGGTATCGCCTCTGATATCCACTGCGTTTACGTCACACCCTTCGTCGATGAGCTCTGATGCCGCGTCATACCGGCCGCTTCCCGCAGAAGGGATGAGCCTGGCGCAGTCCGCACCAAAGGCGTTTAAGGAGCTGCATACTATCAGCGCCAATATTATCGCTGCCTTATTTATCATTTTATCTTTTTGATCAGCTCGAAGTCTATCTCCCGCTTCTCGACGGACGCGCGCACGAGCTTTACGCTGACCATATCGCCCAGACGGTATATCTTCTTCAGATTCGTACCGACGAGCATGTGCTCCTTTTCGAATAACTGGTAATAATCATCCTTTAGCGCCGAAATATGCACAAGCCCCTCAACGAAGATATCGCACAGCTCGACAAAGAACCCGAAACTGGTCACACCAGAGATGAACCCGCTGAACGTGTCTCCGACTTTATCGACCATGAACTGTACCTTTTTCAAGGAGATTATCTCCCGCTCCGCCGCTTCCGCCACCCGCTCCTGCCTGGAGCAGTGATCGGTTATCTTCGTCAGCTTCGCCTCAAATCCCGCCTGCTGCTTCTTCATGAACTTCTTGTTTGCCAGCGTGTTCGCGAGTATCCTGTGCACCACCATGTCCGGGTAGCGTCTTATCGGTGACGTGAAGTGCGTATAGTTACTCGTCGCGAGCGCAAAGTGCCCCTGGTTCGTCGTCATGTACTTCGCCTGCTGCATCGTGCGCAGCATAACGCGGTTGATAAGCATCGCCTCCGGGGCGTCCTCCACCTCCGCCAGCAGTTGCGCGAGCGCCTTCGGGTGTATCTTTGACGTTACCTTCAGCTGATAACCAAGGTTGAAGACCAGCTCCCGAAAATCCGCCAACTTCTCCTGAGCGGGTTCCTCATGCACCCGGTATATGCTCGGTACATCCAGCCAGCTTAAGTGTGTGGCGACCGTCTCGTTCGCGGCGAGCATAAACTCCTCTATTATCTTGTGCGCTATGTTACGCTCCGCCTTTATTATGTTCTCGGGTTGTCCGCGCAGGTCGATTATTATATCCGCCTCGGGGAGGTCGAAGTCGATACTGCCCCGAAGCGCCCTCTTTTCCCGCAATATCATCGCGAGTTCACGCATCGCCTGCAAGTCGCCGGCAATATCGGCGTATTTGTCCGCCACCTTTTTGTTCTTACCCGACAATACCTGCTTGACCTGGGTATAGGTCATCCGGCGCTTGCTGTTTATTACGCTTTTATAAAAAGCGTAGTCCACAAGATCGCCGAGGGAATCGAATTCCATCTCCACGGTAAATGTGAACCTGTCCTCGTCAGGCCTTAAGCTACATATATCGTTAGATAATTTCTCTGGCAGCATCGGGACGACCTTATCCAGCAGATAAACGCTTGTCGCCCTGGTAAAAGCCTCTATATCAAGCGGCGAGTCCTGCTTCACGTAGTGGCTCACATCAGCTATCGCGACGAATAGCTTATAACCGCTCTTCTCCCTTTTTATGCATACGGCGTCATCGAAATCCTTCGCTGTCTCACCGTCGATCGTGAAAAAGCGGTGCTCCCTTAAATCAACACGCTTCTCGAGCTCCTTCGCACCGATATCCAAGGTCATGCTGTCCGCCAGATCCATCACGTTTTTCGGGAACCCTGATTTTATCTGGTGCTTATGCAATATGGACTCGATCTCCACCGACGGGTCGTTTATATCACCCAAAACCTTTGTGATCACGCCTTCGGGGTTCAGGTGCTTCGTCGGGTACTTCTTTATCTGTGCCGTCGCGATTATACCGTTCGGCGCATCCATCGAATCCTCTATCGGTATGTAAATGTCGTGTAATATAGAGGGGCTGAGCGGGACAAGGTACCCGAACTTCCGCTTCTTCTCAAACCTGCCGATTATATTTGTATTACCCCGCTTCACTATACGGATTATCTTACCCTCCGTCTTCTTCGTGCGGTTGGATATCTGCTTCCTCGCGATGACGGTATCGCCGTGCATCACCTCTTTGAGCTGCCTCGGCCTCACATAAAGATCCTCCTCCTCAGAGGCGTCGTCTGGTATGATGAAGCCGTAGCCGTCAGGGTGTACCTGCACCTTACCGACAACAAGGTTCATCTTCGATGGCAGCCCATACCGGCCATCTTTCAGCTTGACGATCTCACCGGTTTTCAGTAACCGGTTCAACGCGATATCAAACTCCTTCGCGTCATCTTTTTTTACCTTCAATGACTTGATGATGTCAGCATATTTCACCGGCTTGGCGGCTTCATTTAAGAAACTCAATAAAGATTTGGTATCAAATTCCATGTCTCCCCTTTTTTAACAGTCTCACCTGTTTTTCATTATAGTTATACCTGATTAAACCTGTCACGATCGATTTGATCTCGTAATTTGCTTGACAAAACAAACTATTATAAATATAAGGTAATTTAATGCTATTTGCAACATGTTTAATATGCTCACCTGTTTTTCTGCGGGTCGCGGGCGGTCGCATGTTGACCATGTAAGGTTTCTATGTTACAATCTAAATGTAACTATGCCGAAGTGGCGGAACTGGTAGACGCGCTGGGTTCAGGGTCCAGTGAGAGTATTCTCATAGGGGTTCGAGTCCCCTCTTCGGCACCACTAATAATCATGACATCAAAGAGATTAACTGTATCTGGAAGGGGGTACGGCGCGCGCTTGCGCGTTATTTTATATGAGATATTCAAATAGTCTGATACCGACACTGAAAGAGAGCCCGGCGGAAGCGGAGGTGATAAGCCACAAGCTTATGCTGCGCGCAGGCATGATTCGGAAGCTCTCCGCGGGGATATATTCATTCCTGCCGCTTGGCCTGAAGGTGATAAGGAAGATAGAGCGGATCGTAAGGGAGGAGATGGACAGGGCGGGCGCCGAGGAGGTATTGATGCCCGCTGTCCAGCCGGCTGAGCTGTGGATCGAGAGCGGCCGGTGGGACTTTTACGGTAAGGAGCTGCTCCGGTTCAAGGACAGGCACGGGCGCGATTTTTGTCTGGGGCCAACGCACGAAGAGGTGATCACCGACCTTGTGAGGAGGGAGGTGCGCTCTTACCGCGACATGCCGCTTAACCTGTACCAGATACAGGCGAAGTTCCGCGATGAGATCAGGCCGCGGTTCGGGCTCATGCGCGGGCGCGAGTTCTCGATGAAGGATGCGTACAGCTTTGATATAGATGATGCCGCCCTTGGTGAGACGTACGGGAAGATGTACGAGGCGTATATGCGGATATTCAAACGGTGCGGGCTGAAATTCTGCGCGGTGGAGGCGGATACCGGTACGATCGGCGGCAGCTCGTCACACGAGTTCATGGTGCTCGCCGACTCCGGTGAGGATCTTGTCGCTTCATGCGGCGGATGCGGTTACGGCGCGAACATCGAGAAGGCGAAGAGCCGCCGCGAAGTGGATGAGGCGCAACCCGCACAGAAGCTGGAGCGAAAAGAGGTATCGACGCCCGATGTCACCAGTGTGGAAGATGTCGTCGGGTTCTTAGGGAACGGGATCGCGGATATCACAGCGAAGAGACTTGTCAAAACGCTCATCATCAAGGCGGACAGCGTTTTTTACGCGATACTCATGCAGGGCGATGACGAGCTGAACGAGGTGAAGCTGACGAATTTCCTGGGCGCCAACGAGCTCGAGATGGCGAATAGTGAGGAGATAGAAAAAGTTACCGGTGGCGCGCAGGGCTTTTCCGGCCCTGTCGGACTCAATATCGACATCATCGCCGACGTGGCGGTGAAGGGGATGAGCAACTTTGTCACCGGTGCGAACAAAAAAGATACACATTTTCTGAACGTAAACCTGGGCGACTTCTCCGTCAGAGACTTTGTCGATCTGCGAAAGGTGCGCGATGGGGACGTATGCCCGAAATGTGAATCGGGCGTGCTTAAGATAACCCGCGGAATCGAGGTCGGACACATCTTCAAGCTCGGCCGGAAATACTCAGAAGCGCTCAAAGCGACTTACCTTGACAACAGCGGTAGGGAACAGGTGATCACAATGGGCTGCTACGGTATCGGTATCGGACGCACCGCCGCCGCCGCTATCGAGCAGAACCACGACGATGGCGGGATAATCTTCCCGCTACCGATAGCGCCTTACGAGGTGCTCGTGCTCGCGCTTAACACGAAGGATGACGCGGTGATGCAGCGCGCGTACGCCATCTACGAGGAGCTGAAAGCGAAGGGGTGCGACGTTCTCATCGATGACCGGAAGGAGCGTGCGGGTATCAAGTTCAAGGACGCCGATCTCATCGGTATACCTATCCGCGTCGTTGTCGGCGCCAAGAAGCTTGCCGAAGGGTCGGTCGAAGTTTCGCTGCGCCGCGACAGGGAGAAGACGGACGTAGCCGTCGAAGATGTAATCGCGAAAGTGATGTCGTATATCGATACAAGAGTATAACGCTCAACAATCTATATTCGGGTAGTTCGTTTAAGCGTGCGGTTTTATGCACGTGTAGCCGACGTTATAATGGGACTTAAGCCAAATAGCGAATTTTTCATATTTTCGCAAAAGCTGTCGCTGTAAGCGCCTGAAAAAAGGGCGTCCGACGGCGGAGACGAAGGGATGCCCCCCTTAATATATATATTGTACAACCCCTTGCTTCATATATCTATTAAAAATATAAATAGCACAAAATATCCCCATCCTTTTTCGTCGGGTTACGCGAATAAAAACATTCCTAACCCGCCTACGGTTAATCGGCAAATTATTTTTGACTTTCAGCTAATTATGGGTTATGCTAAAAAATAAACCGCATAAAGGGGTGGATTTATGGCGGCGGACGAAACCGAAAAACCCAAGGAAGAAGAACAGGCACAAGCCCCCCCCAAGAAGAAGGGGAAGTTAAAGCTAATCATCATAATAGTTGCCGTGCTCGTTTTAGGTGGCGGGGCGGCGGCATACTTCTTTCTGTTCAGCGGCGGGACTGAGCCCGAGGGTGGCGTGGAGGCCGCGGCAGAGGGCGGCGCGGAAGGCGCCGGTGAGGCGGGTGCGGAAGAAGCGCCGGTAGTCCTCGCGGAAGACGTTACTTTCTCCTTAGACAATTTTATCGTCAACGTTGAAGGTGATGTCGGGGATATCCGGTACTTAAAGATAGAGATAATGCTCGAGCTCGAGAATGAAGCGATGGAGAAGGAAGTGGAGATGAAGACCCCGAAGATAAGGGACAGCATCCTGACCATCCTTACTAATAAGAGCGTTGCGGATATCAGCGATGTAAACGGTAAATTAAGGCTCAAAGAGGAGATGAAGGCGCGGATTAACTCGTTTTTGGTTTTAGGTAAGATCAAGGACGTTTATTTCACCGAATTCATAATTCAATAAGATGGAAGAAAAGGTAAGCAGCTTATCAGAAAAGCTGAAGAGGCACGGGCTTGAATTCTTCAAGGATATAAATTTTAAGCTTGAGGCTGAGATCGGTAGAAGTAACTTACTGTTAGGTGATATTTTAGAGCTCGAAGAAGGCAGTGTCGTCGAAGTGAAGAAGCTCTCTGGAGAACCGATAGACTTATCGCTCGAGGGGGTCGTCTTCGCGAAGGCGGAAGTAATAATCATAAAAGACAGGATATTTGTCAGGATAACAGAAATCTTAGAGGAGACAGAGTAGCACAAAAAACTACATGAAAAAAACCCTAAGAACTTTTAACTTCCTTTTTATACTCACTTTTTTTTGTACAACATCTCTGTTTGCCGCCGCGACGGCGACTGTGACATGGAAGTATGTCAATCTGCGGGAATCCCCCACAAAAGATGCGCAAGTCATCGCGAAGCTCGTGAAGGGCAGCGTTGTCACGATATTGGACGTAAAGGACGAATGGTACGAGATCCAGACTGCGGAGGAGATCACCGGCTGGTTAGTCCAAAGGAGCGCGGCTGTCTCTGACGAAGAACCAGAAGAGCTCACCGAAACCGCGTTGGAGGAGGCGGGCGTGGAGGCCGAGGCGCCGCCAATTGCACCGAAGGCGCCAGCTGTAAAAGAAGCTCTTGTGACATTCGACGAGAAGGGCAGGGATCAGAAGAAGATGTATGCTTCAGAAGAAGATGACGATATGCCGTTTTCAGACAGCGGGGAGGACGGTTTCCTGAAGCTGTCTGATAAAAAGATGCCAGAATCGCCTTCATTTACAGGGGCGTTTTTCCGGATGCTCTCCGCCCTGTTCATCATTTTGGCCGCTATCCTGTTCATATACTATTTTATCAGGAAATACTTTGGCAGGTCTATTCGTGCTCTTGAAGGGAGCAGTGCGATAACCGTGCTCGCGTCAAAGTATATCGGTCAGAAGACCATAATCTACATGATCGACGTGATGGAGAAGGTCGTTGTCGTCGCCGTCTCCGGTTCTGAGATAAAGCCCCTCACCGAGATCGAGGATACGAAATCGATCGAGCGGATAAGGGCGCAGATCACCAAGTTGAAAGAGAGCGAGAAACCGTTTAAGAAGCTCTTCTTTGACCGGCTCAGGGAGAACCCCGCGGTGATGAACAGACCAAAAGAGGAGAATTTTGATATATTAGATGAGCTGAATGACAAGATCAAAGACAAGGTTGACAAAATAGAACCATAACGCTGATGCTTCACCTGATAATGGATTAGCATAGATGCTGTTAGGGTAAAAAAACTAATAAGTTATTGCTTGACTTGTTTCATTAAAAGAGGAGGCACTCTGACGCCTTTACATAAAAAAATCCTTTTGATCCTTGCCGCCTCTTTCTTCATATTACAGGCTGGCTCCGCTCTCTGCGCGCCGCTACCGTTGCCGGCTATCGATATCGGTGTGAGGCAGGCGCAATCGCCCGAAGATGTCGCGATGACGATCCAGATAATCGTCCTGCTCACTATCCTGACGCTGGCGCCGGCGATACTGATCCTCATGACATCCTTTACGCGTATCATCATCGTGCTCTCATTCCTGAGAAACGCTCTTGGTACGCAGCAGATGCCGCCGAACCAGGTGCTTATCGGGCTGTCGCTCTTCCTCACGTTTTTTATTATGTCACCGGTATTCACCCAGATATCCGAGAACGCGCTAAAGCCGTACTACGCGAAGGAGATCACTATAGATGAAGCGTTTGAGATCGCGAAGGCGCCGGTGCACAAGTTCATGATCACGCACGCGCGGGAGAAGGATATCCGGCTGTTCTTTGACCTTGGCAAGGAGCCGCTCCCGAAGACGCGGCGGGACGTACCGTTCAAAATACTCGTACCGGCGTTTGTGATAAGTGAATTGAAGACAGCGTTCCAGATCGGGTTCATCTTGTTTCTGCCGTTTGTCATAATAGATATGACCGTCGCGAGCGTGCTCATGTCGATGGGGATGTTCATGTTGCCACCGATGATGATCTCGCTACCGTTCAAGCTCGTGCTGTTCGTGCTCGTCGATGGCTGGTACCTCCTGGTCGGGTCGCTTGCGAGGAGCTTTTTCACCTGAAAGGGCCACTTTCTGGGGCATAATGCCCATAAGGAGACTGTTTTTGGACACGCAATTTATTCTTAAAATCGCTCAGGACGCTATCGAGGCAACGTTTCTTGTATCGTTCCCGCTGTTAGGCGTCGCGGTCGTCGTCGGGACTATCATAAGCCTGTTCCAGACCGTCACCCAGATACAAGAGCAGACGCTGACGTTCGTTCCGAAATTCCTCGCGATAATGGCGACGCTCTTGTTTATGCTAAGCTGGATGGCGAGGGTGCTGATCGTCTACACAACGCACCTGCTTGAGAATATCCCGAACTTTGTGCGATAAGCCGCCGTCGGCGCTTATTTTATCGGGGTTGGCAAATAAAAGGTATGCGTCGGATCCACTTCGTTCGATCCGGCCTGCAACTATAATATGATTGATATATTCGGTTATTCATTAAATGACTTCATACTCTTTTTCCTGATCTTTTTCAGAGTAGCCGGTATCATATTTACCGCGCCGGTATTCGGGAGCATGAATGTACCGGTGCAGATAAAGGCGTCGCTGTCGATTCTGCTCGCGGCACTGATAATCCCGACGTTCCATTCCGGGGCACTGTTCCCGACGGCGGTGGTGCCGCTCACGGTAATAATGTTTCGGGAGCTCGCCATCGGATTCCTGATCGGGTTCTTCGCGCGGCTCATCTTCTCCGCGGTTCAGCTTGGCGGGCAGGCGGTAGGCGTCCAGATGGGGCTGGGTATCGTAAGCGTCATAGACCCGCAGATCCAGCAGCAGGTCTCGATCATCGCGCAGTTCAAGTACCTCGTGGCCATCCTGCTCTTCCTCTCGTTCGACGGGCACCTCTGGTTCATCAGAGCGATATACCTAAGCTTCAAGACCATCGGTATCGGTACGTTCTACGTCTCCGGCGGCGTGATGAGCCTCACCGCGCAGATGGTCGGCGATATGTTCGTGCTCGGCGTGAAGGTCGCCGCACCGATACTCGCGCTCATACTGTGCTTTGATACGCTACTCGGGATATTCGCCAGAACCGTACCGCAGATGAACGTCTTGATACTCGGGTTCCCCGTGAAGATCGGGCTCGGGCTCTTAGGGCTCGGGCTGATTCTGCCCTACCTCTCTTACGTCCTGCAAAAGAACTTCCTGAAACTCAACCAGGACCTAAACACCCTGTTGCATATTTTTAAATGATACGTTATCACTAACAAAAAAACAAGGTGTTTTAAAACAACTATTATGAGCATGTTGCCCAATGCAATAAAGGGGGAATTCCCCCTTCGCCTCCGCTCACGACACCCCCTTTTTTTCAGGCGCTTACAACGACGGCTTTTTCTTAAATATGAAAAATTTGCTACTTGGCGACAGTCCCATTACAAGAGGGCATAATAATTAGTTACAATCTCAAAACAAAAACCGCCCGGTCAAAGATTTGACAATGAATTCAGATACTGATATATTCCACGGGTATCAGAAAATATCGATTCAGTCAGGATTAATATGTTAAAATACAAGAATATAGTGTTGGGGGTTACCGGTTCCATCGCCGCGTACAAATCTGTGTTCCTTCTGCGGGAGCTTGTCAGGGCAGGGGCCAATGTGCGCGTTATACTCACGCGTCATGCGAAGGAGTTCGCCGCGCCGTTGACGTTCAAGACGCTCAGCGGGAACCACGTCTTTTGTAGCATGTTCGATGAGGCGAGCACGGATATCTCGCACATCAACCTGCAGGATGACACGGACATCTTTGTTGTGGCGCCCGCTACCGCGAACATAATCGGTAAGTTCGCCGCCGGTATCGCCGATGATTTCCTCTAGACGTTCTTCATCGCCGTGAAGGCGCCGGCGCTCATCGCGCCATCGATGAACTGCAACATGTACAACAACCTCGTGGTGCAAGATAACATCGATAAGCTGACGAGCCGCGGCTGTCACTTTGTCGGCCCGCAGACCGGTGAGCTCGCCTGCAAGAGGGACGATATCGGGCGGCTCAGCAGCATCGACGACATTGTGGAGGCAATCAGCGATATCCTGACGGCGAAGGCCCTTACCGGTAAGAACGTTCTGGTGACCGCCGGCCCGACGATCGAGGAGATCGACCCGGTCAGGTTCATCTCAAACCACTCTTCGGGCAAGATGGGCTACGCTATCGCACGGTCTGCGAAGAGGTATGGCGCGAACGTGACCCTTGTGAGCGGACCGGTGGCGATAAACCCGCCGCAGGGTGTGACTACGGCATACGCAAAGACCGCCGACGAGATGTACAGCTCAGTTAAGTCGCTTCTACCAGATAACGATGTTCTGATAATGGCGGCTGCGTGCGCCGATTTCACCGTCGAAGCATACTCCAAAGAGAAGATAAAAAAGGGCGGGAAGCTGAACATTACCGTAAACCTTAAGAAAACAGTAGATATATTAAAAGAGGTGTCAAAAGATAAGGACGGGAAGATCATCATCGGGTTTGCCGCCGAGAGCGGGAACCTGACCGAAAACGCGCTCAAGAAACTGCGTGAAAAGAGACTCGACTTCATCGTCGCGAACGATATCACCGACCCGCGCGCCGGTTTTGGTATCGACACCAACGTTGTCACAATAATCGGTTCGCATGAGGATGTCGTCCATTACGACGTCATGACGAAAGACGCCCTGGCGGAAAAGATAATACAAAAGGTCGTGAAGCTTTTGGGTGAGAAGTGATATAAGGTTAAAAAGCCCCCTCTCCCCATCATGCTGATATCCCACGTATTTTATCTGTTTGGCATGTGGCGCTAAGTGTTGTGTTCCATTAATGTCTTTTATTTGGAGCTAAAATCCCTCGCCTTTCAGGCGACAACTTCAGCCAAGGAGAGTATATGGAAATATCAAAGAAAGTAAGTGAGTTCCAGCGGAGGGTGAATGACCTCACCGCTGAGATACAAAAAAGTATTGTCGGTAATAACAGTGTCATCCAGAAGGTGATAATCGCGCTGCTATCAAATGGCCATGTTCTCTTCGAGGGCGTGCCCGGTGTCGGGAAGACGCTCCTTGTGCGGACGCTCGCCGCGGCGCTGGACATTGGTTTCTCGCGCATCCAGTTTACGCCCGACCTTATGCCCGCGGACATCGTCGGTACGAACATAATCGCCGAGACGGACACTGGCGCAAAGTACTTCAAATTTGAAAATGGCCCGATATTCACTAATGTTCTGCTCGCCGATGAGATCAACAGGGCGACCCCGAAAACGCAGTCGGCGCTGTTAGAGGCGATGCAGGAGCACAGGGTCACGGTGCTTGGTGACAGCTACGTCCTCGAGGAGCCGTTTTTCGTCCTCGCGACCCAGAACCCGCTTGAGATGGAGGGTACGTATCCCCTGCCCGAGGCGCAGTTAGACCGGTTCTTCTTTAAGATCAGGATGGAGGCGCCGCCGGCCGGTGAGCTGAAAGAGGTGCTGAAAAGGACGACCACCGACCACCACTATGAGACGAAAGCCGTTCTTGGCGCCGCGGACATACTTGAGATGCGCGAGCTTATCTTCAACGTACCGGCGGCGGAGCATGTAATGGACTTCGCTGTGAAGCTTGTATTGGCAACGCACCCTGATTCGCCCGAGGCGTCAAAGATTTCGAAGAAGTATATCCGCTACGGCGCGAGCCCCCGTGCGGCGCAAACGGTCATGCTCGCCGCCAAGGCGCAGGCGCTTTTGGACAACCGGTTCAATACCGCGATAGATGATGTTATCGACAACGCTGTGCCGGCGCTTCGGCACAGGATAATCCTGAACTTTGAAGGGGAATCCGAGGGCATCAGCACAGACGAGATAGTGAGCGAGATAATTGTAGAACTCAAAAAGAAGGTGAAGCGGTAAGGGGTAATTAACTTGAAGCACAAGATATTGCAGCCAGATTTCATCAGAAGGCTCGAGAAGCTCAGCCTGCTCTCAAAGAAGGTGTTCGCCGGTAAGGTGCAAAGCTTGAGGAGGAGCTCTCACAAGGGGTACAGCCCGGAATTCTCGGACTACCGCTCCTATGAGCAGGGCGACGACCTTAGGTACATCGACTGGAACATCTATGCGAGGTTAGAAAAACTTTTGGTGAAGCTTTTTGTCGCCGAGGAGGAGCTATCTTTGAATGTGCTCGTCGATAACAGCAAGTCGATGTGCTGCCCGAACGATAATAAGCTTATCTACGCGAAGAAGGTGGCGGCCGCGTTGTCGTACATATCGCTGTCTAACCTTGACAGGGTCGGTATCTCCACGTTCTCGCAGAGCCTAAACGTCCGCGTGATGCCCTCGCGGGGGAAGCGGCACTTCTTCACATGCCTGCACCATCTCGATGAGGTGGGGCAGGAGACCACCACCGATATCAATAAAGCCCTTATCGATTTCGCGAACACGATGAACAGGCCCGGCGTCGTCGTTATCATCTCGGATTTCTTTGACCCGGCAGGCTATGAGCGCGGCCTGAACTACCTTATTTACAAGAGATATGATGTAAATATCATTCAGCTGGTATCGCCCGAAGAGCGCGACATGGACTTGCAGGGCGACCTGAGGCTAACGGATGTAGAGACCGGTGATTATATTGATGTCACGATGACAGAGAAGCTCACGAAGATGTACCAGAAAGAATTTTCAGCTTTGTGTAAGGGGCTGGAAACTTTTTGCCTGAAACGCGGTATAACGTATATAAAGACAGTAACAGACGTGGACTTTGAAGAACTTATCCTAAGATATTTTAAAGTGAAAAGACTTGTTAAAAGCAAATAAGCAAAACCAAAATATATAGTTGCTAAGGTGATATTAGTCGTTAGAATGAATATGGTACGCTTTTTTATACCCTTGATGGTAGGGAGCGTTTAATGAGAGCATCTATGATATTTAAAAGGGTAGCGGTAATTTTTGTCATTATAGCTGCCGCAACTTGCATTGTCACGTCATCTTACGCCTCGTCTGAGTCTTACCAGGAGATTGAGACGCTTATGTTGAACCATGACTGGGACAAGCTCGTCATGATCGGTGAGCCCGCAGTAGAGCCGCTTATCTTTTCACTCAAGGAGAGAGGTGCCGGCTCTGAGCAAAGTGTTATCAGTGCCCTGAAAAGCATGACCGGTAAGAACTTTGGGGCGTCGCTGACCGACTGGTTGGAGTGGTGGAACGAGAATAAACTGGAATTTCTGTTGAAAAAGGAGACTTAGCCCGTTCCGGGGTGAGTTACGGCTGACGCTTAACCCGGCATACAAATTGAGAAAACATAAGAGAACTTTAGCGAGCTCTCTCTTTTTTTACCGGTATCCCACCAAATTCCCCGCGCACCCCGCGCCCGTCATTGCGAGTTTGCTTGTGACGAAGCAATCTCATAAGTTATCTATACTATTATTAAAGCATTAAAGACGCGCTGGCTTATACTGCCCAAGTAAATGCGAGAAAACCCAGGAAAACTTCTGTTTTATTTCTGCATTGGATAATGATGAATATTATGCTAAGATGACCTATAAAATGAAACTTCTTAAAACAATATTTGCGATTATTATAGCGGCTGGTATTTTTGCCGCCATGCCGTCTTACGCTTCGCTTGATATTCCGCCTGAGGCGCCAGAGGATATTCAAGAGCCCATGGTCATGCTAAGCTCGAATATCGCGTCAGAGCGTGCGAAGGGCGCGGCAAAGTTAGATAAAAAAGGTGAAAGGGCGACGCTGGCGATACCGTTTCTAATCGCCGTATTAGGTGATAATACCCCATTGGTATCCAGTCGGAAGCCCCGGGGTAAGCGTAACACTTCCCCTTCTGAAGAAGCTGGCAGGGCTTTATCGAACATAATGACGTCGCAATGGGAACTGCGCGAGGATGCTAAACGTATAGTACCTAACCTGATCTACTTGTTAGAAGACGCTGATGTTGCGGTAAGGGGCAAGGCGGCGGCTACGCTTGGACCCTTGCGCGACCGGCGGGCATTAGCCCCCTTGTTGAACACTCTGTTGGATGATTTTAATGCTGATGTCCGCGCTAAGGCGGCGTATTCATTAGGGCAAGCTGGTGACCTTAATACGGCAGGCTACCTCATCGACATCCTGTCAGACAACAGAGATGATGCCCCAAAACAAGTAATTGCGGCGGCATTAAAGAGTCTTTCGGGTATAGGCTATGGTAACAAGCCTGAGAAGTGGGAAGAGTGGCTTGAGGCAAAGCAGGAGGACGCCCGCTCTATCAAGACGATGATCTCGAGATTAAAGAGCAGTGAAGGGAAGATAAGGATCGGCCTGAGCTTGTCTTTGCAGGATTTAACCGGTGTTTTTTTTGGTGTTTCGTATGAGAAATGGAGCCAGTGGTGGGAAGCGAATAAGGATTTCCCTAAAAAATGGAACCGGCAGTCAAAGCCCGGCGGCAACATTGCGAAGGAAACGCCGATAGAGCAGGAGATAGGCGATTTCCCCGCAGAGATCATGCCTCGGGACAGCGACAGCCCACCGACCAAAAACGACATAACAACGGTAATCGCGGGTGAAAAGTGGTTAGAGGTGATACAATTCGGGGACGCAGCCGTTGACCCGCTTATTGTGACCATGTTATACGATGATTCTCCAAAGAAAAGGAGTGCGGCGTTAAGGGTGCTGGGCAATATTAAAACCCCAAAAGCGATAGAAGCGCTCATAGACCTTTTATATGATACTAATGAGCATTATCTCCTGCGGCAGACGGCCGCCCTGACTTTAGGTGAGATCGGGTCGCCGCTGGCCGAAAAAGCGCTTGCCGCTATAGCCGAAGATGTCGATGATGTCACTTCTGTCAGGGTAAATTCTGTGAACGCGCTCGGGGCATTGGGTACGCCCGGCGCAATAGACACCCTTGTAAGCCTGTTAGATGAAGATAATGAGGACAGCCAGCTTAAGAGCGCCGCGGTGAGAGCGCTTGGGGAAACAAAATCCCACCTTGCGATTGAACCCTTGATAAGCGTCATGAACGATTCAGACCCTGCCATTAAAGCTAACGCCGCTGGTTCTCTGGAACGGATAACCGGTCAGGCGTTCGGGGTATCTCGCGAGAAGTGGCTTTTGTGGTGGGAAGAAGAGCGGGAATAGCAAAAAACGGATTCTGATATTTAGGGGAAGTAGGGGACGCTTCATTGAATTTTATTAATCCGGCGGCCTTTTGGGCGCTTTTAACGATCGCTATAGTTATTCTGCTGTACTTCCTTAAGCTGAAGCGCGAGAAGAAGACGATCTCTAACCTGTTCTTGTTTAACAGGCTGTTTGTCGACCAGAAGGCGAACAGGCCGTTCCAGCGGCTGAGAAAGAACCTGCTCCTCTTTATCCAGATACTCTTTTTGTTAGT
>JAJRZU010000078.1 GCA_024275075.1 Deltaproteobacteria bacterium | reverse complement strand
CTGTGCGAGTCGTACAGGCGCATAAGGAACACCTGCCGGTTCATGCTCGGTAATATTACCGACTTCAACCCGAAAGAGGATTTCGTCGCAAGGCGCGATATGCACATTCTTGATAAGTGGATACTTATCAAGCTGAACAAGCTGATACAAAGGGTGTTAAAG
Organism: Deltaproteobacteria bacterium; assembly: GCA_024275075.1. Lineage (GTDB taxonomy): Bacteria > Desulfobacterota > JAJRXV01 > JAJRXV01 > JAJRXV01 > JAJRZU01. Next base: position 15,433 of record JAJRZU010000078.1, on the reverse strand, counting down.
GCGTATGATGATTTCGAGTTTCATATTATCTACCATTCGCTGCAAAACTTTTGTGTCGTTGAACTCAGCTCGTTTTACCTGGATATACTAAAGGACAGGCTGTATACATCCGAGAAGAAGTCGCTCCGCAGAAGGTCTGCGCAAAGCGCGATGTATGAGATCGTGAAGAAACTGATGATGATAAGCGCACCGATACTGTCGTTTACCGCGGAGGAAGTGTGGAAGTACCTGCCGACTGACGGTACGAAGGAGCAGAGCGTGCACCTCGAGCATTTCCCCGATCTCGTCACGCATGAGGATGACGGCGAGATAGAGGCTGTTTTCGATAAGATAATCCTGGTGCGCGAAGAGGTGCTCAAGAAGCTGGAGGAAGCGAGGCGGGACAAGGTTATCGGGCACTCGCTCGACGCCGCAGTCACGCTGTACGCTACCGGTGAGCTGAAGGACACGTTGACAGAGTTGCAAGACGAGCTGGCGAGCTTCTTCATCGTATCGCAGGTGGAGCTACTCAGAGAGGATAGCGGGGGGCTGGCCGCTACCGAGCTTGCACAGCTCAAGGTCGGTATCAAAAAAGCGGCGGGCGATAAATGCGAGCGGTGCTGGATATACTCACCGACAGTCGGGGAGGACTCCGCGCATACAACTATTTGCGGCAGGTGCGTGTCAGTCATGCAAAACATCTCCGCGGAGAGTACGGGGTAATAGAGCTGAGCAGGAATTATAAAAAAGAGATATTATTTTTGGTGGGGATAACCGCCCTGTTCGTCTTTCTGGATCAGGTGACGAAGTACTTTATCGCAACGTACATCAACCCCGCGGAACCGATAGTGCTCTTTAAGAATTTTTTTCAGATAACGTACACGATGAACCCGGGTGCGGCTTTCGGCTTCCTCGCGGACAAGAGTGAGAGCCTGAGGCTCCCGCTGTTCATTGGTATCACCGCTTTTGCCGTTATTCTGATTATTTACACCTACTTCTCATTAGGGGAGGAGGATTCGCTCGTCAAGCTTGCTCTTAGCATGATCCTGAGCGGCGCGACAGGGAACCTCATCGACCGTATCCGCTTAAGGGCGGTAGTCGACTTTCTGAACGTACACTACTATGATATGCACTGGCCGGCGTTTAACGTTGCCGATTCCATGATCACGATAGGCGTCTCGCTGATATTCATCGATATCATCATCAAATCTTATAAGATGAAAGGGGCGAAGTAATGCACCCGATACTGTTTACTGTTTTTGGGCTGGAGATAAAAGCTTACGGCTTCTTTATCGCGATAGGGTTCCTTGTCGGCATCAACCTTGCCGCGTACTTTGCGAAGAAGGAGGGTATCGACCCTGAAAAAGTATACGATCTGTCGCTATACATCCTGATCTCCGCCATTCTCGGGGCGAGGATATTAGAGGTGCTGATAAACCATGAGTACTACTTCTCGCACCCGAAAGAGATAATCGCGATCTGGAACGGCGGCCTTACGTTTTATGGCGGGCTCATCGCCGCGCTCGCGGTCTGCTTAGTCTACCTGAGGAAGCAAAAAAACGGGTTCTGGCAGTTCGCCGACATCATGGCGCCGTCATTAGCGATCGGTTATATGTTCGGGCGCATCGGCTGCTTCTTCGCCGGCTGCTGCTACGGGAAACCGGTCGCCGCGGGGAGCCTCTGCCTGACGTTCACGAACCCGCAATCATTCGCCCCAAAAGGGGTGTGCCTGTACCCGACCCAGCTCTACGGCGCACTCGCCGCGCTCATCATCTTCATCATCCTTTTGATCATGAGGAGATACCACTCATTCAGGGGGCAGCTCATGCTCGGGTTCATTCTCTTATACGCACCGGCAAGGTTCTTCATAGAGTTCTTCAGGAATGACAGCCGCGGCGTATATTTCGGTAACACGATCTCCACGTCACAGTTGATCGGGATACCGTTCTTCATCGGCGCACTGATTCTGTACTTTTACTTCAGGAAAACGAAGCCGTTGAAATAGCCATTGCTCACTTGGCCGATGACGCGGCTTTCACCTTCTTTATCTCGTTCCTGATGAGGTTCTGGAAGAATTGGTATGTATACTTTTTCTTTATCATCCGCTTGTTCAATATCATCGTCGGAGTACCGGTGATATGATTCGCCTTCGCCTGCTCCTTGTCTGCGAATACCCGTTTTATAACCTCTTCGTCCTGCATATCCTTCTTGAACTTATCGGTGTCTATACCAAGTTGCTTCGCGAGTTCCGCCATCCTCTCCACGGAGTATTTTCCCTTCTTCCTGAACAAAAGAGAGGTCATCTCAAAATACTTGCCCTGCCTGCCCGCCGCCTCCGCCGCGATGGCGAGGTCCTCGGCATCAGGGTGCATAGCAAGCGGATTATGCATCATCACGATCTTGAGCTCCTTGGAGAACTCCTTGGCGAGCGGCTCAAGGATCGCGTACGCCTTCGTGCAGTACGGGCACTGGAAATCAGAGAAGACGATCAGCGTGACGATGGCATCCTCCTTACCCATGTAATAGGCGTCGGTAATGTCTATATCGTAGACCTTGTTATACCGCTCCTTCCTTATCCTTATGCGCTCTTTTGTCTTTTCAACATTATCTCCGACAAGCTTCATGATGTTCTCCTTGCGGTCACCGGCTTTGACGCGGCGCTTCACCAATTCCGCAAGCTTCTGGCTCGTTTTACAGTTCTCGTCATCGGAATTCCTGCATACCACGAGATCTGACTTTCCGCATCCGCAAGGGCACGGGAAGCTCCTTAATACCTCAAACATAACCGTCTTTTGCTCCTCGCTCACGTCAGAAAGGTCAACGTTCTTTAATGTGTATTCATCTTCACCATGGACATTTTCCAGGGCGCTTTTGTCGCAGCCCTGAAAAATTAATAAAAAGAGCGCTACGATAATAACGATATGTCTTGTTTTCATTTTCCATCCTTAATTTAATAGAATTAGTCCAGACAGCCGATTCATATCAGCCGCTATTATTGATATTGACGTTTTTTCACGACCCTTGCCGAAAGACGCCGCCGCGATAAAGCATTTGCTGTCGTCTGAGTCACCGGCGCTGACGGGAGCGTCGCTGAATGTCGAGACCTCCAGTTTGTAATCGCCAAGGTCGCCCACGGAGTAGGCCGTCACCCTTATGTAATAATACGCTTCATCCTGTGCCGTCCATGTAAGCATCGACGCGGTAGAGTCTGCAAGGTCATCGCTGCTATCTATAAGCGTTACGCCGTCGGTGGAGTACAGCTCCAGCACGGAGTCCTTGAGCGAGTCCAGAGTGACCGTGATCTCGTATTGCGTGTCGGTGACAGTACTGAACCGGTACCAGTCTTCGTCCGCGGCATACTCGATCGAGCCGTCGGTGACAGACCCGACCTCCACTTGCGTCGCTGTCATGAACTCGTTTGAGTGGTCATCATCGGGCGCAGATGATGTTGTTACCGATAATGAGTACCCACCGGTATCTGAGAGGAAATAACCGGTGACGCGCACGTAATAGACACCGGTAAGCTCGCACGTCCACGTTATCTTCGACGCCAGCGTTTCGCCATTGTCGTTGTCGTCATTGCTGTCGAGCTCGGTCACTCCGTCAGTGTCGTACAGATACAGCACCGAATCGGGCAGGCTACCAAGCTCCGTCTCGATTATATACTCAACGCCCCGGGTAGCGGCGAAGCTGAACCAGTCCTCGTCATATTCTGACATAAAACCGTTTACCACGGAACCGACGGCAGCGGTAGTCGCGTTCGCGGCTGAGTCAGGGTGGTCATCCTCCAGCGCCTCATCGACCTGTGACACAAGCAGGCTGTACGTACCGGTCTGGTAATGCGCATACGCCTCCACCCTGATATAGTAAGTACCAGAGATCGGGCAGCTCCAAGTGATGGATGAAGCGAGCAGACCAAACGCGTCGTCATTGAATACAAGCGGGGTGACGCCGTCGGTGCTGTATAGATAGAGCACGGTATCAGCGAGCGTCCCCAGTGTCGTGTCGATCGTGTACCTCTCACCGATAACGGCGTCGAAACTGAACCAGTCGATGTCCTCTCCGAGCTCGAGATCACCGGCGATCTCGACGCCTATCGATACAGCGGTTGCGCTAAGGGCGTCATCGCCGTGGTCATCCGCGAATGAAGCGGCAGGCGATGCGACAAATAATAGAGTGATTATGATTACATATAAGAAAGTATATTTATTTTTCATCTGATCGTCACAAATCATTTTAATCATATTACATTATTTTGCGATTATGTCAATTATTTTGGTTTTGATACGCAGATTTTACATCGAGACGCGAACTCAAGGTTGTTCTCATGAAGCAGCTGGGCGTCATATAATATCTCTTGCATCTTAGCGTCCTTCACGACTTCGCCATGATTGATTATGATAGCTCTTTCGCATAGTTCCGCCGCGAGGAAGAGGTCTTGCGTCACGATGACTTTGGTGGCGTCTATGCTGTTTATCGCTTTGACAAGCTTTCTCTTGGTTATGGGGTCTAAGTTCGATGACGGCTCATCGAAGACCAGTATGTCGGATTTCATCGCGAGCACAGTAGCGATCGCGACCCGTTTCCTCTGCCCGAAACTCAGGTGATGCGCGCTTTTATCCTTTAATTCACTGATACTTAGCGTTGTCAAGGCTTCGTTGACCCTGCTGTCTACCTCCATAACGCTAAGCTGCATGTTGTTCGGGCCAAAAGCGATATCCTCATATACCGTCGGGCAGAACAGCTGATCGTCCGGGTTCTGAAACACGATACCGACTTTCTGCCGGATCTTCTTCATGTTCTTCTTCTCAAGATTCATGTCAAATATACGGATGTCGCCCGAACCGGTGAGGATGCCGTTAAAGTGTAGCAGTAACGTTGACTTGCCGGCGCCGTTCGGCCCGACAATCGCGACCGACTCACCGGTATGGATCCTGAGATTGACACCGGTGAGGACTTTTGTGCCGTCAGGGTAGGAGAAGTGCAGATCTTTTACGTCAATAGCCGTACCGTTTCTCATGCAGCCAATATCCTTGTGGAGAGCAGGATTGTGAGAAGCAGTGTGATGAACGCAAAATCACCGGCTTTCATGCTCGGGGTAGCTATGCGGTTAAACTCTCCTTCATAACCGCGGGAAATCATAGCGATATATACCCGCTCCGCCCGTTCATAGCTCCGAAGGAAGAGAGATCCGATCATGTGCCCGATAGTCTTCGCGTGCCAGAGCCACTTGCCGCCGAAGCAGCGGGAATCCCTCGCCCGCTTCATCTTTATCACCTCGTCGGCGAGAACAAACAGGTACCGGTACGTAAAGCTCGCGAGCATTATCATGAACTTGGGCGCTTTTAACTCCTCGAAACCTTTCAGCAGTTTGGTGAAAGACGTCGTCGAGGAGAGCAGGATAACGGTGAGGACACCGATGTATGATTTAATAAGGATATTGAAAAATATTATCAGCCCTGAATATGAGACAGAGATAGTATCCGCACCGCCGAAACCGAAAGATATACCGCCACCGACGGCGTCTTTTTTCAAAAATGGTATGAATATCGCCACCATCACCACGAACGGTATAACTACCAGCGATTTCTTAATGACATACTTAAACGGTACCTTTGATAACGCGATCAACGAAAACACCACTAAGGCATAGATACCGAAAGCGAGAAACGATGTCGGTTTTGTGCTCACCGAGATTATCAGCAACAAGAACAAGACGATTATCTTCGATTTCGGGTTCAGGCTGTGAATCGGGCTCTTCAATGTGCTGTACTTATCTAAAAATGAATGTTCCATCATTTCCCCAATGCAAATTTATTGCGTTATTTAATATACTATCTTACTACGCGGTTTTGTTTTTCTTCGCCATAAGCTTCGCTAAAGCATACCCGATAACGAAGATGGAACCGGTACCGATGAGGCCGGCGAGAGCTGTCGCCGCTTTTTCGTTTTTAACGCCGGGCATGGCATAGTCTGGTATGGGTGACGCTTCCCACGCGGTGACGCCTTCAGCTTCCGCATGTTCCATAAAGCCTTTCTCCGCAGCGACCTTCTCTAAGCCGTCCGGGCTCGAGGACGCGAAAGGAGAGATGAATACCGCCAAAAATAGCGATACAAAAACAGCCGCGATTATGAATGATCTATTTGATATTTTCATTATATCTCCTCTTTTAATAAAATACGTCAAGCAATAACTATCATTTTTTCAATTGACGTGAAACAACAGCGCTTTGCTAATGTATTGGGTGAAGCATCATGCTTCTTATTATTGGGCATTACGCCCTTATATGTTTCCTGAAGTTGCTATCAGGTCCGGTCGCGACGCGTAGATAACAGACAGTACAGTTGTCGTGATGATCGCCTCACCGACACCGATTATTGCGTGTACACCGAGCATCGCCGGGAAAACAACGGCAAATGGAGATGTACCAGAGACCGCAAGCTCGAGAGCGACGAGCGCCGTAACGAGCATTACAGTTACCCATGACGTTATTGCCGCCGCCGCCATGAAGCGGCCCCTTGAATCAGGCAGGAACTTCTTTAGCATAATAAAGATAAAGTAACTGCCGAAACCACCGACGACACCCATGTTAAAGATATTTGAGCCAAGCGCGGTCAGACCGCCGTCCGCGAAGCCAAGGCACTGCAATATAAGGACAAGAGCCAGGATCAGGCATGTCGCCGCGGGTCCCATAAGGATAGCCGCTAATGTCGCGCCCAGAAAGTGGCCGGAAGTCCCACCGGCTACAGGGAAGTTTAGCATCTGCGCGGCGAATATGAAGGCCGCGGTCACGCCTAATAAAGGCACCTGCTTGTCACCGAGATCGTTACCGCATTTTTTGATGGAATATCCACAGACCGCCGCGGACGCCGCGAAAGCCGCGATGTTAATCCCACCGCTTAAGAAACCGTCAGGTATGTGCATCTGTTACCTCCTAAGATTTTTAAGAATTATGTAGCAATAATCTTGCCAGTTGTTATGTAATCTGTTTTTCTTGTTTGTATTGTAACACGAATTTATTATTAGTGCTACAAAATAATACTAAAAAAATATTTTTTTGTTACAAATAATTTTTACTATTTAGAATTAATCAGGATTTTATGCGGGCATCTTTTGACAAAAACAATGATTTATGACAAATATTTGCCCATTGTGGTGATGGTAAGCTTGCCGTGCTTGACGCCCTTCGTGCCGATCAGCGTGTCGGCAATCGAGCGGATATCTTTCCCCTTCCCTTTTACTACAAGGACTTCCAGGCAGTTATGCGCGTCAAGGTGTATGTGCAGTGTCGAGACTATCGCCTTTAACGCTTTATGTTGTATCTCGGTGAGGACGTCAGACAGTTCATGCACTTCGTGGTCATAGACGATGGTGATCGTACCGACGACTTCTGTGTTCTCGTCCTTGTTCTCCTCATCGACGAGCATGTCCCGGATCAGGTCTCGGATCGCCTCGGACCGGTTGACGTAGTTCTTCTCCATGATCAGCTCATCAAATCTCTTCAAGAGGTCATCCTTGATGGATACCCCGAATCTCGTCAACTCCCACATGTTGGTTCCTTTCCCTTACCCGCGGCGGTTAATCATGTTTATACTTTAAGGGCAAGTTGCCCAATCCAATAAAGGGGGGCTTCCCCCTTCGCTCCCGTTGTCGGCACCCCTTTTTTTAATAACTTACAGCGGTGTTTTTTTGAGATAGGGGTATTTATTCTATTTGGTATTTGGCAACAGTCCCTTTAAGTAAATTCTACCATTTTTTTATGTACCGGTAAAGGTGTTTTTGGGGCATGTTCCCCAATGCGATTTAGCAGGCCACTGTAAACCAGCGCCGCTCCTGGGAAAACCATTCCGATGGCCACAAATTCCTTGACATACTCCTTAGAAAGTTTATAATTTAGTATTCATAGTAAATCATCACAGAAAGGAGAAGTAAATGAAATGTCCTGCTTGTAATCATGATCTTACAGAAATCGAGGTCGGCGGTGTTTTAGTGGATATTTGTAAGGGAGGCTGCGGCGGCATATGGTTTGATAATCGTGAGCTTGAGAAGTTCGATGAAATGCACGAGCTGGACGGCGAGAAGCTTCTTGACATAGAGACGGCGAAGACTGTCGTTGTTGACCACAGCGAACGTAGACATTGCCCCCGGTGTGAGACAATGATAATGATGCGCCACTTTACGAGCATACGGCGCGAGACCGAGGTGGATGAGTGCCCGAAATGCGGCGGGTTCTGGTTAGACCTTGGTGAGCTGAGGGAGATCCGAACATCATTTAATACTGATGATGAGAGGCGGGCGAGCGCCATGAAATATTTCGCCGGCATGTTTGGGGAGGAGCTAAAAGCGGTGCGGGATAAGAGTCAGACAAAATTGGATCGTTCTAAAAAGATCGCACATGCGCTCCGGTTCATCTGCCCAAGCTATTGGATACCCGGCGACCAGGAGGGCGCGCCTTTTTAGTGTGGGGGGCTATCCAATCCTACAGCCATGTCAACGTTTTTAATCAAGTAATGTCAACAGCGCCATGACGATAATGCCTGTTATCATGAAGAAGAACTGTTTCAATGACGTCGCCAGTCCGATCTCCTGGTGAAGTTAGGGTATCAGATCCGAGCCGGCGATGTATATGAACCCACCGGCGGCAAACGGCAGCGCTAAGATCGCGAAGTCCGCGCTCCCCGCACCAAGAGTGAGCGGGATCATCGCACCGGCTACCGCGGTCAGGGCAGTCAGGAAATTAAATATCAGCGCTTTCTTTACAGAATATCCGCTGTGAAGCAGTACGCCGAAATCCCCTAACTCCTGCGGAATCTCATGGAAGAAAACAGCGAGCGTTGTGCTTATGCCTATGGGTACGCTCACAATGTAGCTCGCCCCGATCAATATACCGTCGATGAAATTATGTATACTGTCCCCGATCAATACCATCGCTGCGAGCGAGCGGTTGGAGCCCTCCTCATATTCAAGGACATGGCAGTGCCGCCACCGGATGAATTTTTCTAACGCGAAGAAGAAGAGTACTCCGGCGATAATGTAAAGCGAAGTGGCTAACTTGGAGCCGCGGCTGTCGAAAGCCTGGGGCAGGAGGTGTATGAATGCGTCACCGAAAAGCCCCCCGACGGCGAAACTGACCAGATGCGGGGTGATTTTATTGATCCACTTTTCATTTACAGCAACTATCCCAGTGGTGTCTTTGTGACCTATTTGAAGGAATATGATACCGAACAACGAGGCGGCGCTGACTGTGAGAACGCTGACTATCGTGTATAACCAGATATTCATGGGGACGATGCCCTCCTTGCGGGGTGAGGGGTTATAAGTTTGTCTGCTTCCTGACCACTCTCCCGATTATCTGATGGTTCTCGTTCAGCTCTATGTCAGGATATGCGGGGTTCAGCGGGTGTAGCACGGACAGATTGTTGCTATATGTCTTTAGCTGCTTCACCGTAGTTTCATGCGTTACGATATCCTTTACGATTACATAGCTTCCGTTTACCGACTGTGCGTCAGGGTTCACAATGACGATATCACCCTCTAAGAATTTCGGCGTCATGCTGTCACCCTTGATCCTCAACGCGAACAGGTGTTCGCCTCGTAAGTCTGTGGCGATATACTCTTCGGAGCATCCCGGGTACGGGTACTTGTCATCATGCGCGGTCATCCCACCGGCCTGTACCCATGAGAGCAGGGGGATATTTACAAGCTCCCCGAGATTTGCCGGTTCCACATTGTCACCTGAAGACAATTCTGATTTGCCTTTAAAAAACAGAGATATCTCTTCATTGTGGATATTGTACTCGACCCTGTCGATAACCTTTTTCAGGATACTGATTATCTCTTCATCCTTCATCGGGGAATTGTTTAAATACTCGCTGATTCTGAGATTTGCTTCTTTAAACAGCACAAACGGCGGATCATCCGGCAGACTCACGGATTTTATGTCGATCTTTTCCCAGATCTTCCGTGATAATTCCATCTTCTTGCTTTTATCAATTACAGGTACATCTTTTGCCAAAAAATTCTCCGGCGCGAGCACAATAATTGTCAGGAAATAATCGTTTATTAATTCTCGTTCATATATTTTCCCCGGCGCCTTAAATATATCCTTCGCTTCTGGTACGGTCGCTTCATGTTTCGCCAGGAATAACAGCCTCTTTTTGTCGTATTTAAAAAGGTTTGCCAGCCTGATGATAATAACATCGCCAGGTATGACGTTCCTCTTCTCAATATTGGCGATATAGGTGGGGGAACATTTTACATATTCCGCCGTTTCTCTCTTTGTAAGTTTGTTTGATTCCCTTAAATACTTTATTGTTTCCCCAAAAGTCATTTTTTATCCATTACGTTGCTTATTAACAGGCACACCTGCTTTTTATATTTCCCAATGATAGCTTGTTGCTTTCTATGGTTTTTTCTATTTCAACTGCTTTCTTTGTTGCGTGATAATATAAATTCAATAACTGCATTTATTTTTTTATTACCCGCTATTTCCTCTGTTATAGCCGTCATAGATTTTTTTCTAATTCGCTAAATAGTTTACCCAGCTGTAAATGTAATGTAGTCTCATTTGGGGAACTGAATATTTAACTAAATGATATTCTTTCGGTGAATAATAATTAATTGTTTCTTCTGCTCTTTCCTTATGTTTAGCCCAAATAATTTTTATACCATCCAAAGATGCTCTATCAATATGATTTTTAGATTTTTCGGCGTTTTCTTGAATATTTATATTATTCTTCGTTCTAACTAAATGCTCTATGAAATTGCGGGCTTCATTTAAAATCTGGCAATGCTTGTCGTGTTCTGCCGTTTCTGCTACTAATAGGGGTGTTTTTAGATTTTGGTTGTAATACTCTATGATTTCATCAATGGAAGATATTTTATTGGCAGAGTTCATATCTTCTTTCTCTATCTATACTTACCTTTTATAACTTTTCTTGTTTTTAAATTTGTTTCCTCCTCTGTTCTAAGTGAAAAAACAGAATCTCTTGCTTTAATAATTCCTACAGAAGAAGGCGCTACTTTTAATTTTCTACCTATCTTATTCTCTATATGCATTTCAATTGTTTTCGTTGACATTTTCACTAAATCATCAAAAGATATAATTATATTATCTTTTACTTTTTTCAAATTATTCAATACTAAAATTATACACGTATAAAAAGTGTATATAATATTTCATACATTACCATCCATAGTCAAGTTTTTTTTTATTATTCTTAATTTTTCACAAAAAAACAACATCTAAGATAAGAATTCTCGTTTTTTCAAGCTGTCGGAGTAGCTGCTACGGGTAAACTGTACCACTAATAAAGCTACCCCCCCAGCACCCTTACTCTCTGATCTGTCCTTCGCCATATATGATGAATTTTTGTGTCGTCAATGATTCCAGCCCCATCGGCCCGTATGCGTGTAGCTTGGTGGTGCTGATACCGATCTCGGCGCCAAGCCCTAACTCACCACCGTCAGAGAACCTCGTGGAAGCGTTTACCATAACGACGGATGAGTTTACTTACTTGAGGAATTTCTGGGAATTAAGGTAATCGTTCGTGACGATCGTCTCCGTATGGTCAGAGCCGTACTTCCTGATATGTCCGATCGCGTCGTCAATGCTGTCCACCATCTTCACGGCGAGCCTTAGGTCAAGGTACTCCGCGAAATAATCATCCTCAGTCGCCTCATTACATTTCGGGTACACCGCCTTCACCCTGTCATCCGCGAAGAACTCGACGCCCTTGTCATCGAGCGCGACCAGTGTGTTCAATATAAATTCATGCGGCAGGTTCTTGTGGAACAAGAGGGTCTCCATCGCGTTGCAGACGCCCGGCCTTTGCACCTTCGCGTTTATCGCGATATCTCTGGCCATCTCAAAATCGGCGCTTGAGTCGATGAAAACGTGGCATACCCCTTTGTAATGCTTTATCACTGGTATCTTCGAGTTCCCGACGACGTACCTGATGAGCCCCTCGCCGCCGCGCGGGATGATGATGTCGATATACTCCTCGAGCGCGAGCATCTCACCGACCGCCGCCCTGTCCGTCGTCGGTATGATGCTGACGGCCGCGGCGTCTACGCCATGCCTGACAAGCGTCTCTTTCAGTATCTTCCCGATTGCCATGTTTGAGTGGATAGCCTCTGACCCGCCCCGAAGCACAACGCAGTTACCGGATTTAAGGCAGAGCCCGGCAGCGTCCGCGGTAACGTTCGGGCGCGATTCGTATATGATACCGATGACACCGAGCGGGATTCGCATCTTCCCGACGACGATACCGTTCGGCCTCTTGTACATCTTCGTCACCTCACCGACAGGGTCTGGCAGCGCGGCGACCTCCCGTAGCCCGTCCGCCATACCGCGGATGCGCTTCTCAGTCAACGCCAGCCGGTCGATCATGGCGCCGGTGAGACCTTTTTCCCGTCCCGCGGACAGGTCCTTCTCGTTTTCGGTTACCAGAAAGGCGGAGCTTTCGATTATCCTGTCAGCCATGTCTATCAGAATCTCATCCTTCTTTGTGCTGCTCAGCTTACTCAACTGGAATGACGCTTCCCGCGCTTTTGCCGCGATTTGTATTACTTCCTCTTTTACTCCCATTTTTCACCCCTGTTAGAATTAATGTGCTCTGTACTTAAGTTTTTGTATTATTCTTATTTTTTTTTGTGCGAATTGTCAAATGGTTTTTATACGATCGCACGATTCTGCCCAGGAAATAGTCCATAAAAAACGTAAATTTATCAAGAATATTTGACTAAAGCGGATAAAAAAGGTAGAATATATAAGGTCGTTTTTATTGAAAATGGGCATGATGCCCAACCAGTTTATTTAAGGGGGATTCCCCTTTCGCCTCCGTTGTCGGCGCCCCCTTTTTTCAATGATTTTTAACGCCTGTTTTTTTGCAATATGTCAAATATTCTATTTGGCAGCAGTCCTAAAATGAGAAGGTAATCCGCAATGGCAAATGAATCAAGCGCGTTCAAAAAAAGCGGTGTAGTCATCACCATCGGTATAATCGCGATCATCTTCATCATGCTTGTTCCACTGCCGACACCGATTTTGGATATACTGTTATCTATAAACATATCGGTGTCTCTGGTGATCCTGCTCGTCGCGATGTATACCGCAAAGCCGCTTGACTTCTCGGTATTCCCATCGCTACTGCTCGTCGTCACTCTGCTTCGATTATCATTGAACGTCGCGTCCACAAGGCTGATACTGCTTCAGGCGAATGCCGGTAAGATCATCGCCGCGTTCGGAAGCTTCGTCGCAGGCGGCGATATTGTCGTGGGCGCCGTCATATTCCTCGTCCTGATACTCATAAACTTCATCGTTATCACGAAAGGCGCCGGCAGGGTCGCCGAAGTCGCCGCAAGGTTTACCCTTGACGCGATGCCCGGTAAGCAGATGAGCATCGACGCGGATCTGAACGCCGGTTTAATCACGGACGATGAAGCGCGCCGCAGAAGAACGGAGATCTCGCAGGAAGCCGATTTTTACGGCGCGATGGACGGTGCAAGCAAGTTTGTCCGCGGTGACGCGATCGCCGGACTGGTCATTACCGTTATCAACATTATCGGCGGGCTCATCATCGGGGTAACGCGGGATAAGATGCCAATCGGTGACGCCGCCTCTACCTACACGATCCTGACGATCGGTGACGGGCTCGTCTCTCAGCTACCGGCGCTCGTAGTATCGACCTCCGCGGGCATTGTCGTGACCAGAACAACTACCGGGGCGAATATGGGTTCTGAGATAGTAAAACAGCTCCTCCAGAAGCCGTTAGCGCTTTGGATCGTTTCAATGCTGCTTTTTATACTGGGCATCGTACCGGGCTTACCGACAGTGCCATTCTTCATTATAGGCGCTTTGCTTGCCGTTCTGGCGATAGCCGTCAAGAAGACAACCATGGAAGCCGAGGTAGCGCATGAGGCGGATTTAGAGCGTGTCGAGATGGAGCAGGAAAAAGCCGATGAGCCTTCTGACGCCGAGTTGGTCGCGCCTTTGCTTCACGTCGATGTTCTTGAGGTGGAGGTCGGTTATGGCCTGCTTAACCTCGTTGACCCGGCGCAGGGCGGCGACCTTTTAGAACGGATAAAATCGATCAGGCGACAGATAGCGCTCGAGTTAGGGATAATCGTCCCACCAATCAGGATCAGGGACAATCTACAGTTAGAACCAAACCAGTACAGTATTTTAATAAAAGGGATAGAAGTCGCGAAACATGATCTTCTGCCAGGCTACCTGCTCGCGATGAGTACGGGCGATTCACAGGAGGAGATAAAGGGGATACCGACAAAAGAGCCGGCATTCGGGCTTGACGCGCTCTGGATAGAGGAGAGTGATCGCGACAGGGCGCAGATGCTAAACTACACTGTTGTCGACCACTCAACGATCATCGCGACACACCTGACAGAGATAGTCAAGACCGATGCCAAAGAGTTGCTCGGCAGGCAGGAGATGCAAAGCCTGCTTGACGGCGTCGCGAAAAACAGCCCGAAACTTGTCGAGGAGCTGACACCGGCGCAGTTATCTTTGGGGGTGGTGCAAAAGGTGCTCCAGAACCTTCTCGCCGAGAGGGTATCCGTAAGAGATCTGAATACGATACTTGAAACGCTCGCGGACTATGCACCGATCACAAAAGACCCGACGATCCTTACGGAATATGTGAGGAGCGCGCTCGCGAGAAGCATCTCCAAACAGTACGAGGATGCAGACGGGAGCGTACCGGTCGCGACGATAGAGCACGCGTTAGAGCAGAAGTTGCAGGGATTTGTGAAGCGCAGCGAGGAGGGTGTGTTTCTGGCGATAGAACCGACGCTGGCAAACAAGCTCATGGACAGGTTCACTCAGGCGGCCAAGAAGATGAGTGAGATGAACTACCAACCGATAGTGATTACGACGCCTCTGCTTCGCGCGCTCTTAAGACGGATGACGGAGAAGCTGATACCGAACCTCGTGTTCTTGTCGCACAATGAGATAGTGAAGAATATCAAGACGGTAGATGTATTAACTGAAGAAGCGTAACGCTTCACCAATTATAGACCTCCGTTGTCGGTCTGGGGAAGCGGGAACGCTTCACCAAATATAGGCCTCCGTTGTCGGTCTGGGAAGCGTAACGCTTCACCAATTATAGACCTCCGTTGTCGGTCTGGGGAAGCGGGAACGCTTCACCAATTATAGGCCTCCGTTGTCGGTCTGGGGAAGCGGGAACGCTTCACCAAATATAGGCCTCCGTTGTCGGTCTGGGGAAGCGGGAACGCTTCACCAATTATAGGCCTCCGTTGTCGGTCTGGGAAGCGTAACGCTTCACCAATTATAGACCTCCGTTGTCGGTCTGCCCGGGGTGAAGACGTTGTGGAAATACTCGTCATAAACTTCACAGTGTACAGACTATGGGGTCAAGCGACACGCTTGGAACAACAGAACTAATAAAGGGATAATTATGAAAGTAAAGAAATATG
>JAJRZU010000077.1 GCA_024275075.1 Deltaproteobacteria bacterium | reverse complement strand
TGGCTGCGCCGTTCACCGATGTCACTGTAATCGCTTTACCCTTAAAATCGACAGCCTCATTATATGTACCGTCACTGACAGTGATTATCGTTCCGGCTGGCGCCGCGTCAATCGCCGCCTGGATAGTCAAATAGTCCCCAGGCACATTCAGGCACGTATCGTCTACCAGACCATCGCAGTTATTGTCTATTCCATCGCACGTCTCTGCCGCCCCGGGGTTGATCGCCGCATCCGTATCATCGCAGTCAGTGCTGCTGTTGACATAACCATCCGGTAGTGAGATATCGGTAACGCTGATGTTCGGGTCACCATGACCGTCACCGTCAGAGTCAAGATAGTATGTGTTGCAGCTCTCGTCTATCTGACCGTCACAATCGTCGTCAATACCGTTACATGACTCTGCCGCGTCCGGGTTTATTGCCGCGTCCGCGTCGTTGCAGTCATCATCATTTGCGACATACCCATCGGGCTGCGAAGAAGCGGTTGTCGTTGTATTCTGGTCGCCGTACCCGTCACCGTCACCGTCGGCATAATATGTTGCGCCAGTACCGTCACTGTTACTGTCATCACTACTGCTATCGCCGCTACCGCCTCCAAGGTTGCAGCCACCAAAAGAGATTAATACTGACAGTAAGAATAAGATTACGACCGCAAACATTAAATAATTACTTTTTTTCATACAAAGCCCCCTTTGAATAGTCAATCGACCGTTTTAGACATTAAAGTTGAATTATTAACTATTAAGACAGAAATGTAAAGACCCGTTCAAATTACGTTCAAATAAATCCACAGGCGAATGAACTACCCCTCCCTTGATGGGGCATCCGTCGCTATGTTACGCCTTAAACCGCATTATATTCAGTTTTTTCAAGAGAGGTTTCATCGTCAGGCTTTGTACTATCAAAGAGAACAAAACGACCCCGAAAGCTATTACCAGAAATTCTTTCTTGTACGGGATCGTGCGCGGGAGCCCTAAAACGAGTGCGATCGGGATGGAGCCTTTCAGGCCGCCCCAGACGAATATATGTGCCCAGCTTGATTCGATCTTGTGTTTTTCTCCCCGCCTCAGCAGGTAGTTAAGCGGATAAACGCTTAGCGCTCTCGCGATCGTGACTACCGCGATAGTGATGAGCGCCGGTACGAAGAACGCCTTGAGCTCGCTCATCTCGTACCTTTGCAGCTCCAGCCCGATCATCAGGAACAAAAAAGAGTTGATGATGAAATCGATCGCCGCCCAGAATATCTCCACACTCTGGTACGTCTTGGCAGACATCGAGAAGGTGCGGCCATGATTACCGATAAGCAGGCCGGCCGTCACCACCGCGATAACGCCGGATGTGTGGAAGAGCTCGGCGAGAGTGAAAGCGCCGAACGCGAGTACTATCGTGATAGCCACTTCTAACAGGTGATCTTCGATAACGCAAAGGATCCTGTACGTGATGTACCCGAGCGAGAAACCGATGAACGCGCCGCCTATGCTCACCTTCACGAATTGCAGCAGGGCGCTCGATGCTGTCGGCTGCGATGCCCCGGTGACGATCGCCAGTATTATGGTGAAGATTACGACACCAGTGCCGTCATTGAAGAGGCTCTCGCCCTCGACGATCACCCTCAGGCGCGACGGGGCTCCGACATCCGCGAAGATCGCGAGGACGGAGATCGGGTCGGTCGGGGAGATGAGCGCACCGAACAAAAGGCCGTATATGAGGTCGAAATTCAGCAGTCGGCTGAGCAGGTACCCGACGACGAAGGTCGAGACAAGTACGCCGGGCAGGCTGAACGCGAGGATGCGCCAGATGTTCTCTTTGAGCTCCTGGATATCCAGATGCAGGCCGCCTAAGAATAAAAGGGGCGGCAGTATGACGTAGAATACGAGATCGTGTGAGAGGTGTACTTGCGCGGGGAAGTGGAAGAAGCTGATCGCGAGCCCGACGATCACCAGCGCCGTTGTGTACGGCAGCCTTATATATTTGACCGCGATCGCGACAATACACGCTACCGACAGCAGCAGTATACATGTTTCAAGTACGCTTATTTCCATGCTCATGCTTCCTGTATTGATTTTTTTTACCCCTGATGGCACAAAGGCAGGGGCCGTGAATTTTGTATTATTTGTGTAATATTGTCAGGGGCTTACGCTTTTTTCTTCTCCAGTGTGACCAGCTTCTTCATACCGGCGGACTTAAACAAGACGGTGTTGATATTTTGTCCGTTAAACCGTTTTGTTATTTTTATCACTTCACCGGTATCGTTGAAGACCTTGTGGAAAATAATGTCACCTACCTGATAGTTTTCTTTGGGGCTGTAGACTTTTACGTTATCTTGATCGTCCATATCTTTTTTCATTTCATCATTTTCGTCATTTTTTGATTCAGGGGCAGAACATACTACGCATTTTAGAAAAATGGTACTAGTATTCTTAT
This sequence comes from Deltaproteobacteria bacterium, assembly GCA_024275075.1. Lineage (GTDB taxonomy): Bacteria > Desulfobacterota > JAJRXV01 > JAJRXV01 > JAJRXV01 > JAJRZU01. The sequence continues at coordinate 18,206 of JAJRZU010000077.1, read as the reverse complement.
CCTCTTTGATGAGAGTCATCAAAGTCACTTTTTTGCATTTTGGGCAATAATAACAACACTTTTTCATAGTAAAACACGTACATTCAGTAATTGAGCAAGAATAAAAGGGGACAAAAACACTTAAACCAAGAGTAGTTTAGCAAAAAATACACCACATGTAAAGGTAGTTTAGAATAAAATGTAATTATTTTTTTATTGGGGCGGATGGTATTTGAAATAGCTGTCTGTTTTTGGCATAATTTAACAGGCTTGCCTGCTTTTATATGGAGGCTTGCCCGTTTTTATATCGGGGCAACATGCCCTTATCTGTGGGTTTGATTTTCCGTAGTTTAGTGCGGGATTGAACCGGATTGCTCGTCATCTTACAGCGAGGAAGTTCATTATGAAGTATAGTACATAAAAATGATGCTTAAGTCGTTTTATTTCTTGCAAAACCAAGGGATATTATGTTATTATATATGTATGATAACTCTTGTTAGAGTAACGGGGAAGCTTGACCTTACTGTAATGTTTCTATTTTTACTGCTGGCATTACCCTGTAAGGCGGCATTTACACAGGATGAAGAGGGCATAAGTTCGTTATCCGAGCTGAATTTTAATATGTCAGAAAGTACATTTTTAAAAGATATACCATGGTCACAAAACGATCCTTTCGTCCACCCAAACTTTGAGCTTAAACAGGCTGTTATCGAAGAACACCCCGAAGATGAGGACGATGTAGAGATTATCATCGAACCCGAGCCACCGGAGTTAGGGTTAAGCGCTATCCTTTACAGCTCTGATAGCTCAAGTGCAATAATCAACGGCAGGATTGTGAAAGAGGGGAGTGTTGTGTGGGGTCAAAAGATAATTAAGATAAATGCCGAGGATATAAAAGTGGAGTTTAACGGCAAGGAATATGAAATAAAAATGAAAGAATACACAATAAGCGCTGATGATGAAGGAAATGATGAATAAGTTCTTTAAAAAATCCGCAATCTTTTTTGTTTTGGCCGCGGTTTTTGGCTGCGCTATGACAGCCTTTGCCGGTGACTATGAAATAAAGAAGATAGATAAGAAAGATGTGAAGCTCTTTTCAATAGAGTGCCGGGACGTTGATATTAAAGACCTTCTTCGTGCGATCGCGAAGGAGAATGATCTTAACCTTATCATTGCTGAGGATATAAGCGCGAACGTGACGTTGAGTTTTGAGGAGATACCGCTTACAGACGCTCTTGACGCGATACTCAAAGCAAATAAGCTGTCATATATAATGGAGCAGAAGATCATCAGGATTATAAAGGAAGAAGATACAATAAAAGATGAGGTAGAGGAGGTATTAGAGGAGCCGGTAGAATATACCACAGAGGTGGTGAGGTTGAGCTATGCCCAGGCGGCAGAGCTTGAATCGGCTATCAGTTCATCTTTGCCAGAGGGTTCTACGGTCGCGTCGGACACAAGGACAAATTCTCTGATATTAAATGTCATCACCGAAGATATCGATGGAGTGAAAGATGTAATCAGGAAGTTAGATACTCAGACAAAGCAGATATTGATAAAGGCGAAGATAATTGAAGCTACTGAGGATTTTTCAAGGGATATGGGTGTTCAGTGGGGCGGCAGCTCCTACACAAGCGCAGCATACGGCACGGCGACTGGTTATAATTTCCCGAATAGCGTCGGTGTCGCCGGTAGCTCCGGTGAGGGCACTTATGCCGTTAACCTGCCCACCCTAAATGCCACCTCTGGTCTTGGTATCAATTTTGGCAGCCTGAACAGCGCCGTGAACCTTGACATGCGTCTTTCCGCGATGGAGAAGAACGGTACGATCAATATTGTCTCTAAGCCGCAGATAACCACGTTGAACAATAAGCCCGCGAAGATACACAGCGGGATAACGTTCAGGGTGAGGACTTCTTCTAACACAACTACTGGTGACACGACTACCTTAGAGAACGAATTAGAGGAGATACAAGTGGGTATCGATTTGGTCGTCACACCAAAATACACCGCTGACAATATGATAGAGCTGGCGATCGACGCGACAAATAGCGAACCGGATTTCTCTAAGGTTGTGGACGGGATACCTGGTATCATAGACAAAAACGCGAACACGACAGTGCTGGTTAAAAATGGTGAGACGACGGTTATCGGTGGTCTTTACAAGAAAGTCAACAACGAAGTAACAAACTCGGTGCCGTTCTTTTCAAAGATACCGTTTCTTGGCTGGCTCTTTAAGAACAAAAGCAGTAAGAGTTCAAACGAAGAACTGTTGATCTTTATTACGCCGGTACTTATCGAGGGCGATAATGTGACGCAGTATAACGGGAAATAAATGGAGACCTCTGACAGGTTGGCAAATAATCCAAAGGTCTTGATAATCGAAGATGACAAATCATTAGTCAAATATGTCAAGCACTTATTGGAATCTAACGGTTACCTGACGGATTACGCTTATAATGGCGCGAGTGGTATCGCCAAGGTCAAGAAATTTAAGCCGGATATTATTTTGCTTGATGTGATGATGGATGTCATGGATGGATTTAAGGTAGCGGAACATTTAAAAGATGAAGTGACGACGAAATTTATACCGATAATCATGCTTACATCAAAAGCTGACACTGTAGATAAAGTAAGAGGGCTGAATTGCGGTATAGATGACTATATAGTAAAACCGTTTGAGACGAATGAGTTATTGGCTCGAATCGCATCCTTATTAAGCAAGAAAAAGAACTTTGAGAAGTTTGCCGAGGATGAAAAGATAAAGACTCTGAAAAATGTTGTAGCGAGCGTTAACCATGAGATCAATAATCCTTTGACTGCAATAATGATAGCTGTCGAGGCTTTACTTATCAAATATAAGGATCATGATTATGTTACAGATAAGTTAAAGATAATAAGTAATAATTCTACCAGGATCAAGGAGATAATCTCAGAGCTGGACAGAGTCCAGAAAATTATAACCAAAGAGTATTATAGTGATGTAGATATATTAAATTTAAATAACAGAAGGTAACAACAATTGGCATTTAATAAAAGTAAATCATTGAACTTGGTTCAAAAATATATTCAAAGGGGGCAAGTGGATAAGGCGATCAAGGAGCTTGAAAGTCTTATCGATGTTGAGCCCAATGATGCGTCTTTACACATAAAAATCGGTGATCTGTACCTTAGGAAGGATAAAAAGGCGCAGGCGAAGGATGTCTATAATAAAGCGGCGAGCATCTACTTGAAAGATGGGTATAACAGCCGTGCGATCGCGACTTATAAGATGGTCTCAAGGATAGACCCTGAGAATCTTGAAGTAAATATGCACATAGCGGAACTGTTTGAGAAGCAGGGGCTGATAGGGGATGCCCTCCAGCAATACAAGTATGTCGCGACAATGTATGATAAGTCAAACAATTATCAAGAGACTGTCAAGGTACTGAAAAAGATAGCGGAGTTAGAGCCTGATAACCCGGCAGTGAAGGTAAAGCTTGCAGAGACAAATTATAAGAACGGTAAGAAGGAAGAGGCATACGAAGCGATATTAGAGATATCAAAGGACTTTAAGCAGCGCAGGATGCATAGTGAACTGGTAAAGGCTTTAGAGCTCTTCTTAGATATGGCGCCGAAAGACAAGTTCATCTTAAAAGAGCTTGCAAGCGCGTATATTTTGGTCGGGAATTCCCAAGAGGGTCTGAAAAAGATACAGGCGGCGCAGAAGCTGGCGCCGAAGGATTCTGAAACATTATTGATCCTTGCTGAAACGTATTCCATGCTTGATAAATTCAATGAAGCGGAATCTATATACTGTGACATCCTGCGAGGTGACAGTAATAACTACCGGGCAAAGTTCGGTTTGAGCAGGATATTCTTAAAGCGCGATAACGTTGATGACGCATTAAAGGAGCTCGAACCATTTTATGGTAAATTTGAGGAGCAGGGCGAACTAAGCGATTTAGCTGAATTTTACAATGAAGCATTGAAGAAGTCACCTGCAAATATCGGCGTGTTAGAGAAGTTAGCGGAGATATACCGCTACCAGAATGTCGTAGATAAGCTGATCGAAGTATATGAAGAGCTTGCAAGGGCTTATGAAGCTTTGGAGCAGCAGGATAAAGCAGATTTCTTATATCAAAAAATACTCCAGATAAGTCCTGAGCATGAAAAAGCGAAGAAGCACGTTCAAAAGATGAGCGGGGAGCTTTTTACTCAGAGCGCTGGTAAAAGGGCAGGTGGAATTGACGAAGAAGTTTTCAACGAGCATATTACAGAGGCTAACGTCTACCTGAAATACGGCCTGCATGACCAGGCGAAAGAGCATATAGACTTCATTTTAAAAGAGGATCCTGATAATGCCGAGGCGCATATAACATTAAAAGACATCTATATTGCTCAGCAGCAAAATGAGCTGGCGATATCAGAGCTGTTTTATCTCGCCGAACAATTCTCGTCGGCAAAGAATGAATCGGCTAAGTTCTTAAGCGAGGTACTAAAGCTTGATCCGAACAACCAGACGGCAAAAGACAGATTAGAAGATGTCGCTGCGGCTGCGGCGGAAGAACCAGAAGCGGCGGAAGAACCAGAAGCGCCAGAAGCGCCAGAAGCGCCAGAAGCGCCGGTGAAAGAGGGGCGGGTCGTTGAGACGTTTGATGATATCCCGCTTGTCATCGATGAGCCTGAAGAGCTGAAGAAGAAAAAGGCTGAAAAGGCGCCTAAGACTATCCATAAGCGGCTTGAAGAAGCCGGGTTTTTCTTTGCCGAAGGTCTTTACGAAGACGCAAAAAAGAGCTACCAGCACATCTTATTAGAAGATCCTTATAATACGACTGTTTTAGAACATTTAGAGCTGGTAGAACAGAAAATACGCGATTCAAGAGGGATTGAACCTGAAGCAAAGCAGAATGATGAACCGTTGTTTGACTTATCGAAGGAATTCGCGGATACTTTGTCAGATGAGCTGTTCCAACCAAAGTCATTTGAGCAGCCTTTGGATGATAAAAATGAGACCGACAGCATCTTCTCTGAGTTCAAAAAGGGGCTTGAGGAGCATATAGACAGCAATGACTATGATTCTCACTATAACCTGGGGATCGCGTACAAAGAGATGGGGCTTCTAAGCGACTCCTCTGACGAGTTTAAGAAGGCCTTGATGGCTGATAAGTCCAAAATATTCGAATGTTGCACGATGTTAGGGTTAGTCGCCCTGGAGACAAAACAGTTTGGTGAGGCTGTAAAGTACTTTGAGAACATTCTTACAAAAGTGGAACTGCCGGATGACCAAAAAATCGGTTTGTACTATGAGCTCGCGACTGCTTATCACCAGAATGGTCAGAATAAGGAAGCCTTGAAAAATTATAATGTTGTTCATGGACTTGACCCTTCTTTCAGAGATGTAGAGCAACATATCCAATCTATCGTTGAAGCGCAGAAGAAGGAAGTGAGCAAGCCTGTTGCAGTAAAGAAAAAGAGAAAGATATCTTATGTATAATCACATATTTATACACGTTTGCAGGGGGGAGGCATGATGCCTCAGTCATTAAGGGCTTACATGGATGCTGTTAGTGTATAAGTTAACTAAATGGGTTGTTGCTTGACTTGTTTAGCTAAAAGAAGGGGGTTGGCAGTATGAGCTATTTAGAATTTTACGGACTTAACCAGGAGCCTTTCTCCAATGCGCCGGTCTCAAAATTCTATTTTAACAGTAAGCAGCACTCAGAGGCGCTTCTCCGGCTGAAGTATGCCGTTGAGACTATGAAAGGGCTGGCCTTACTGATCGGTGATATCGGAACCGGTAAAACGACATTAGCCAGAAAGATGTTAGATAATCTGCCTGAGGATGAATATGAATCCGCATTGCTTGTAATTATACACACAGGGATTACAGCAAACTTGCTGCTTAAGAAGATCGCGATACAGATCGGCGTCAAGGATCCGACGAACGATAAACTACAGCTCTTAAGCCAGCTTTACAACAGGTTGGTCGAATTGCACGAATGCAACAAGAAAGCTGTTGTATTAGTCGATGAGGCGCAGATGCTGCAAACGAAGGAGATCATGGAGGAGTTCAGGGGGCTTTTGAACCTGGAGCTGCCAGAGGATAAGCTGCTGACCTTCGTATTCTTTGGCCTGCCAGAGATGGAGGACTATCTTAAATTGGATGAGCCGCTTGCCCAAAGGGTCGCTTTAAAATACTCTTTAAAGTCTTTTGATTCTTCTTCAACTCAAGAGTATATAAATTACCGGTTAAAGACTGCCGGTGCGGACAGGATGCTCTTTGAACCTGACGCCATAAAAGCTATCCACCGCCAGGCGGGGGGAATACCAAGGATCATAAATACAATCTGCGATAATGCTCTGTTTGAAGGGTTCCTTGTTAAAAGTAACACAATTGATAAGGATACGATAGAATCCGTCGCTTATGACCTGGGTTTCTCAAAGGACATGGCTACAAGCGAAGCGCCGCACGTAGTCAATGAAAATGTCCCGGACAGTGGGGATATTGATGACATGTTAGACAGTCTGGAGCAAAAGTAGCGGTAAAATATCTATCTAATTCAAATAGTATTCTAAAATGCTCTCAACGTACTCTTTCTTTGTGGCTTGGTCCAAGCCGCCTAATTTCTTTATAATACTACCAAGCTTATCAACGCTTTCTTTCATTTCGGTTAGACCCTCATCCGTCATCTTCTTATCTGATACGCCCTTCTTGACAAACTCGTGGAGCCGCTCATAAATCGGTTTAAGATCATAATATAACGTTAGAATTATCTTCTCTACCGCCGCGTTCGCTATCTTTTCGTTCTCGGCCTGTAACAGCTTCTTATAATTCATACAGTTCTTTATCTTGTGATTGAAGATCTCCTGCACCAACGGTTTGACAAGGTAATCGTAAGCGCCTCTTCTTATCGCCTCTGTCGCTATGTTTACGTCATCCAGACCGGTGAGGATCAAAATGATCCCGTTATACCCTATCTTCTCCTTAAAGTACTTGATCGCCTGAACGCCATTCATCTCAGGCATTGCGTAATCGACAACTACAATATCCGGTGACCATTCCTTGATCACCTTACCACCATGAATCGGATCCTCTGTGACTTTTACATCGTAATGGTGCTCAAGCATCCTCTTCTGGACAAACCGGTCTGTAGGATTGTCATCTATTATCAGAACCTTTTCCATTTCCACCCACCCTTATTCTTTATTATTAATGTCTCACTTATATATTATATAAACATAATTCGAATAATCAATATCTCTAATGTTTTTTTTATAAAGTTTTAAGGTAAAATCAGGCGTGCCTGTTGATTTTAAGGTTAATTCATGTATAATCAGACAAAAAATCAAGGGAAGCGTGGCTATGCGGGGCATTACCTACTATTTGAAACAGGCGCCGGTTATCTTCATACTCTTCGCGACATCATTCGCCAGCATCTGCATAGAGACTGTCGCTATATACTATTTCTCTATAAATACCGGTTACATATACTTCCATATCTCACTACTGACATCCACATTACTTATCGCGGCGGCATTAAGCTGCGGCATTACATATCTTGCTGTCAAAAAAAGCGCGTTTCTGAATAAGTACTTAAAACCACTCTTATTATCGCTTGACATCATCATGATCACTCTTATCGCGGCGCTGGCGTTCTTTCTTGATCCCATCTTTACGCATATCGCCTCTTACTATACATTGCTCGCGCTTACCGGTATCGTTTTGGGGGCGCAGTTCTCACTGGTGGCGGCAAAGATCGTCACAAAGGAACATGTAATGACCGACTATGGTCACATCTACGCGGCTGACCTCATTGGCGGCGGTATATTTTTAATAGTATTCCTAAGGTTACTGCCGCTTGTCGGTATCAGCGCGATTTTGTATGCCGCTCTTGCTCTCAAGGCTCTCTCTTTCTTCATCTTTTTGTTGATTAAAACCACCGGTGACGCAATGGATTCAGAACGCCGGCAAGGGGCGGGCAGGACAAAAATCGGTGTTTTCCACCTGATAATACCATTCGTCTACGGGGTATCGGTGATAATAACCCAATCGCTCCTTATCAGGATGATGATAGTAAACGTCGGTTACAGCTACATATCATTCGGGTTCCCGCTCGGTGTCTGGCTGCTTGGCGCCGCCGCGGGCTCTTACTGCACCGCCTTCATAGATATCTTCAAAAAAGATAACCTGTCATTATCAATAATTACGCTCAGCGGGATCACCGTACCCATAGCGGTATTCGCGTCACTATATTACGGGTGGGAATTCAATACCGTTTCATTTAACCTGACCTTCTATTTCATACTGATCTTTCTCGTCTCGTTCGTAAGCGGGATGATATTCCCCCTGCTCTGCCACTACTTCAAAGATACCGATTTCGTGTACCTGACTTACGCCATAGAGGGTATAGGCGCTTTTACCGGCGGCGTGATATTCGCTTTTTACAACTTTAGCTTCTCTGACTTCTCCATATCGCTAATCTCCGCCCTGATAATCCTGACGCTCGCGCTGCTTATCAGCCTTTACCAGAAACGAACCTTTCTCGCTGTAGTGATAAGCGTCGTTTACATATTATTCGTGACGCTTTTCATCTTTCATGACAAGCTGGATACAAAATGGATGCAAAACCAGCAGACCGTCAGGAATGAGACGATACTGTTTTATAAATACACTAAGAGCGGTAGAGTCGAGGTCGTTGTTGAGAACCTGACAAAAAATATGGCGGTATATGTTGACAGGGTGCTGCAATACTCCCTGGCGGATGACAAGGTACACAACGAATCTATGGCGTATCTCGCGTATTACCATACAAAGGCGCCTCTGCACGCCCTTGTCATCGGTGGCGGTATCGGCGGCCTCGCGCGCGAGCTTCTGAAATTCAACTTAAAGTCGATAGATTACGTGGAGATAGAACCGGCATTCAATGAGATCGGTAAGCGTTACTTCTCAAAAGTTTTGGGTGATACTCTGAATAACGAGAGGTTGAACATCGTTTACGAAGACGGTTTCAAGTTCGTCAATGACGCGTATAAAACGTATGATATCATTATCCTTGATATCCCCTCCCCCTCGAACCTGCAACTGTCGCGGTTCTTCTCAAAGGAGTTCTTTTTAATGGCAAGAGACCTGCTTAACCCGGGCGGGACGTTTGTGCTGCCTCTTATCGATTCTATCACCTTCCAGGGCGAGAAGTTCATCAACCTGAGCGTACATAATACGCTAAATGAGGTATTTGTCAGCAAAAAGGTCATGTTACCGTTTTATTATATCCCCAAAGTGAAGAGCCCGAAAAAGGAGACTGATTTCATTAAAAAACCTTACTTTGAACTGGTTATCTGTTCAAATGAAGATTATATGAAGAAAGTCGACTATAAGTTCTTCTTTGACAATATCAGTAATAATGAGCAGCTGCAAAAATCACCTTTGAGCAAGCGCCAATACATACGCGCATTATTTGATGTATCAAAGGTATATTTTGATAGAGTCTACGCTGACAGCGATTTTAAAGGGATATCTACCCTGGATAAGATGCTGCCGCTTCATTATAAGTGGAAATATTCAACAGATAAGATAAACCCCGCGACATCGATAATTACTGATTCAAGTGGGGATATGATAATAAAAGAGGATTGAACAATCTAACAAATCAATTATTTGTTAAAATTTCTCTTTTATCATTGATATATGATATTTTATTTGTTATCATCCGTAGCACTGATTAATTAACTATAGGGGGCGCATCGATGAAGAAAAAATTATTACTTTTGATCATCTTGATTCTGTGTACAGTTTTTGCGGCATGTGGGGCAAAAGATGAAGCTTTATACAAAGAGGGCAATACGTTATATAAGGCTAAGCAATATGAGCAGGCGATAGAGAAGTACTTAGAAGCGATCAAGGCGAATGAGAATTATACTAAGGCGTACTATAACCTTGCTTCAGTCTATATGAAACAGGACCCTCCTGACTATGTAAACGCGGTCGCGAATATTAAGACAGCGATTGCAAAAGCGCCTGAAACCGGTATATCACAAAAAAAGCTCGATAGATGGATAAGTAAGTCAAATAAATATATTAAGCTGTACTATGAAAATGTTGTCAGGAAAGAAGATACATTAGAGGCGTATAGAACGTTCATTGAAGAAAACCCTGAGTATCCGGGTAACCCTGACATAAAGATTAAGATCGACGCGAAGATATTTGAGGGGTATAAGAAAACGGATACGATCGAGGGTTATGAGGAATTTATCAGCCAGCATTCTGACAGTAAGTTCGCTTACGACGCGGAATCGATGATTTATAACAAATTGATTGAGAAGAATGATGAGGAGACTTTCAAGAGCTATTTGAAAGCTCACCCTGATTCCAAGTTTAAAGTGGAGATCCAGGGTAAACTGGCAGAGATGGAGTATGATAAAATTATTAAAATCAGCGACAAGGATGAGCGGTTAAAATCGTTGGAAGTATTTATTAAAAAGTACCCTGATCTTGATATTACTAAAGTCGCGAAGGATAAATTAATCGATATCGAATGGAAAAATGCAAAAGGCGCTGGTTCCGCAGAGGCGTTTATATCATTCGCTGAAAAATTCAAGGGCACTAAACTTGCCAAAGAGGCCATAAAAAGTATCGATAAGATGCAGTTCAGGACTGCGAAAGAGAAAGCCACATTAGCTTCAACCGTAGATGATCAGATAGAAATATATAAAAAATTCAAGGAAGATTTCCCTGAAAACAGGTACACTAAGCAGGTCAACGAGATATTGAAGCGGTTGCAAAAGGATGTTAAAACTGAAGCTGAACCGGCGAAGGAAAAGGAAGCTGAAACTGATGAAGAGAGCGATTCAGGTACGGATATGTTCATACCATAAAAGGTAATTAATGCAAAGCCCGTCAAAAATGGCGGGCTTTTTTACTCTTATGTCTGATGAAAACAAATTAGAAATATTCGAGCATTTAGATGAGCTGAGAAGCAGGCTTATCGTATCTGTTGTTGTAATTTTCATAAGCTTCCTGATCTGCTTTAACTACTCTAACCTCCTGTTTTATCTACTAAAAATACCTTTAGATTATCAACTTGGTTTCTCAAGCGAACCGCCGTTTTTTCAGCTGATCAGAAACTCGGCTGATTTTAAACTCATTTTCATCACCCCTGCCGAAGCGCTATGGGTACACCTGAAAATCTCGTTGATCTTCGCCGTATTAATATCGTTCCCTGTGATTATCATACAGGTATGGAGCTTTCTCAAGCCCGCTTTGTATAAGAAAGAGAAACAGGTAACGTTGCCATTTGTCATCGCAAGTATATTGCTCTTCCTGACTGGTATCGCTTTTTGCCTCTTCATCGTCTTGCCATTCACCGTCAACTTCCTGTTAGCGTACAGGACTGATGATCTGATACCGATGCTGACATTGGAGCATTACATCAATTTTACGCTAAAGTTCCTGCTAAGTTTCGGGGTCGTGTTCCAAACGCCGATCATTATATTATTCCTGACAAAACTGAACATCCTGACACCGAAAATGCTAAGAGAGGGCAGGAAGTACGCGATACTTATCATATTCGTCATCGCGGCTGTCCTGACACCGACACCAGACATCTTTAACCAGGTCATCATGGCGCTGCCATTGATAATATTATATGAAATAAGCGTGATCATCGCGGATATCCTGTATAAGGGCGGCGTTGAATAACGAACATTTTACAATTAAAATATTTACAATTAAATTACTTGTAATGGCGCCCTTACTATTATAAAATGATGGGAAATTGCAAGAGTGGCCTATGAGAATATTAATAGTAGAGGATGAAAAAAAGGTAGCGAGCTTCATCAAAAAGGGACTGGTGGAGGAGTCATACGCCGTCGATGTCGCTTATGACGGTGAGGAGGGGCTCTTCCTTGCCGAGAACAACGAGTATGACCTGGTGATACTTGACGTGATGCTCCCGAAGAAGACCGGTCTCGAGATACTAAAAGAGCTGCGCGGTGGTAACATCCAGACGCCGGTCATGATGCTCACGGCGAAGGATTCTGTCTCTGACAAGGTAAAGGGTCTGGATTTCGGTTGTGATGACTACCTCACAAAGCCGTTCGCTTTCGATGAGCTCCTTGCGAGGATCAGGGCGCTAATGCGGCGCGGCACGAAGGAGAAATCCGTTCAGTTGAAGGTGGCGGATCTGGTGATGGACCTCTCCACCCGCAAGGTCACGAGAGCCGGCCAGGATATCGACCTTACCAGTAAGGAATACGCCTTGTTAGAGTATTTTGTCAGGAACAAGGGGCGCATACTGACCCGAACAAATATAGCGGAACATGTCTGGGACTACAACTTCGACAGCTTTACCAATGTCATCGACGTTTACATAAATTACCTTAGGAACAAGATCGATAAAGACTTCCCGCATAAGCTGATCCATACAGTAAGGGGTGTCGGTTATACCCTCAAGGATTAACATGAAATCAAGCTCAATAAGAGTAAAGCTGACCATCATGAATTTTATCATCATGGGGCTCTTCTTATCTATATTCTCCTATCTGCTCTACTTTACACTCTCGAATGTCATGCAAAAGGAGCTGGACAATAAGCTGCAATCGATCGCAGAGGCTGTCGCGACAACGGCTTTCCGCTCGCCCGTGACGATGCTCCACAAGTCACAAAACATCGATGAAATGCTTGAAGTCGTAATGGATAGGAGCACTTACGGTAAGTTCATACAGATAATCGACCGCTCTGGCAACGTCGGTGACAGGACAAAGAACCTGGAGCAGCGTAAATTGCCGGTATCAAAGGAAGCTTTGTACAATGCGACAAAAGGGCACTTCTCATACAACACGATCCGGTTTGAGAACGAGAAGTACCCGGTGAGGGTGATCACATACCCATACATCAAATTTAAGCGTGTGACGAACATCGTTCAGGTCGGCTCGTCGATGGAGAGCATACATACCACCCTTGAGCGGTTCACGCTGATTCTGCTTATACTCGTACCGTGCGCTTTGCTGATAATCAGCTTCGCGGGATGGTTCATGGCGTCGTCCGCGCTGACACCGGTTGACAGCATCACGAAGGCGGCAAGGAAGATAACCGCCGAGAACCTGACGCAGCGCATAAGACCGACCGGCAGTGATGACGAGATCGGTAGTCTCACCGATACGATAAATGACATGATCTCCAGGCTTGAGATCTCCTTTAACCAGATACTTCAGTTCAGCGCGGATGTGTCGCACGAGCTGCGCACCCCGCTTACTGTCCTGAAGGGCGGCGTTGATGTTACGCTCCGGCAGAAGAGGGCGCCCGAGGAGTATGAAGAGCTCCTCATAAGCAACCTCGAGGAGATAAACCGGATGCAAAGGATCGTTGACGACCTTCTGATGCTGTCGCGCGCGGATATGGGGGAGATAGCCCTGGAGAAGAGGCGCGTGAACATGAACCCGATCCTGACCGAGCTTAAGCAGCAGTCAGATATACTGGCGATGGCGAAGAAGATCAAAGTGGAGCTCGATCTGCAATCTGTAATAATCATAAACGCCGACGAGCTAAGGATAAGGCAGCTCTTGCTCAATATTATCTCGAATGCCGTGAAATATTCAGGGGAGGGCGGCGCTATAAGCATCACTGCGTTCGAGGAGGACGGTTTCGCGTACATCAGCGTAAAAGATTCGGGTATCGGGATCGCCGCCGACGATATCCCGCACCTATTCAACCGATTCTTCAGGGTTGACAAAGCGAGAACCGGTCAGGAGGGCGGCACCGGGCTCGGGCTCTCGATATGCAAATGGATCGCGAAGGAGCATGGCGGGGATATCCTCGTTGAGAGCGAACTTGGCAAAGGGAGCACCTTTACCGTTAAGCTCGCATGTTAAAGCTCCGTGCGCTCTGTGTTGTACTCTGTGATCTCTGTGGTTAATTTTTTTGTGGGGGATATATGAATAATAACAATCTTTACTTCATCGGGGCGGGGCCCGGTGCGCCGGACTTGATTACCATAAGGGGGCTTGGCGCGTTACAATCCTCAAAAAGCGTATTCCTCGCACACAGTTACAAGGAGTCGTTCGCCGGGCGCCTTGCCGGTAAGGACATTTACGTACCGTTTGATTATCTGTTCGACGATATCATTGAGCTGATTAGCGATCTATTGCAAAAAGGTGACGTATCGTTCCTCGTACCCGGTGACTTCACGATCTTCTCACCGTTTCAGGCGATCGTCAGCCATTTTAAGGATTGCGTCCTGATACCCGGTGTCGGTTCGCTCAACGCCGCGTCATCGCTCATTAAAAAGACGCTTGACCTGCCACGGATAAGCGGCAGCGTCATCATCACCAGCCCGAGGAGCATCTCAAAAACGAAATTCACAAAAAGGCTCGCTTACCTTATCAGGAGGGACTCGACGCTCGTGCTCCTGATGAACAACATCCCCGCTGCTAAGCTCAAAGATGAACTACTGAAAGCTTACCCCGGGGAAACGCCCGTCGCGGTGGTGCACCAGATCAGCGCACCCGGTGAAAAAGTCGTCATGACCACAATAGACAGACTACCAGTCGATATCGATGACGATACTTACTTCAATATCGGGTCGCTGGAGCCGTGCATGAGCATAGTTATCGTCGGGGATGTCATCTGTGCGCCTGGCAGCCCGCAGTTCTGGGATTACCGGAAAATAAATATCTGGGATAAACGCCCTAAAATCTTATAGTTTATAGGGTATAAGATGGTATTACTTACCGATGCAGAACTCGTCGAATATCATGTTAAGGATATCGTCAGAGGTCGTCTCTCCGAGCGCCTCACCCAGTGATGCTAACGCGTCGGTGATATGAACGCAGATAAGCTCCGGGAACGCTTTTTTGTTCAGGCCGTCAAGTACCTGCCCAAGAAACGTCTGCGTGCGGCCTAAAACATCCTTATGCCTGGAGTTGATCAAAAACGCTTCTTTTTCCTGACTGGCTTTCCTGTGGATAACCGCCTCATATACCGCGTCTTTAAGCTTATCGATATTCCTGTTCTCCTTGATGGATATGTAAGTGATATCGGCAGCGTCTGAGAATACTTTTTTGATACTATTCTTTAACTTATCCATGTCAGTGGCAAGGTCGATCTTGTTCACGACGACAAGCGTCTTCTTGTTCGATACCAGCTCGAATATCCGCATATCATCGTCATCTAACGGGCTGCCAGCGTCGATAATAAACAGCACGAAATCGGCGAACCTGATCTTCTCCCGGGTGATCTTTATACCCGTGGCCTCTATCACGCATTTCGATTCGCGTATACCCGCGGTGTCTATCAGGCGAAGAGGGATCCCTTTGATGTTGACGGTCTCCTCGATGGTGTCGCGGGTGGTGCCGGGTATATCCGTCACAATCGCACGCTCCTCCTTTAAAAGGACGTTCAGGAGGCTTGACTTCCCGACGTTGGGCTTACCGACAATCGCGGTGGCTATCCCGCACCGGAACACTTTCCCCTCATCGTACGTCGCCAGAAAATCGTTTATCTTATCACTCATCCCCGTGGTTTTGCTGACATAATCGTCATATCGTATTTCGGTGTCATCTTCGGGGAAGTCGATGAACGCCTGAAAGTAAGCGAGCATCTTTGTCAGGCCATCCTTGAGCCGGTTTATCTCGTTGGAGAAGTCGCCCTTGAGTTGGTGCGACGCGAACAGCATCGACGCGTCCGTCTTCGCGCGGATGATATCGATCACCGATTCCGCCTGCGTGAGGTCGATCCGGCCGTTCAGGTACGCGCGCTTCGTGAACTCTCCCGGCGCCGCGAGCCTCGCCCCCTCAGAGAGCGCCGCGTCGAGTATCCGGCGCGACGGCAACATCCCGCCGTGACAGTTTATCTCGACGACATCCTCCTTCGTATAGCTGCGCGGGCTCTTCATATACACCAGAAGCACCTCATCAATACATGTACCGGACTTCACTATATGCCCATAATATACTTTATGTGACGTAAGATTTTTCAACGCCGGCTAGGATGTATCCTTACCGGGGCGGAAGAGGCGTATGGCGATCTCATGCGAATCCATGCCGCTAAGGCGTATTATCGATATGCCGCCCTCGCCCATAGGGGTGGATATAGCCGCGATCGTATCATCTGACAACAGTTCATTATTTTTCATTATTACGGGAAGATAGCAGTTAGTACCGCTAAAGTCAAGCCGTAGTTAGCTTTGGAACGCGGCCCACCGGAAATAATTAAGCAGGCTAAGCAGTTTTATACAGGCGCCTGTTTTTATAAGTGGGTATGATTTTCCGTAGCTTGCTGCGAGGAAGTTAAAAAAACAGGCTTTACTAATTACGTTTTTTATCTTACAATCTAATATATGGAAAAAGTTGATAATAAATTGTTGTTACGGGAATGTAAACTCTTCTCCGCTTTAAGTGACGAGGAGCTAACAAAAGCGCTAAGTATCTCAAAGATACGGAAATATCCGAAAAACTCGACGATATTTTTGCAAGGGGAGGAAGCTGTCGGGTTCTATACCGTCGCGAAGGGTAAAGTGAAGGTGTACAAGCTAAGTGATGACGGCAGGCAGCATATCCTTCATATTGTGGCAAAGGGCGGCGTTTTCGCCGAGGCGGCGGTCTTTTCTGGTAATACCTACCCAGCCTACGCTCAGGCGATCACAAGCTGTGAGCTGTTCTATTTTAGCAAGGACGCCTTCTATTCGCTCATCAAGGATAACCCTCAGATATCATTGAATATGTTAGCCACATTGTCGCGCTACCTGCGCAGGTTCTCTACCCTTATAGAGGAACTGTCATTAAAAGACGTTTCCGCAAGGCTCGCTAAGTACATACTTAACCAGTCAAAAGGATTTGGTGGCAGCTCATTTGAGCTTAACATAAAAAAAGGTGAGCTGGCCTCACAGCTTGGTACGGTCAGCGAAACATTATCCCGTTCACTACAGAAGCTTCGGGCGAAAAAGATCATCGATGTCAAGGGTAAGATCATATATATATTAGATAAGAGCGCCTTATCTGAGCTCGCCATGGGAAAGAAAAACCTTTAAATCAAGATCTTTGCACGACCTAAAAAAGCTCGCCACGACAGACTCATCGCTCTCATCGAAGGTGTATTTCTGGTAGTGCAAGCCAACCACGAGCCGCACAGGGAGCGCTGGCCGCCCCTGTGCGCTGTAACAAAATATATAATAACAGCAAATAATTCAACAAGTTGAGACTTTTTCGGGGATGACTAACTATGGACATGTTGCCCAATGCAATAAAGGGAATTTGTACTGTAAAGAAATGCCCCCTTCGCCACCGCTCACGGCGCCCCCTTTTTTCAATAACTTACAAGCGTTACTTTTTTTGAAACAGGGATATTTTTCTATTTGGGGACTGTTGCCAATAAAAAAATGAAAAAAGTTTGTATTTTATGCAAAAACACTTGTAACTATTTGATATGTATGCTATAATGCCTCAACAAATCAAAGCATTCAGGGGGCGTTTCATGCTAAAGAGAGAAAGTGGTCAGGTCGATTTTAACAACGAGTTGCTTGAGTCGATGGTGCGGGCGGATCATCCGTATCGGAAAATTCTGGAGCTCGTGGATTTCGCTGAGCTTTTGAAGCCGCTTCACAAGCTTTACAGTGCGAAGGGCGCTGAGGGGATCGCGGTTGAGACCGGCTTTAAGTGCCTGCCCATCCACTCCTCGCGATGACATTTGTTTTTAGCGTTAATTAGGAAACGCTATACTACTTGTTCATCGAATCCAGGAACTCTTTGTTTGTCTTTGTCTTACCGAGTTTTTCAATGAGGAACTCCATGCTGTCCACAGAATTCAGTGGCGCGAGGACTTTCCTTAGTATCCATATCCTGTGGATATCGTTCTTGTCAAGGAGCAATTCCTCTTTTCTGGTCATGGATTTGCTGATATCGATAGCCGGGAACACCCTTCTCTCCACGAGCTTCCTGTCAAGGTGCAGCTCAAGGTTACCGGTGCCCTTAAACTCCTCGAATATGACTTCGTCCATACGGCTGCCGGTCTCTATCAACGCGGTCGCGATAATTGTAAGGCTCCCCCCCTCCTCGATGTTCCTCGCGGCGCCGAAGAACCTTTTCGGTCTTTGCAGCGCGTTCGAGTCTACACCACCAGAGAGGATCTTGCCAGAAGGCGGCACAACGGAGTTGTATGCCCTGGCCAGCCTCGTGATACTGTCAAGCAGGATAACGACATCCCTGTTATGCTCCACGAGCCTCTTTGCCTTTTCGACCACCATCTCGGCCACCTG
>JAJRZU010000076.1 GCA_024275075.1 Deltaproteobacteria bacterium | reverse complement strand
GACTACTTTTCCGCACCATTCTCGTCGCAGGACCTGTACGACATGTACATGATAATAAAAGGCGACGTAGTGAACAAGATCGCCTTCCAGCGGCTCATCGAATGCTATCTTGAGATAAACTAACCAGTACCGGATTGAAATAATTATGTTTATATATGGCGCTTGATAAAAAAATTAACTTCCCTTTTTATTTGTCTTGACATTTATTCTGGAATTTTGTAAATTTAGCGGATATAAATAAAACGCTATTATATTTTTTAGCTTTTTACTATGACCCGAGGTAGGCGGTTTGAATGGTAATATCAACGGGTTAGGTATACGTGCCAGTATTATAAAATGGCTTTTTAATATTATATTATAAAAATAAATGATGAGGTGTTTTATGGCGGAAAGAATCGATGGTAAAAAAACTTCTGCTGATATCAGAGAAGAGATGAAGGTCGAAGTCGATGAGATGGTGGGCAAGGGAATGCAAAGACCCGGCCTGTCGGTCATAATAGTCGGCGAGAACCCAGCGTCGCAGGTCTATGTCAGGAACAAAGTAAAAGCGTGCGAAAAGGTCGGTCTGTATTCCGAGAAATATGAACTGGCTGCAAACGTAACAGAGGATGAACTGCTGAGTCTCATCGATAAGCTGAACAACAGCGACAAAATCCACGGCATATTAGTGCAGTTGCCGATACCAGAGCACATTGACGAATCAAAAGTATTGAACGCGATATTACCCTCAAAGGACGTCGATGGGTTCCACCCGATAAACGTCGGTAAGCTCATGATCGGTGAGGGTACTCTCTTACCGTGTACGCCTCATGGCTGTATGGTTTTTTTAGAGCGGTACGGTATCGATGTGAAGGGTAAGGAGGCCGTAGTGGTCGGCAGGAGCAATATTGTCGGCAAACCCATCGCGATGATGCTTTTACAACGGCACGCTACTGTTACGATCTGTCATTCAAGGACAAAGGATCTGGCTGGTCATATCAAGAGAGCGGACATACTCGTTGCGGCGGTCGGCAGGCCGGAGATGATAACGGGTGATATGATAAAAGAGGGCGCGGTAGTGCTTGATGTCGGTATAAACCGAACGGAGAAGGGATTGGTCGGTGACGTGCATTTCGAGTCCGCATCAAAGGTCGCGTCATATATAACACCGGTACCCGGCGGCGTAGGCCCGATGACGATAACGATGCTCTTAAAGAACACCATTATCGCGGCGAAGCAGGCTCAAGGGCGCTAAGAGGCAATTTTTTTTAACAGGCGCCGTATATTTTATATATTGAATAATTAAATATAAGACCATGAAAGGAGCTTTTAAATGGCTTTTGATATTCCAAAGGAAACGTATTCTGGAGCGATCAGAGAAGTCATAATCGGTGAGGGTGATAAAGCCGTAACGATCGGTGGCCAAAACGCTATGACACTTTGTGGTTTCGAAGGTGAATTCCCAAACAGACCGAAGATCGCGATGGAAGTATATGACGAGAGGCCAGAGAACTGGGCGGAGGCGGTCATGGAACCATTTGCCGATGTCATTGACGACCCGGTTAAATGGGCGCTAAAGAATGTCAATGAGTACGGTGCGCAGATTATATGCCTGCAACTCTCTTCGACCGACCCCAATACGAAGGATACGTCGCCTGACGCGGCGGCACAGCTGGCGAAAAGTATCGCACAAGCGATATCTGTCCCGCTTGTCGTCTACGGTTCAGGTAACGTTGAGAAGGACGTCGCCGTACTAAAGAAAGTCGCCGAGGTGTGTGAAGGCAAGAACCTGCTCTTAGGCCCCGTTGTCGAGGAGAACTACCGCCAGATCGGTGCGGCGGCGATCGCGTTCAAGCACTGTATAGCGGCGCAGACACCGATCGACGTCAATATGGCGAAACAGTTGAACATCCTGCTCGAGAATCTGGGTGTGCCGCCAGACAAGATAGTGATCGACCCGTCTACCGGCGCCTTGGGCTATGGTATCGAGTATTCATATTCGGTTATGGAGCGCGACCGGTTAGCGGCGCTGTCGCAAAACGACGCCAAGATGCAGATGCCGATTATCTGCGACATGGGTAAGGAAGCATGGAAAGCGCGCGAATCGAAGATACCCCTGGACGAGGAGCCGACTTATGGTGATATAACCAAAAGGGGGCTTTTGTGGGAGACTGTCACCGCTATGGATTTACTGATGGCGGGCGCGGATATACTTGTCATGCGCCACCCGAAGTCTGTGGATGTGATAAAGAAAATAATCAACGATATGTTTTAGCGCTTATGTTAGTAGTACCTATTAGAGCAGTACCTAAGTTAAGGAGGTTATGTAATGGATGAGAATATTAACATCGACGAAGCGTCATGTGAGATGATCAAGAAGGCGGCTGAGGAAGGCGTGGAAATAGTCTTTGACAGAGCGGCAAAGATGAAGCCCTGTCCGATCGGCGCCGTGGGGCAATGTTGCAAAAACTGTATGATGGGGCCTTGCAGGCTTGCCGGTAAGGATGCCGAAGAGAAACACGGTGTCTGCGGAGCGAGCTTGGGCGTGATCGCCGCGCGAAATCTTATGAGAATGATTGCGGCGGGCACTTCATGTCACGGTGATCATGGACGGGATATGGCATTCACTCTTTTAGCCGCGGCGAAAGGTGAAGCGCCCGGATATGAGGTCAAGGACGTCAAGAAGCTGCACAAAGTGGCTGGCTGGCTCGATATTAAAACCGAAGGGCGCGAAAAAAACGAGATCGGCATCGACGTTGCGAACGCATGCATAAACATGTTCTCTCAGCAGACCGGTGAGCTCGCATACATTAAGAAAGCGCCTAAAAAGAGACAGGAGCTCTGGAGAAAATTAGGTATTGCGCAACGGGGCATCGACAGGGAAGTCGTCGAATTGATGAACCGGACGAATATCGGGATGGATCAGGACATAGATAACCTTGTGATGCAGGGTTTCAGGTGCGCACTCGCCAACGGCTGGGGCGGTTCGATGATCTCTTCTGATATACAGGACATACTCTTTGGTACACCGACACCGATACGAGGTAAGGTGAACCTGGGCGTATTGAAAGAGGATTACGTAAATATCGTTGTTCATGGTCACGAACCGACACTGTCTGAGATGATTGCGGTTGTCTCCATGGACCCTGAAATAATAAAGTACGCGGAATCAAAGGGAGCAAAGGGCGTTAATCTGTCTGGTATATGCTGTACGGCAAACGAGGTGCTCATGCGCCACGGCATTCCATCGGCAGGTAACTTCCTCCAGCAGGAGCTCGCGGTTCTTACCGGCGCCGTCGAGGCGATGATCGTCGATGTACAGTGCATCATGAGCTCACTGCCAAAGGTAGCCGAGTGTTATCATTCGAAGATCATTACGACGAACAGAAAGGCGAAGATAACCGGCGCCACGTACATGGAGTTTGATGAGCATAATGCGGTGGAATCGGCAAAAGAGATCATCAAGATGGCTATAGATAATTACCCTAACCGTGGCAAAGTCAACATCCCGCATATTAAGACGCAGGACATGGTAGTCGGTTTCACTGACGAGACTATCACATACATGTTAGGTGGTACTTACAGGGGCTCTTACAGGCCGCTGAACGATGCTATCATCTCCGGGCGCATAAGGGGGGTAGTCGGTATCGTTGGCTGCAACAACCCGAAAGTCGCTACTGACGACGTACACGTCGCGCTCGCCAAAGAGCTTATCAAGAACGATGTATTGATCGTCGTAACCGGTTGTAGCGGCATAACGAACGCGAAAGCCGGACTGCTGGTGCCAGAGGCGAAGGATCTCGCGGGGCCGGGGCTGAGGGAGATATGCGAGACGGTCGGTATACCACCGGTTCTTCATGCCGGCTCCTGTGTCGATAACTCAAGGATACTCATCGCTTGTACGCACATGGTGGAAGAGGGCGGACTCGGTGATGATATATCCGACCTGCCCGTTGTCGGTGTCGCGCCGGGCTGGATGAGCGAAAAAGCGATCTCGATCGGGCACTACACTATCGCGTCCGGCCTGCTCACGATCTTCGGGGTGGCTTTCCCTGTGACAGGCAGCAAAGAGATGTCAGACATGGTATTCAATAAGTATGCGGATCTTGTAGGCGGGAAATTCGCTTTTGAGGAAGACCCAATAAAGATAGCCGAACTATGCCTTAAACATATAGATGAGAAGAGAAAGCTTCTTGGTATTGATAAGGCGCAAGAGCGGGTCTTGTATGATATGGAAAAAAGAAGAGAGCTTGAGGCTTAAGGAGGTCTATGAATGTCTAAGATTATTTTAGCAGGCGCCATTCGGGGCGCGCATTTAGTGGTAAACAGGGTTGAGAAGAAGATCAATGAAGCTATTGAGAAGTTTGGCGCCGGCAAAACGGTTGAACTGCCTAACACCGGTTACTACCTCCCTGTGATCTATGGTATACTTGGTGAAAAGATTTCTAAATTAGAGGATATGCCGAAGATCATTGCGAAGTGCAGAGAACTGCTGCCACCAGAACCGTCTTCTGATTTGTGGCTCCCATATCTCGGGGCCGGTCTGGATGCCGGTATGGCGACGCTCTGGGCGTATGACATGGAAGAGGCGCTAAAATATCTTGAAGACCCGCTACCATACCTCGTGGCCGAGGACAGTACTGACGATCAGCTCTGGCTTGGCGCCGCGGATGACGTTATCCTTAGAAAAAGGGGCGTTGAGTTCGTTGACGGTTCCGCACCCGGGTTCGCCGCGATTGTCGGCGCCGCACCGACGAACGAGATTGCCGTAAAGCTTGCCAAGGAGCTTCAGGAGAAGAACCTGTATGTCTTCCTCGCGAGTGACAACCATGGCAAGACGATGTCCGAGCAGCTCAGGGAAGAGGGCGTTCAGCTCGGCTGGAACACAAGGCTGGTTCCTTTCGGATACGACACCTCGGCCGCTATACACGCTATGGGATTCGCTACGCGCGCCGCGCTCGCTTTCGGCGGCGTTGAGCCCGGCGACTACAAGAGGATACTAAGATACAACAAAAACAGGATATTCGCTTTTGTTCTGGCGCTCGGGGAAGTTACCGATGAACAATACGCGGCGGCGGCCGGTGTTATAAACTACGGCTTCCCGACGATCGCCGATTCGGATATCCCGCAGATATTACCGACAGGCGTCTGCACCTACGAGCATGTCGTCTCGAATGTAAAATATGACGAGATGGTGGAGAAGGCTATCGAGGTGAGAGGCCTTAAGATCCAGATAACCAAAGTACCCGTACCGGTATCTTACGGTCCCGCGTTCGAAGGTGAGAGGATCAAAAAAGAGCAGATGCACGTCGAGTTTGCCGGGCCGAAGGCTGTCGGTTTCGAGCTCGTTACGATGAAGGAATCCGATGAAGTAAAAGACGGGCTGTGTGAAGTCATAGGGCCTGATCTGGCTGACATGGAGACCGGTTCAAGGCAGCCGCTCGCTGTCATGGTGGAAGTGTCCGGCAGGAAGATGCAGTCTGACTTCGAACCGATTTTAGAGCGGCAGATACACCACCTCTTAAATGGCGCGGAAGGAGTGCTTCATATCGGTCAGCGTGACATCGTATGGATTAGAGTGTCGAAAAAAGCGAAGGAATCAGGCCTTACGTTAGAGCATTTCGGCGCGATAATCCACGCTAAATTCCATTCTGAGTTCAATAACATCTTAGACAAAGTACAGGTGAAAATATATACCGAAGAGGCGAAAGTAAATGAGCTGTTAGAGCTTGCACGTAACAAGTACGCCGAGAGGGACGCGAGACTTAAAGGCCTTACTGACGAGGCGGTGGATCTATACTACTCATGTACGCTTTGTCAGTCATTCGCCCCAAACCATGTATGCGTTATCTCTCCTGAGCGGTCTGGTCTTTGCGGCGCCTACAACTGGCTCGACGGCAAGGCTGCCTTTGAGATCAACCCGACAGGCCCGAACCAGCCGTTGGAAAAAGGCTCTACAATCGACCCTGTAAAAGGTCAGTGGGACGGCATCAACAAGTTTATCTGTGGCGCCTCTAACAACGCTATTGAAAAATTTAACGCTTATTCCATGATGGAAGACCCGATGACATCGTGCGGTTGCTTCGAGGCGATAGCGGTGCTGTTGCCGATGGCGAACGGTATAATGGTGGTCGATAGGGACTTTACGGGCATGACGCCGTGCGGTATGCAGTTCTCAACGCTTGCCGGTTCCGTCGGTGGCGGACAGCAGACCCCGGGTTTTGTCGGGATAAGCAAGCTGTATATCGTCAGTAAGAAGTTCATCTCCGCTGACGGCGGGCTACCAAGACTTGCCTGGATGCCTAAGCATCTCAAGGAGTTCTTTAAAGACTTCATCATCAAGCGTGCCCAAGAAGACGGTCTGGGTGATTTTTATAACATGATCGCGACCGAAGAGAACTGCACGACCGAAGAGGAAGTAATGGAATTCATGACTAAGATGAATCATCCGGCATTGACAATGGATCCGATGTTATAAAAAGTAAAACGGCCAGTAGCGGTTATAACGCCGCTCCTGGCTTTGATTGTAATATTCATATTGAAAGGGGTTTATATATCATGGCATTGACTGGTATCCAGATATTCAAACTACTACCCAAAACTAATTGCAAGGAATGTGGCGAACCGACTTGTCTGGCGTTCGCTATGAAGCTGGCCGCCGGTAAGGCGGAACTGGCTTCATGCCCTTACGTCTCTGATGAGGCGAAGGAACAGCTGAGTGAGGCTTCGGCGCCGCCTATACGCGGTGTTGTCATCGGTACAGGCGACAATTCAATAAAAGTCGGTGAGGAGCTCGTCTTGTACCGCCACGAAAAGACTTTCGTCAACCCGACAGCAATCGCTATCCTTATCGAGGACAGCATGAGCGACGACGAAATAAAAGGCAAAATCGATCAGCTCAACAACAATACATACGAGCGGGTCGGGCTGATACTTAAGGCGCACCTTGCCGCACTGCGATGCAAAAGCGGTGACGCGGCGAAGTTCAAAGCGCTTGTCGAAAAAGTATCAGGGATGACTTCTGACGGCCTGATCCTCATCTCAGACAGCGCTGATGTGATCAAGGAAGCCGTATCTGTCTGCGCCGATAAGAAGCCATTGATCTGTGGCGCGACGAAGGACACTGCGGATGCTTTCGCGGCGATCGCGAAGGAGAGCAAAGTCCCAGTAGCGATAAAGGGCTCGATAGACGATGTTATAGAGATCACGCAGAAGATGACAGCCGCCGGCATCAAGGATATTGTAATTGACGCTGACGAAGCCTCATACAAAGATACGATAAAGAACCAGATAATAATACGCCGCGCGGCGCTCAAGAAGAAGTTCCGGCCGCTTGGCTTCCCGACAATATCGTTCGCGTGTGACATGACAGACGATAAACTGTTCGAGACCACTTTGGCCGCCGGCCTGATAAACAAATACGCCGGTATCGTTGTCGTCTCTGAGATCGATCCGCCAAGCGTTCTGGCTCTTACAGTCAACAGGATGAACATCTACACCGATCCGCAAAGACCGATGGTCATGGATCAGGGCGTCTATGAGTTCAACAACCCGGACGCGAATTCTCCACTGCTCATAACGACAAACTTCGCGCTTACATACTTCATCGTCTCCGCGGAGATAGAGGCGAGCAGAGTACCGGCATGGCTCCTTATCATGGATACCGAGGGCATGTCCGTTCTGACGGCATGGTCAGCCGGTAAGTTTGTCGCCGACGCTATGGCGCCATTCGTGCTCAAGTCCGGTATCTCTGATAAATTGGGGCACAAGAACATCATCATACCAGGTTATGTCGCCCAGCTCTCCGGTGAGTTCCAGGAGGAGTTAGGCTCCGAGTGGGAAGTTGCCGTCGGGCCGCGGGAAGCGGGAGACATACCGAAGTATTTACGAAAATTAGCGGGTATCTGAAATGGAAAAAGTAGGCGCTGCGTTAGTCATAGGCGGCGGTGTCGCCGGTATGCAGGCCGCGCTTGACCTCGCCGATTCTGGTCTAAAAGTGTATCTTCTTGAAAAAGAGCGGTATATCGGCGGGACGATGGCAAAGCTTGACAAGACCTTCCCGACTAACGATTGTGCTATGTGCACGATAAACCCGCGCCTTGTCACAATCGCAAAGCATTACAACGTCGAGATCATCACCGGCGCCACCTTGGAAGAAATCTCCGGTGAGAAGGGCAACTTCACCGTCAGGATAAAGAAGAAAGCCAGGTACATCAACGATGACAGGTGTACCGGTTGCAGTCTCTGCGCGGAAGTATGCCCGGTTGAAATAAAGTCCAGCTACGAATACGGTCTCGCAAACAAGAGAGCCGCATATCGTGATTATCCACAGGCGGTGCCTTCCACCTTCGCTATCGACAAAAGGAGCGCCGCGCCGTGCAAGAGAGCCTGCCCGTTCGATATCAGCGTACAGGGCATAATCGCCCTTATGTCTAAGGGGCGGAACAAAGAGGCTTACGACCTAATCCTTAACTCTATGCCCTTGCCCTCTTTCTGCTTCGAGCTTTGCTCTAACCCATGTGAGACGAAGTGCCGCAAGGGCGCGTTTGACAGCGTTATCAGTATCAGAGTGCTGAAAAAGTTCCTTAAATCACTTTTCGATGGTAAAGGTGAACCGGTAGTAAAAATAGAGAAACGAATCAAAAACAAGAAGGTAGCGGTTATCGGTAGCAACACCGCTGGTATCTTCGCCGCGTTCCACTTGATAAACGAAGGTTACGACGTAACCGTTATAAATAAAGATGACAGCTTCATGGATGATACCTTGAGCGACGCTCTCCTTGACGACAGCGCGAAGGGGCTGCTTGGCAGGGATATAGATGCGCTGAAGAGTGAATTCGCGGTAACTGTCGACGCGTCTGCGGATCCTGCGGCGCTGCTTGACAATGGTTACGATTATGTTGTCGTAGCCGACGGGCAGAGCGCGATAGTCACCGATGACAGCGATTATAAGACCGATAACCCGTCGCTGTTCTCCGCGGCAGGCTCTATTTCCGGTTTAGACAACTTCATGGACAGGGCGCAAGAGGGGCTGAACCTCGCGCTCTCTCTCATCAGAAACTGTGAAGACAGGCCGGTGGCGGTAAAAAGGCTGACAGGCAAAGCGAAGATAACCGCGCCGGGGAAGCTACCCGCGTATGACGAAGCGAGCGCGAAGGCGGAGTCTGACCGGTGCCTGAACTGCGCGATCTGCTCTGAGTGTAATGAGTGTATAAAAGTCTGCAAAGTCTACGCGATCGAACATGACATGCCCAAAGAGATTACCGATGAGCTTAATGTCGGTGCGGTAATTGTATCGTCGGGTTTTGAGCTTTACGACGCGGACAGGAAGAAGGAATACGGTCACGACAGATACCCCAACGTTCTTTCGAGCCTTGAGTTTGAGCGGATGCTGAACGCGAGCGGACCCTTTATGGGGCATATCCAGAGGATATCCGACAAGAAGGAACCGAAGAAGATCGGTTGGATACAGTGTGTCGGCTCCCGCGAGCAGGAGAACCCGTTTTGCTCCTCTGTATGCTGCATGTACGCGACGAAAGAGACCATCATCGCGAAGGATCACATGCCCGACCTTGAATGTCATATCTTTTACACGGATATACGCGCCTTCTCAAAGGGTTTTGATGAGTATTACAACAGGGCCCGCGGCATCGGGGTGAAGTATACGAGGTGCAGGCCGTCTTCGTTGAAGGAGAACCCGTTCAACAGGAATGTCATCGTGAACTACCAGAGTGACGATGATGAGCTCAAGAGCGAAGAGTTTGATATGGTCGTCCTTTCATGCGGATTGCAGCCGCCGCGCGACACAAAGGTTCTGGCAAAGAAATTAAGCTTAGAGACAAATGAATTCGGTTACTTAAAGAGCGATAAGTATCAGCCGTTAGATACTAATGTCGATGGCATATACGCCTGCGGTACGATTTTAGAACCCAAGGATATTCCAGACTCGGTGACGCAGGCGAGCGGCGCCGCGGCGCGTGCTCTGGTGACGCTCTCTGAAGCGAAGGGTCAGCTCGTGAAGAAGAAGGTGTACCCGAAAGAGAGGGACGTTGCTGAAGAGGAGCCCAGAATCGGTGTATTCATCTGCCATTGCGGACGGAACATCAGCGGCGTTGTCGATACGACAGCGGTCGCTAAGTACGCGAAGAAGCTTGAAAACGTCGTTTACTCAGACGAGTTCTTATATTCATGCTCCTCGGATTCCATGGAATCGATAAAAGAGATAATCAAGAGGGAGAACCTGAACAGGGTCGTTATCGCCGCGTGTTCACCACGGACGCATGAGCCGCTCTTTCAGGAGATGATGATGGAGGGCGAGCTGAACCCGTTCCTCTTTGAGATGGCGAACATCCGGGGGCAATGCTCCTGGGTGCACAGCAAGGAACCAGAGAAAGCGACGCAGAAGTCAAAGCAGCTTGTGCAGATGGCGGTCTCGCGGACACGTCTCCTGAAACCGCTGTATAAGCAGAGTTACGGGCTTACCCATACCGCCGTTGTGATCGGTGGCGGTGTAGCCGGCATGACCGCCGCGCTTAACTTTGCGAATCAGGGCTACAAGGTGGATATTATTGAGATCTCCGACGCGCTTGGCGGGAATGTCAGGCATATCCACTATACGATCGAGGGCGCCGACCCGAAAAAGTATCTGCAAAGCCTGATCGACGAGGTCAACGATAATGACAATATCAACGTGAGACTGAACACCGAGATCACCAAAGCGTCCGGATTCCTTGGCAATTTCGAGCTGGAAGTGGCGCAGGCCGGCGCCGCTGGGGAGATCAGCGCCGGTGTCATCGTTGTCGCTACCGGCGGCGTTGAGTACTCCGGCGACGACTACCTGTTCGGGAAGGATGACCGCGTGATAACGCAGCGTGAGCTCGAGAAACGTATCGGTTCTGGCAAAAGCCTCGGCGGCGGGGATATCGTGATGATCCAGTGCGTCGGTTCGAGAAACGAGGAGTTTTCCGGGTGCAGCAGGATATGTTGCACGAACGCGATAAAGAACGCTATCAGGCTCAAGGAGGAGTCACCGGATAAGCGCGTATTCATACTGTACAGAGACATCCGAACTTACGGGTTCAGGGAGCCGTACTTCACGAGGGCGCGTGAGCTTGGCGTGATATTCATCCGGTTTGATGAGAATACGCCGCCGGTCGTCGCGAATGACGGTGGGCTGACTGTTACCGTACGCGATGAGATGCTGAAGCGCGAGATCGTGTTTACCCCAGGGCTTGTCGTTTTGAGCATGGGGATAAGGCCGTCTCTGCACAGCGAGAAGCTCTCGAAAATATTGAAGATACCGCTGGACAGCCTCGGCTTCTTCTTAGAAGCGCACATGAAGCTCAGGCCGGTTGAGTTTGGTGCCGACGGGCTGTACCTCGCGGGATTGGCGCACTTCCCGAAATTCATCAACGAATCGATATCGCAGGCGTGCGCGGTCGTCGCGAAGGGCACGACAATACTCTCAAAACATAAACTCTCCCTGGGCGGGATAATCTCCGTTGTGGAGGAGGAGAAATGCGCGGCGTGCCTCACATGCGTAAGGTTCTGCCCGTATCATGTACCGCGGATAATCGACGGCGTGGCGAAGATAGAACCAAGCCAGTGCCAGGGCTGCGGGATATGCGCCTCTGAGTGCCCTGCGAAAGCGATACAACTGCAACACTACACCGACGACCAGATGCTCGCGAAATGTGAACATTTCATGTTAGAAGCAAAGTAGTCTCCTCACAAGAGCATTTATGGGACTTAAGCCAAATAGAACATTTTACAGATTTCCCAAAACGCTGGCGCTGTAAGTACCTGTAAAAAGGGGGTGCTGCCAGCGGGAGCGAAGGGGGGCGCCTTTAAATGGATTGGGCGACATGCCCTTTGTGTATGCCCTGCTATAAAAGAAAAAATAATAGGGAAACTCTAATATTTGTTTTGTTGCAATAATTATTTTTATTAAGTATAATGTTTCTGATGAAAACAATTAGATTGTCATACCTTATGCGCCTGCCTCTTTTTTGTGCCGCCGTTTTGGCGATTACGTCTTCATTCATCGTGTATAGCTCTGCGCCGGTATCTGCCGAAGAGACGGACGTCATTCTTGGTGACACGGCTAAGGAGCCGGATTTTTCGGAGCTTTACGCGATAATCAAGGAGGAGCGTAAGGCGCTTGAGATAAAGAAGAAGGAGTTACAGGAGGAGGGAAAAAGGCTCAAAGCGCTGCAATCTGATATAACGAAGGAGTATAAGAAGTTGATCACACTGCAAAAAGAGCTCGAGGTAGAGCTTTCGAAAAAGGGAGAGAAGCAGGAAATCGAGATAAAGAACATCGTGAAGCTGTATGAGGCTATGAGCCCGGAGGAAGCGGCGAAAGCGCTGGAGAAGATGGAGCTTACGCTTGCGGCTCAGTTGATCTCGCAGATAAACCCGCGCAAATCCGGAAAGATATTAGACGCGATGGATACGATAAAAGTCAAAGAGATTACCAAGGCGATGTTCGAGAAACAGAAGAATAAGTAGCACGGTTTATTTATACCTGTATTATAACGTCCCAACAAAAACAATCACCCGCCTCCCCACTTGGCCATCCAGATGGTTTCAAATAGTTCCTTCGTTTTGATGTCGCTGATTTTGCGTTAATATTGACATAAAACTCTTGACGTTACCCTCTTGGCAGACAAATTGCACATCATCACTTAAAATGAAACAGGGCAAAGAGTCGCAAAACACTAACTATTATAAATCATTCAGTTTATATTGGGACTCTTATCACACGCGAAAATCATTGGTAAGTACTTTTTCCCTGTCGGTAACGGTAAAAAGTACCTGAAAAGTTCATTTAGTTTATTTTAGGGAGGAGGTGAATAGAATGCAAGATGGAATGCAGTTAGCGAGTCTGTTTTCAAATCTGGCGTCGGTGCAAACAACGCCGGGCGCCCCGTTTGCCAAGGCACAGCCGGCAGGCGATAAAGGATCGTTTTTTAACGTTCTCAACTCGAGTATCTCTAACAATAACAACCTTTCAAACAGCAACCCTGCTAACACGAATTCGCAAAATGGCGTTACGCAGGCAGGTTATGCCGCGGATGATGATTTCGCGGGTTGCCGGCAGTTTACGCAGTCCACAAAGCCCGCGCAGCCGCAACAGTCACAGCCAGCAGAAAATACTACGAATATGACTGAGGCGGAAGCGAGTGAGATGGCGAAGGAGTTAGATGGGCTTAGCAAGGAAGCTGAGGAGATGATCGAGTATATCTGCTCTATCCTTGGTGTAAGTGTGGAGAATGTTCAGGAGATTATGCTAAGTCTTTTGCAGGACACAAAGCTACTTTTCAGAGAGAATGCCGACTTCCTGGATTCCGCCGAAGCTAAGGGCGCGGATAATATCCTTCTGATGAAGATGGAGAGTCTCGTCAGCCTGCTTAACGAGATGGCGGATTTTGTCGCGGAGACAAGTAGCATCGACCCCGAGGCGGAGATCGCTGATATCATTGTTGACACGAAGATCACAAATACGCAAAGCGAGCTTAAAGGTTTTACTGTCAAGACCGAAGGGAGCGATATCCCGTATGATGATTTCGCGAAGGTCATTCAGGTGATAAAAGATACAAGCGTGAAGGAAGCGATATTAGCGCAGGCATTGAGCGCGGGAGAGGAGCTATCCCCTGCTGAGCTTGATGAGATATCCGCACTGCTCAAGGCACACACGGGTAACAGCCAGCCAACGGACACAACCGAGACCATCAGTGTAAGCGACGGTAACAACCCGTCAGAAAAGCCGGTGGCCGACGATGTGAACGCTTTGACGGCTACCGCTGCGGCAAACATCACCGGTACTTCTGACGCTAACGCTGAACCGAAGGGTATCCCCAACGAGATATTAAAGGCCGAGGTATCTGTAAAGGATCTTGCCGGTGTGAGCGGCTCAAATCATGACAGCGAAGAGGAGCCGGCGCTCCCGGGCAAATCCGGCGATACCGTAGCCTTACCGAAAGATGAACAAGCCGCGGTCGCTAAGGCGGATTTTATCAAGAACCTGGAGTTCGAGGTAATAAGTCAGGAGCCCAGGACATCTGACGCGGATACCAGTATCGATGATGAGACTGACACTAAGGCGGTGGCGCTAAAGGCCGGAGAGGGCGGTAAAGCTTATGCGGCGAAGAGTGACGCCACGTTCAAGTTCATGGATATCAAGGGCAACGCGGTATTGGATCGTGCGGCAAAGATCGACGTGATAACGCAGATCATGGATAAAGCGGGCGCGACGTTGAAGAGCGGTCAGAGCGTGATAAGTATCAAGCTCAAACCAGAGCATCTCGGTGAGGTCTTCATGAAGATAACCGTCGAGAGCGGAAGAGTCGTAGCTAAGATGGTAACGGAGTCATATTTTGCTAAGGACGCGATCGAGACGAACCTGTATCAACTAAAAGAGGCGCTTAACACACAAGGTATTAAGATAGACAAGTTTAATGTGTTTGTCGGTGACAAGTGGCAGGAGCATAACGGTCACCCCAACCAACACTATCAGCCCGGCTCAAATGCTCAAAAGGGTTATTTGAACCAGGGGGAGTTTGACGCGTATGGAGCTGATGCGGTATCCGGTGCAGTGATTCCCGGTGGGGCTGAGTTATTCTGCTCTTCCCAGATAAACTTCTTCGCCTGATAGTTTTTGAATAATCGATCCGCATAGTCGGGTTGCTAAAAGAGAGAGGTAAATGAAATGATGATGCAAAAAGTTTCAAGTTCGATCAATGGGATGCAACGCAATTCCACAAACTCTGTAAACGGCGCTGGCGGCGCTACGAATTCCAGCGAAGGTGGCATGACCCAGACCTTACAATATGAGGACTTTTTGAAGCTACTGGTGACACAGTTAAAGTATCAGGATCCCTTGAGCCCGATGGATAATACGGCGTTTGTCGCTCAAAACGCTCAGTTTTCCACCGTTGAACAGCTTATAGCTATCAAGAAATCATTGACTTCTCAGCAAAACGTTATGCAGACCGCGAACGCGACTTATGCTACGAACATGATAGGTAAGCTGGTGGCCGCTGATATCAGTGACTTCAATGAGGCCGGTGAGTATGTAGAGGAGTATGCGACCGGTATCGTTGAGGAAGTCACTTTTGTCAAGGATAAGGGCGAGATAATCCTCAAGTTAGATTCCGGTCTGTCAGTCTACCTGTCACAGATCGTATCGGTAAGGGCGCCGGAACCAGCGGAACCGTAATGTCAAACGGTATAGTTCATTGTAATGATTATTAATGTTAGCAGAGGCGGCCATAATAAGAGGGCGCCATTTAAAGGAGGAAGTTAGATATGCTTAGATCTTTTTTCTCAGGGATCTCTGGTCTCAGGACTCACCAGCTGGCTATGGATGTTGTCGGTAATAACATTGCCAACGTCAACACCCCTGGATTCAAAGGTGGGCGGGTAAGTTTCAAAGATACGTTAAGCCAGACGATGTCCGGTGCGAAAGCCGGTACAGCCGCGATTGGTGGTGTCAACCCCATGCAGATCGGTCTTGGTATGACGATCGCGTCGATTGACAACAACTTTAACCAGGGCTCGTTGCAGTCTACCGGTGTCGCCACCGACCTCGAGATCCAGGGTGACGGTTTCTTCGTCGTCGGGGATGGCACGAATTTCTTCTACACAAGAGCGGGCGTATTCAATATCGACAATGTTCAGAACTTTGTCAACGCTCAAACCGGTGACCTTGTATACGGCTGGATAGATACCAATAACAACGGGGTCATCAATACTGCAAACGATTCACTGGGCTGGATAAATCTTGACCGGCGCGGTGATGGTAAGATTACCAACGTCCTGTCAAACGCGACAACACCTGTTGCGGGTTCAAACGAGGGTGACGCGTGGATCGGTGACATCTCAACCCTTTCCACTACATTGACAGATATATGGACACTTACATGTACAGATGACACGACCGGTGAGTTTACCGTAGTCGGCGCGAAATTTGGTACACAGGGCACTGTCAATGTCAATAACACGTTTAGTGATCCGGATATCGGGCAGTTCCCCGTAAACGGCGGCTCTCCGAATCAGGCTGATATCGATATACCATTTACCGCAGGGGAGCTCAGGCTGGTAGCTCAGGGTTTCGGCGCCGGCGGCAATAACACTACAATTACGCTAAGGACTACCGGCCCAAATTCCGTGCTGAGCGTCAATGTCAATGGAAGTGATATTGTTGTTGATTTAGCGACTGATGCCGCGGGTAATGTTGATCCGCTGACTTCAACTGTTGCGCTGGTGGCGAACGCGATCAACGCGAACGCGAGCGCAAACGCGCTTGTTCAGGCTTCAGTGACTACTGCCGGTACTGCGGAGGTATTGACGAGGACAGCTTTGACGGGCGGCTCAGGCCCTGACCTCGGTGATTCCTTTACATTCTCTACTACAGCTCCGGGCGACGCTGACGTCATCAACATCAGTATCAACGAAAAAGGTACGATTATCGGCGTGTTTGATAACGGTTCTACCGAGGAGATTGCGCAGGTCGCGCTCGCGAGGTTCTCGAACCCCCAAGGCCTTACAAAGATCGGGGAGACCAAGTTCGCCGAGTCGCCAAACTCAGGCTCCGGGTTCCCTGTAAACGAGTCAGGCGCGGGCGGTACCGGCACCGTCCTGTCAGGATTCTTAGAGATGAGCAATGTGGATCTGTCGCAGGAGTTCACTAACATGATCATCATCGAGCGGGGCTTTCAGGCAAACTCGAGGATAATCACCACCGGTGATGAGATGATCCAGGAATTACTAGCGCTTAAACGATAATTACTAATAATTATTAGAGACAACCGTCCCCCTCCCTCGACGGGAGGGGATAATGGGGCGGGTGAAGGTTACCTCCAGCAGAGTCCATGGTTACCCCCTAACCCCTAAATATGGTATAATATCTTTTATACAGGCGCTTTTTATAGTTATGTCGCATATTTCGGCGAGCAGTTCTGATTTGCAGTTGAAAGCGATCGAGAAGCCTGCCGTCTCCGCGGCGTGTATGTCGTTTTCGCTGTCACCGATAAAGACGCACTCTTTTGCGCCGCACCCGAATTTTTTCGCGGTATCTATTACACCCTTAGCCTTATGTTCCATGTCGTACGGAGTGGCGATTGCGTGTGAGAGCCCGCCGTTTTCGTCGAAGAAGTACCGGTTGATGAAGACGTCGTCGAACAGTTGTTCATAGTCTGGTATAAGTGTCCTAAGCGCCAGCTCGATGCCGCCGGAGATTATGACGATCTTCTTGCCGGCATCTTTTATCGCGGTGATAGTCTCGATCGCGCCGTCGATCAGTTTCAGCTCGCCAAATGCGTCAACCAGCGAGTTTTTATCCGCGCCCGCCTCCTTCAGCAGCCGGATATCCTCGTTCACCCACTGCTCGTAGCTGATCCTTTTGTGCAGATAATCTAGTACCGGCGCCTGGCGCTTTTTGGGCGTCACACCGAAATATTCCCACAAGTGCATGTAGATGTACTCGATCCCGCTTATCAGCGTTCCATCTAAGTCAAATATGACGACTTTGCTCTCTATTGTGCGGTTGTTCATAAAGCGAGGTTATACCATCTCAGCATAAATTTCAAGGGATTTAGGTAGCACAGAATCCTGCTTAGCTGTATTTGTGTATGATTGATTCGATTATATTGCTCGTGGACGCGCCATCGGTGAGCCGGACTCTTACGACCTTACCGCCGCTTCCTTCAACGATGTCCCGCCCGATTATCTTGTCATAGCCCCAGTCGGCGCCCTTGACGAGTATGTCGGGCAGAAGGTACGAGATGATCTCGTGCGGGTCGGTCTCATCGAATATGACGACGTGATCGACGAATTCAAGGGCGGCTAACACCTCCGCGCGTTCATCCTCGGGGATTAGCGGCCTTTTGTCACCCTTGATCTTTTTCACGGAGGAATCGCTGTTTATGGCGACCACAAGCGCATCGGCCAGGGAGCGCGCTTTCGCCAGGTAGCGGATGTGACCGGTATGCAGGAGGTCAAAGCAGCCGTTGGTGAAGGCGATCTTCTTACCGGCGGCCTTCAGTTCGCTCAAAACACTTTTAAGCGCCTCTTTCCCCTTTATTTTTTTTGTATAGCAGTTTTGTATGTCGTCTGTCACAGGCTCACCTTTTTATTCAGTTGTCTTATCGCCTGGCAATATTAGCAACTCCACTCATCCTTTGTCAAATAAATAAATCCATCCAGCGGGTTCTCAAGGAGCGCCTTTGTTTTCATGCCGCTGATTTTTTACGCTGAAATTGACATAAAATGTGAGGCTGTCGCCGAACGTTCACGATTAAAGAAAAACGATTGTATTTGTTGACATTCAGAAAAAGGGGTTGTATACTTTACTTATTAACACGGCAGGCAGGCTGTGTGCTTTTACAACACGTCATCCCCGCGAAAGCTGGGATCCATAAAGCTAACAGTAATAACTGGATTCCTGCTTTCCCATGAATGACAACCTACTATATTTTTGACAAGAAAGCATACTTGTTTAGTTGCCGTGTTAATATTAAATATAGATAAATGGAGAAAATTTGAGTCCTGCAAGAGATCCTGATAAGCTTGATTGTTATATCAAGAGTATATGCACAAGGTGCGATTTTTATAAAGACACGGAAGATGAATTAGAATGCGCCGCTTTTAAAATATTAAAGGAGTTGGTCAAGGGCGGCGCTCTTTCGTTAGATGAGATAGTCAATGCGAACATCGAAGAAGATAAAACAGAAAAATGATTCAAAGCGCTATTTACGGCTTTGTGACAGCATCAGCCTTCGGAGCTTAGAGGAGCATTACGTTTATAATAAGGTTGCGGATGAGCTGTATGAAGTCGATGATACCGCTATTGATTTCCTTAGAAAATGTGACGGTATAAAGGATATTCCAAGAACGGGGAGCGAGGGGAAGTTTGTGGAATTCTGCATGAAAGAGGGTATCCTTCAGGAATTCAAACGCCCTTGTGTGAGGAAAGAGGTCAAAATCCACACAAGTGATATGACCCCGAGTTTCCGGTACTTAGAGCTCATCGTCACAGACAGGTGCAACCTTATGTGCAAGCATTGTTATATAGAAAAGAGTGGCTCAGGCGATTTACCGGTTCATTCTATTAAGAAAATATTTGATGAGTTTGAAAAAAGCGGTGGCATACGGCTCATGGTCTCTGGCGGAGAGCCAGTACTGCACAAGGATTTCAAGCATATAAACGATCTTGTCAGGCATTATGATTTCAGGGCGATCCTCCTTACTAACGGGTTTCACCTGAACAAGTACATAATAAGCGAATTAAATTTCAACGAAGTGCAAGTAAGCCTTGACGGTATGAGAAGGTCGCACGACTATATTCGCGCCCCTGGTTCTTTTGATAAGGCTGTTACGTCCATCAAACTGCTCAGGCATATTGGTATAGATGTATCTGTCGCCACGATGGCTCTGCGGACAAACGCTTTGGAGTTTGATGAGCTGGGTGAATTCATAAGGGGGTTGGGCGTAAACCGGTGGGTAGTGGACGTTCCATGCGTCACAAACGATAACGAGGATATCTTTTTAGACACCGCCAGCGCGAGTAAGTATTTCAAGTACGGGTTCGCGTCAAGCGGCTCGGTGGGTCTTTATAATTCCGCACAAGGTTACGCGTGCGGCGCTCATCTCATGACAGTGATGAATACCGGCGCTGTCAGCAAGTGCAGTTTCTTTGCCGATGAGCCTGTCGGGGATATCAGCGGCGGGCTGGCCGCCAACTTCGCGAAGGTGCGGAAACTCAAATTAGAAGAGCTTGAGTGTGACTGTGATCTTATCGAAGAGTGCCGTGGCGGATGCCGCTACAGGGCGATCTTGGATGGCGGCATCACCAAAAAGGATAAAGCGAAGTGTCATTATTTCTTATAAGCGCTGCCGCTTTTCAGCCGCCAGTGGCGATTTTTCGGGGGCGGAGCCGACTAATTTTTCACGTGATTTGAAAAAATTACGGATTATTGCTGTACTTATTTCATAAAAAGAGGAGGTGTTAGAATGAAGATCAAAAAGGTCACAAAAACCAAGTCAAAGATGTGTAAGTGTCATAGCTCTTGTTAGTGGAGTATTTTTATGGGCGCCCTGGTATGGTATCAGGGGACTTAAGCCAAATAGCAAATTATTAATATTTTTTAAAAAGCTGTCGTTGTAAGCGCCTGATAATAGGGGTGCGGTCAACGGGAGCGAAGGGGGAATTTCTTTACAGTACAAATTCCCTTATATTGCATTGGGCAACATGCCCATCAGGGCGCTTCTTGATTACAAATAAGTTTATTATGACAATAAAGAATCCCATGGCAGATTCAATCGATTATATCATCATAGGCAGCGGCGCCGCCGGTATTGCCGCAGCGCAGGCTATCAGAAACATTGACAGCTCGGGCAGCATCAATATCTTTGGTGATGAGGAGTACCCGTTTTACGCGAGGATACGGCTTCCGCACTTTCTCGCCGGTGAAGTGCCGCTTGAAAAGCTTATCCTGAAAAATGAGGCATGGTACAAGGATCAGAATATCTCCTTGTATCTAAGTGAACCTGTTATCGACGTTGACCCCGCCGAAAAAGCGGTCGTGACAAAGAGCGGCAAGACGTTCGATTACAAGAAGCTTTTGTTCGCGACCGGTTCTCACAGCTTTGTACCGCCATTTGAGGGGAGCGATTCTACGGGCGTGTTCACCCTTAGAAACATCAACGACGCAGTTAAAATAATGGAATATATCAAGGGTAAAAAACAGGTGGTAATAATCGGCGGCGGGTTGCTCGGCCTTGAAGCCGGTAAGGCTCTGATGTGTCACGGTATGAAAGTATGCGTTGTGGAATATTTTGACCGGCTGCTCCCGCGGCAGATCGACACCCAGGGCGCCGGTGTCCTTAAGTGCATGATGGAGCGGCTTGGTTACTGTTTTCATTTAGGTGAGCGTATCTCGAAGATAGTACGCGGGGATGGCGGTCTTAAGGTTATCGTCCAAAGTGGTGAGAGCGTCGATGGGGATATGGTGTTGATATCCGCCGGCGTGCGCCCGAATATCGCACTGCCAAAAAAACTTGGCATCACAGACGATAAAGGGATTTTAGTCAATGATTATATGCAAACGAGTGAGGCGGACATTTTTGCCGCCGGTGACGTCGCTGTGCATAACGGCAAGTATTATGGTATATGGCCTGCGGCCAAAGAGCAGGGGAAGGTCGCGGGCGCTAATATGGCGGGCGCGAAGGCGCGGTATGAAGGCACAACGATGATCACCGCCTTGAAAGTAGCCGGAATAGACCTCGTCTCCATCGGTGATGTACAGGAGGCGGAACAGAACCGGTGCATCGTCAATATCGACAGCGATAAGGGGTTGTACAAGAAATATGTTGTAAAGGATGATACGTTGATCGGCTGTATATTATTGGGGGAGACAACGGATCAGCGCAGGATGGAACGTGCGATCAAATAGAAGAAGAGTATAAACGAATTAAGTCTTGGCAGCGAAAACAGCTGATCCATGCTTCAACTACAAAAGCTTTTTAGTAAGAAGTGTTCCACTTTCTCAAATTCTGCCTGAAGATTTGAATAGATTTCAGATACATTAGCAAGCTCTTCATTAATGCCTGACTGTTCAAGGTTAGCGGCAAGTTTTTGTAGCCGGACGGCGCCGATATTGGCGGATGCGCCCTTAATCGAATGAGCCTTTTTCCTGATAAATTCAGCGTTCTTACTGTCCACTTCAGGCTTTAGCTTTTCGATGTGCTGCTTCGTGTCTGTAATATATATCCCCACCAATTCTTGTATTACTGTTAAATTATCGCCGAAAATGTCTTTCAGGCGGGAAAGGTCAACAGGCGCCCCCTCCTTTTTTGTACTTGATTCCTTTTTTACAGGAGCGGATTCATCGCGAAAAAAATTTAAGAGATATTTTTTCATTGTCTGGGAAAGTACATTGCTTTGCACCGGTTTGCTGATGTAATCATCCATCCCCGCATCGATGCACTTTTCGCGCGCTTCACCCATCGCATGGGCGGTCATCGCGACGATCGGTATGTGAATATTCCCTGTGCTCTCCCTTTGGCGAATCTTCTGAGCCGCCTCGTAGCCATCCATCTCGGGCATCTGGCAGTCCATGAAGATCAGGTCGTAAGAGATGTTTTCAGACATTTCCACGGCTTCCCTTCCATTGTTCGCCAGCTCTACGGAACATCTCAGGTTCTCAAGCATGATCCTCGCGACTTTCTGGTTCACCGGATTATCCTCCACCAAAAGAACGCGCGCACCGGGGAAAGTACCCATCTTAGCAGGAGTTCTATGGGAGCCCTGCAGGGTGTGGCGCGTCACCAGTTCGGCATCCTCACCCATGATCACGGTGATCAGCGCGTCGTACAGGTTAGAATCATTTGTCGGTTTGTGAAGATACGCCGAGATACCGGCATCCTTCATCTGCTTCGCTTCACCGCGCCAGCCGACAGATGTAAGCAGGACAAGCTTGATATCATTTGATGCAACGGTTTCTTTTACCGTGCGGCAAAAACTGACTGTCTCCATGTCTGGTATCGGGTAGTCAATAATGATGACCTTATATGGAGCGCCATCAGTGTCAGCTTTTCTAAGGAGCTCAAGCGCGTTTGCGCCAGAATCTGTAATGCCGCAGTGCATCCCCCATGTAGAGAGGATTTGAAACAGGTTCTTGTTGCTTTCGTATATCCCGCCGATCACCAGCGCACGGATACTCATAATGTTTACAGGCGGGTTTTTCGCCGGCTCTTCTTTGGATGTATCCAATGACGCGTTGATCGTGAAATAAAACGCGGAGCCTTCCCCTTCGCTACTCTTAACCCAAATATCGCCGCCCATCATCATTACTAACCTCTTGCTGATAGAGAGCCCTAACCCCGTACCTCCATATTTCCTTGTAGTCGTAGAGTCCGACTGGGAAAACTTATCAAAAATATACTTAAGCCCATCGCTTGAGATGCCGATGCCGGTATCTTTCACGCAGACCTGAAGCTGAGTATAATGTTTAGAATCATTAACAGATTTTACATCAACGGTTATAGGCCCATTGCGCGTGAATTTAATGGCGTTGCTTAACAGGTTTGTCAGTACCTGCCGGATCCTGCCCGGGTCAGATATAATGAAACGCGGGGTAGTGACCGGGTAGCGCACGATCAACTCGACGCCCTTCTCCTCCGCTTTTGGCGCCAGAAGATACGCGACATCCTCCACCACTCTCCTGAGATCGAGCGAAATAGATTCGATCGCCATCTTGCCGGCTTCTATCTTCGAGAAGTCCAATATATCATTTATCAGCGTCAAAAGAGCATTGGCGGAATTTATGATGGTCTCGGCGTGGTCACGCTGCTCATTATCCAGATTGGTCTGCAAAAGCAGGTCAGACATACCGATGATACCGTTCATCGGTGTGCGGATCTCATGACTCATATTCGCGAGAAACTCACTTTTCGCGTTTGTCGCCTCCTCCGCGCGCTTCTTCGCGGTATCAAGCTCATGTACGGCTATGGAGAGCCTTTTCGCGTTCTCTTCCTGCTCCTCTTTCGCAGTCTTTAGATCCTGCGTGTATTGTTTCAGTTTCTCTTCCGCCTGCTTATGTTTGACTAACATAGCCAGAGTGCTCGCGATCGTCTCTAAGAAAGCAATTTCACTTTCGCTACGGTGATAGCCCTCCTTAAGGTACAGACAGATAACGCCGATTACCTTGCCCTCTGATGTCATGGGTATGATGTAATGCCCGTGCGGCTCCATTTTTTTATAGCGGATCGTATGCATATCGTCGATACGGTTTTTAAACAGCGCCTTGCCCGCCTGCGCCGCCGCTCCGCAAAGGCACGTACCAAAAGGCACTTTCGCGCACGTGTTTAATACGTGCTCACTTAATCCTTTATAAGCTTTTAATACTAAGACGTCTTTCTCTTCATCAACAAGGAATACGCCCCCTTTTGACAATATCTTTAGCCATGAAATCGAGTGTATCACGTCAAGTGAACGCTTAAGTAGCTCATTTAATGCAGTATTCTCCAATGATATCTGAAGCAACGAGTTCAAGGCGATCTGGTTATGGTAACCTTTTTCTACCTCCTCCTCTGACCGCATTCGCCCTAACTCCGCGGATGCGCGAACGGCAAATATTTGCAGCATAGTCTCGGCTAACTGGGGATCTTTTATCGGTTCGCGCCCGAGTATCACCATAAGTCCGAGGATATTGCACTTGGAATCGACCAAAGGTGACCCGATGCATGTCTCAATCTGGTTGTTAATAAGAAAATCTTCATCTTTGAAATGCTCCGTCGCGCCGGAAGGGTGGTAGCAGGGGCCTTCTGCAATTACCTCTTTGCTGATAGAGTCTGGTATCTGGTAAGTATGTTTATCGACGATCTCTCCGCCATCGCATAGAGCGATATTATCAATCAGGCATTAATCCATGTCCAGTAACTTGCCGATGAACACATAATCAGCCTTTAAAGCTTTGGCGAGGTACTTTGCCAGCGAATTAAAGACCTGTGCGCTTGTAGTGCCGATAATCCCTAATGCGATGTTTCTGAGCGATTCCTCAACGCGCTTCTCCTCTGTGACATCGCGGAAGACAACCTGTACGCTCGCCTTCCCCTTATGGGTAATGGGTACAGTAGCCGCTTCAACGTCGATCAAGCGCCCGTCACCCCTGACTAATCTGGTCTCAAAGGAACTTGTCTCCACTTCTCCATTTTGCACCTGGTATAGCTGCAACTCCACAGACTGCCTGAGTTCAACGCTGATATACTCTGACAATGCCCTGCCGATAAACTGCTCAAAGTGTGTGCCGCCTAACAGGC
Source organism: Deltaproteobacteria bacterium (assembly GCA_024275075.1). Taxonomy (GTDB): domain Bacteria; phylum Desulfobacterota; class JAJRXV01; order JAJRXV01; family JAJRXV01; genus JAJRZU01. The sequence goes on along the minus strand of JAJRZU010000076.1, from coordinate 19,089 downwards.
TTAAGCAGGCGTTGTTTATATAAGCGAAATTACCGTTCTTGATGACTACTGTCGCCTCAGGTGAAAATTCCACAAGGTGGCGGTAGCGTTTCCAGCCTTCGCGCAGAGCTTCCTCCGCGTGCCGCCGGCTCGAGCTCGCTTTTGCGAAGATGAGCGCAACAAAAAACAGCGGCATTATCAAGAGAAGGAAAACTATTGTGAATCGTTGAGTAATTACATTAATGTCCGTGTCTAAGGCGCTTGATGGTACTATTGAGACAAGCTTCCAGAAGAACTTCTGGTTCCCCTGTGACACAATGTTAAGTTTCACTTTTTTATTCAGGGCAGCGTAATTATAGTGATTTTCCGGTGACGGGTAGATCGTCGCAAAAGTGAATACGCCGTCATCAGTATGAAACTGCCCGGTATCCGCCCCTAAAATCCGCTCCCTGGTGCCTGCGTATCTATCATAGAACGTCCGCGCCTTCTTGTCCGGCGTCTTGAAACAGTATTCATTTCCGGGGTCGGGTGAATATAACCAACATCCGTCAGCGTTAATGAGCATGAATATCCCCGGGGCGGCGGACAGAGCGTTTATATCATTGCTCATCAATTTGGCGGCGTTAAAGTTGATTATCATCACCCCAACCTTATTGCCGCTGTTGTCAAAGACCAATGCCCCGATCCTTAGCACCGGTATTGCGGGCTGCTTAGCGGCGCTTTTCCGTTCATTCAGGTCAAAGCGCGATATATACACATCCCCGCGCGCCAACTTCAGTATATCCTGGAAATAGTCGCTGTGCGCCTTTTCTTGCAACTCCTCTTTCGCGGCCACGAAAGCATCGTTGTTTGAATAGTCGATCCTTATTACTTCCCCGCCTTGCATATCCAAAAAGCTGATCTGGTTATATAACTCCTTCTGCCTTGCAAACAACAAAATATCTTCTTGTAAAGTTTGCAAGACAGATTCGTCGGGATTGTTTGATAACTCAACTAATTTTTGGTGATTAGCCAGATACATAATGTCTGTTATCGCGGATTCAAGCTTACCGGTTATCCATTGCACTTCTAAAGCGATATGATGCTTTTGGCTGGTCTGCGTGACAAGCTTCTCCATCCTGATATCCGCTTTGTAGATTATGAACAAAGTGGCTGCGGTGAGTAGCGCAAACGGAGTGAAGATAAGTATAAACGACTTTAGAAAAACCTTTTTATTCATGGGCGCGGCCTTTATGTTTATGTGCTTGATTTGTAATGATTTTTTTGCTTTTGAACAAGTATATATTTAACGTATAGTATATTTTTATTAAAAGTCAAGGGCAGGATGTTTATGCAGGTTTTTCTTGATGGCGTATATTTAGGGAATGAGATATGTGCTGTTTGATTATTACTGATTATTTAAGGATTCTATCTTGTTTTGAAGCTCGACTATCTTTTTTGAGATTAATTTTTTTATGTCTCTTGACTCGATTACCCCTAATACCTTGTTCTCTTTTGTAACAACAGGGAGCGATTCTAAGTCATGCGCCTTTAAAAGATCCTGTGCCTTAGTAACCAGAATGTCATGGCTGACAGTCGTTACCACCGGTTCCATGATATCATTCGCCAGTAAAAAGCCGCTTAGCTCGGGTAGCATAAGCGTGTTCTTTATGCTGTTGACAGTCACCATGCCGCGCAAGTCATTCTCCTTATTGACAACCGGGTAGAAGAGTTCGTTCCCTTCACTGAATATCTTTAATATTTTTTTAAGCGGCATATCCTCATGTAATATGCGTGCCTCCTTCGCCATGATATCTTTCACAGTCGCTTTCCTGATCAGGTCATCCTCTGTGATGTTCAGGCCTGCTTCCCCCGCTTTTAAGATAGCTATCTTTACAAAAGGCGGCCCTATCAGCTCTACAACAAAAGTTGTACAAGCTATGACAATGATTATTGTATTACCGATCTCCCCGGGGAACTGCTGGTTCGCGAAAATCGACAGGCCGATCGCCACTCCCGCCTGGCTGAGAAGGCATAACGGGAGGTACTTCCTCACTGTTTCAGGGGCTTTGGATATCCTCGCGCCCAGTGTCGCGCCTGCGACCTTACCGAATGCGCGGCTGAGAAGATAAATGATCACTAATATCGCCATATAATAATTGACTTTCGATAAGTTCAGCTTCGCACCGACAAGCACAAAGAACAGAACATAAATTGGTGGCGTGAACTTCTCCACCAGCTTGAAGACTTCACCACTCTCCTTTGGTGAGAAATTGACGACAACCGCACCCAGGCACATAGCGGCCAGTATCATATCAACCTCTATCGCTCTTGAGGTCCCTACCAAAAGGAGTATGACCCCTATTGAAAACGCGAGGATTTTGTCCTGTTCATTATGCCGCTTACGCATCTTGCATATTGTCAGGCCGAAGAGAATGCCGATGAGCAACGCTCCACCGATCTCATAAAGAGGTGCGAAGAAACTGAGCAGGCTGAAACCGTTTGATTTTCCAAGTATGCTTGCCGCGACGCTCGAAGCCACCGCGAATAGTAGCAACGCCAAGCCGTCATCCAATGCGACAATACCCAAAACTGTAGTCGTCAAAGGCCCTTTTGCCTTATATTCCCATAGCACACCGGTAGTGGACGCCGGCGCTGTCGATGCCGCGATCGCGCCCAATAAGATCGCAAGCGCCCAGGAATACCCGCTATTCCCAAAGAAAATAGAATTCGCGATACCGATAAATATTGTGACGAAGGCGAATGCGAGAACGCCCTCGAAAAACAGTATGTACATGAACTGCCTGCCGTATTGCTTAAAGACCTCCTTCTTCAGCTCACCACCTATCATGAAACCGATAAGCCCTAACGCGAACGAATTAAATGGCTGCAACATCTTAACTGTATTCTTGTCAACGACCTTGAAGCCTGACTGACCGATTATGATACCGATGATGATATAACCTACGACCTGCGGGATCTTCAGCTTCTGGAATATTCGACCGCCGATCGTGCCGCCAAACAGGGCTAACCCTAACAGAAACAACGTGTTAAGATGAAAAAGGGAGATCCGGGAAGATAAATCGCTTAATATATCCATTTATTAGTAATACCTTGAGATAGTTCGTATTATAAACCGGTAAAATAGTAAATGTGGCGCTTTTATTTAATACTATTATTCTCATCTGGTCAACAGTTTTTTGATATCGGTCGCGTGGCGGGGACGCACTGTCCCCCCTGCATAGGGGTGTGGGTGGGAGACACGATAATTCTTTCAATTAAATATCACCTTTTGTAGATGGACTTCCTTTGCCGCAGCTCAATGATTACCGGGCAGCCGGTGAACTTGTGGTCCTGACGGATCTGGTTGATGATATATCTTTCGTACGAGAAATGCACAAGTTTCGGGAACTTGGCGAATATGACAAAGCGCGGCGGCTTGGTCTGTACCTGCGTCATATAGTATAATTTAACAGCCTTGTTCCTCACTATCGGTGGCGGGTGCTTCGCGACAAGTTTTGTTAAGAGTGAATTGATGCGTGAGGTGGGAACCCTCTTCACATACTCCTGGTATACCTCGTCGACAACACCAAGTATCTTGTTTATCCTTATGTTTTTCAATACGGAAGTGGATAGCAGCGGTGCGTATTGCAGGTATTTGAGTTTGACATATACATTGTTCTTGAAATCCTTGAATAAGAAGCTTTCTTTGTCTACTATATCCCACTTGTTCACTACGATCAGGCACGCTTTACCCATCTGGTTCGCGTATCCGGCTATCTTTGTGTCCTGCTCGACCACCCCTTCGACCGCGTCGACGACGAGCACTACCACGTCACTGCGCCTGATAGATTTAAGCGCCGACTGCACACTGTCCGTCTCGACCCCTCTTTTAACTCTGCTCTTACCGCGTATGCCTGCCGTGTCTATCAGGAGATATTTCTTGTCATTTACCGACAAAAGCGTGTCTACGGAATCGCGCGTGGTGCCCGGCGCGTTATTGACGATGACCCGCTCCTCATTCAGCAGCCGGTTGATGATGGAAGACTTCCCGACGTTCGGCCTGCCGACAATCGCTACCTTGATTATCTCATCCCTTACCTGCTCCTCCTCCATCTGAGGAATCGCGTCAAGCAGGTCTGTCATCAGTTCGGACAAGCCTAATTTGTGTTCCGCGGAGATGGGGTATAGTTTGTCTGCACCAAGCTTGTAGAAATCGTATATGTTGTCCATGTACGATTCGCCGTCTATCTTGTTTATTGCATAAAAAACAGGTTTCTCAACGAATCTTAAGCTGTCGTTCACATCGATATCCAGGCTCGAGAGCCCGCTTTTACCGTCTAATAGAAAGATGAGCGCGTCCGCCTCGTCGATCGCGGTGAAAATCTGCTCCCTGACAATATCCAGAAGGTTACCATCCTCGGGCTGAGTGTCGTAGCCGCCGGTATCGATGACGACAAACTCATGGTCATCCCACCTGGTCTTACCGTAGAGCCTGTCACGGGTAATGCCGGGTCTGTCTTGGACAATTGCCTTTTTCCTTTTGACGATGCGGTTAAACAGGGTCGATTTACCGACGTTCGGTCTGCCGATTATCGCGACTTTAGGTAATCTCATAGGTATCCAAATTTCTTCATCCGGTATCGCAGGGTGTCGCGCGTCAGGTGAAGGAGCTTCGCGGCTTTCGTCTGGTTCTGGTTCGCCATACCCAGCGCCTGCTTTATGAGTTTGCGCTCCACTTCCTCGATCGATATACCTTCAGGTGGTATAGTAATGTCAATGCCATCATCACCAGTATCCGACGATGAATCCATCCCTTTACACGGCCTGCACTGCACAGTAACGTTTTCATTCAGGTCAAGGATGATCGCCCTTTCGACAACGTTCTTTAACTCTCTGATATTACCCGGCCAATGATATGATTTCATCTCTTCAATAGAAGCCTTCGTGAAACCTTTGACCTTTCTGTTAAACTCTTTTGAGAACATGCGTAAGAAGAAGTTCGCAAGCATCGTTACATCTCCGGTTCTTTCTCTGAGCGACGGCAGTTTGATCGGTATGACACTCAGCCGGTAATAAAGGTCTTCCCGAAAAGTTTTCTCCTTCATCGCCTGAATAAGGTCTTTATTCGATGAAGCTATTATTCTGACATTGACTTCTATATCCCTGGTGCCGCCGATCCGCTTGAATTTCCTGTCCTCTAAGAACCGTAGCAGCTTTGCCTGTAGCTCAAGCTTCATATCACCGATCTCGTCAAGGAATATCGTACCGCCGTCAGCGAGCTCAAACAGCCCCTTTTTCAGCCCCTTCGCATCAGTGAACGATCCGCGCTCGTGCCCCATCAGCTCGCTCTCAAGCAGCTCAGAGGGCAGCGCCGTACAGTTAATCGGCATGAATGGCTTATCACGCCTTCTGCTCTCATAATGTATCGCCTGCGCGAGCAGATCCTTACCGGTGCCCGACTCCCCCTGGAGCAGTATGGTAGTAGAATCACTCAATATTATCTTCTTCGCGATTCCTATTATATCCTTTGTCGCGCTGCTCTCACCGATTATCCTGTGAAAACCGAACTGCTTTGTTTTCTGGTTATGAATATACTTTAGCTCTCTTTCTAATCTGAGCTTTTCTAATGACTTGTTGACAGTCAGTTTCACTTCATCAAGGTTAAATGGTTTGCTTATGTAATGATACGCACCCTTTTTCATGGCGGTGACCGCCGTATTTACATCGCTTGCGGCAGTTATCATTATTACATCAATGCTACTGTCATATTTTTTTATCTCCTCTAAAACCTCAAGGCCGTTCATCTTCGGCAGGTGAACATCCAAAAGGACAAGGTCCGGCTGGTTCTTACCCTTGACTTTGACAAGAGCCTCCTCGCCGGATTCGGCGACATCGACCTCGTAGTTCTCTTCAGTAAGGTTCTGCTGAAGCGACCACCGTATTAAATATTCATCATCAACAACTAATATCTTCTCTGTATGCATATATAACCCCATCTTTATGAGTACCGCTTAGGCAGATATACCTTAAATATAGTGCCGATATCCTCTTTACTTTCAACGATAATCTTACCTCTATGCTCCTCGATTATCTTTTGCGAGATCGACAGCCCCAAGCCAGTACCCTGATTCTTCGTAGTGAACAAAGGCTTGAATATCCTTTGTAATATATCCTCAGGTATCCCGACCCCTGAATCCTTGAATGAAGAGACTACATAGACCCCTGGAATAAGTATATCGTCAGATTCAACCTCGACTATCTCCATATTGGTGCTGATATGTAACGTACCGCCATGCGTCATCGCCTGCAACGCGTTCAGCACGATGTTCAAAAATACCTGCTGGATCCTGTCAGGGTCCATCAATATCCTTGGAATCTCCTCATTTAGCTCTTTGTTTATTACAATATTGCTTTTCTCCGCCTGTTTTGTAACGAAAAACAGCACCTTCTCTATCTCTTCATTAATACTGCTCACGATAAGTTCCGGCTCTGTCTTGCGGGAGAAGGTTAACAAATCTTTGATGATCTTGTCAAGCCTATTAATCAACTTTAACATCTCTTCGGTTATCCCTCTTCGTTGATCATCCGCGGGGAATTCCTTTGACAATATCTGTGTTGCGCCCGCGAGACCGGCCAATGGGTTCTTTATCTCATGCGCGATACCAGCCGCCATCTCCCCGACAGTAGCTAACCTGTCCACCCGCAGCATCTGCTCCTGGTGGTATTTCTTAATATCTTTGTCTGCCTTCTCAAGCTTCGTCAACATGGAATTGAACTGGTTGGCGAGTATCCCTAACTCATCGCTTGTCGTAACTTTCACTCTTGCGTGCAAGTTACCTTTTTCTGCATCTGTCATCGTCTTAAGGAGCTTTTTTATCGGCCGGTTGACCAGCAAAGAGAGGAGTATACTTAATACAAGCGTCACAATTACGATAGTAACTATCGTATTATACAAGTTTATCTTCTGGTTCCTCGCTATATGCTGCTCGGCCACTTCCATCGTCATACATAAATTGATCGTGGCGATAACTTCAGATTCTGTGCCATGACACTCCTGACACTCCTTCTGATTATCTATATCCTCAATAATACAAAATGACCTGTAGACAGTCTCCTCATCCTCAAACGGGGCATACCGTTCTTCACCGCTCTCCCTTGCTACTTCAGAAGCCTTGGCATCAAGCTTTCTTAAGCTTTTACCGATCTCCTTCGGGTTGACAGAGTACTTGATAATCCCTTCATTATCAAATATCCTGACGACCTCCACGCTTGGTATCTCACCGGTACGCTCGACGATATTCTGGACACCCCTTTCGCAAAAGCCGAGCATATCCACCATGATATTCCGTTTAAGCATCGCGGTTAAGTATTTCGCCTGATTCTTCGTCAGATTAGTCGCGTCTTCTTCTAACCTTTTTTGCATCGATGCCGCGAAAAAAGAGATAACGACAATAAAAACTATCAATATCGTCAGATTTATCTTAATGTAAAGTGACTTAAAGAACATATTATTACCTTATTGTTTCAACAGGCTCGCCTGCTTTTATGTGCGGGGTTGATTCCCCGCAGCTTACTGCGGGGAAGTTCATACAGTGAAAGCGCTATGGAGCGGAAATTTATATTTTATAACTTAATAAAATATCCTCTTCCTCTTTCTCTAAGGCGCTGAATGGATGAGTCAACGAAACACTTGGGCACCTCACGCAGTCAAGGCAGCGAATGCAGTCAACGGCGTTTGGCTCTTCATAGACCTTTATGTCCATCGGGCAGATATCCTCACACTTATTGCAATGGGTACATGTCCTGCTGTCCCAGGTCAACTTAAAGAAGCTCACCCTGTTAAACAAAGAATAGATAGCCCCTAAGGGACAAGAGGTCTGGCAAAAAGGTCTTTTGGAGATGGTGGAGAAGGTTACATAAGTCATCAAAATAGCGAGTTTAATCCAGAAGATAGCTTTTACCATGCCCCTTATGTCAACGTTTATCGTCACCCATGGTATCCCGCCTATCAACGTTCCCATCGGGCATAATTTCGAGAACCAGTTCTCTCCAAGCATCATTGGTAATATAAATACCAGCACGATGAGCGTGAGATATTTAAAGTGACGCAGAATCTTTGGCACCCGTACTTTATGGACTTTCAACTTGTACAATAAGTCCTGTGTAAAGCCGAATGGGCAAAGGTAGCCGCAACACATCCTTCCGACAGCGGCGGCAGTCACACCTAAAAGCCCTATCGGGTAGTACGGGAGGTTCGCGAAGAACATCTTTGAGTCCTCTGGTCTGCCGCCGATCACCATAAAGTGCTGAATAGTCCCGATGGGGCACGCGAATATAGCCGACGGGCAGGCATAGCAGTTTAGCACCGGTACGCAAAAACCTTTCGATGTCCCTTGATAAATAGACGCAGTGAGAAACCCTTTTATCGCCGAGTCCATAATCAGAAGCGAAGATAACTGGTAAAGCCTCCTGTTGTGGTCAATGCTTAATGATATCATGTATATGTCTATTATGAGCCATAGTATGATTATCATGTAGAAGATGTTTTTGTTGATGAGCACTATGTTAAAAACAGAGATACTGTTACCTAACAGGTCAAAGAATATGATACCAGCAAAAGCGAAGAAAATGGTTACAAAAATACCGGTCACGCCCGAAGCCAGGGTGCTGAATTTTGCGATTAAAGTGAGAAGTAATATAAAAAGCAAGGTGGTTGAGAACGCAGCAGTATAGTATAATGCATTTAATACATTAGTAATGCTTTGAGTTGAAAAGCTATCGATATTACTCAAGAAATAGAAGTGTAGAACTAAATAGGCAATAACAAGCACAAGAGCGTAAACAGCTGCCCTTTTATTAATTTTATAAATTATAGAAAGAGATATAGCGCTAATTATTAAGAAACCAAATATACTAAAAGAAAACAACAGCTCTCCTTATTCGGAATAAAAAATTTAAGCGTAATTCCCAGGAGTTACCCGACCCCGATACATGAAAGTCACAATAAGTTACCGTTAAAAACCGATTCGGCAAACTCACCTTTACTGACGCCGTACCACAGTATAGCTATAAATGCAAAAAACACTATGAAAGTCAGGAGTTTTCGGATACTCATGTATTTCACCTAAAAAGTAATCAAGCAAGAACCGCAAACAAATTCTGTCCGTCTTATTTGTGCTCTTGCAATTTGGCCAATGAAACCTGCTTGATCAATATCCTGAAAGCCTCTTTGAGACTTGCCACGGACTGCTCATTATCACCGGCATCTTTATATGTCATAGCCATCTGATAATGCACCAACGGTTGATTCGGGTTTAGCTCCAGCGCCTTTTTAAAATTCTCGATGGCGTTTTCTTTATCACCTTTATTCTTAAACAGAACGCCTTTCGCCGCCAGTGCCGGCGTGAAGTTAGGCTCAAGCCCGAGCGCTTTCTCAATGCTCTCTTCAGCTTCCTTCTCGTTTTGTTCCTGTATCAAGACCAGCGCAAGCCCGGATAGAGCTGGCAGGTTCTCAGCATTTATTTCAAGCGCCTTCAAGTATTCATCTTTAGCATCTTTCAAATACTGTTCCTTCTTCGTTTTACTCTTTTGCTTTAACGACTTTTCATAGTACACTTCGGCTAATAAAACGTGCGGCTGGTCAAATTTGCCGTCAATATCAGAGGCCTTCTTGAATTCCCGTATCGCTTTATCAGCCATACCTCTTTGAATAAGCTTCTTACCAAGGCCGTAGTGCAGAAGAGACGCTTTGACAGGCTTGTACCGCTTTGCCGCTTCGGCGATCTCGACTTCCTTCGGTCTCTCTTTGATCCCTAACTCATATTCAATATTATCTAAGATATCCAGATAGGCGAAAGTTGCATAGCTCGCGTAATCCTTGACGATCTCTCCATCTTTTTTGATAATTGCAGAAGAAGGTATGGCAACTACACCATAATTACGAAAAGCGGCCAGCCCTTCATCCATGACGACAGTGAACTTTATACCGTTTTCATCAATGATCGACTTGATCTTAGCGACATCCTCTTCAGTGATATCCTCACTTTCGACATTTACGGCAAGAATCCGGACACTCTTCTCCTTGTACAGGTCATAGAACTTTTGATAGTCTTTTAACTGCTCTATCGACCTCGGGCTACATACCGCCCAGAAGATGAGCAATGTAAGCTCATTGTTTTTATAAATATCCTCTAAGGAGACATCATTACCGTCTAAATCCTTTAACGTTATATTAGGTGCTGTTGCCCCCACGGAGACATTCTTAAATGCCGCGACGGAAACCTGCGTCAATAAGATCACACTAATTAACGTTACTAAACTAAAGTGAAACAGCCATTTCTTTTTCATAACAACCCCTTCCAATTAAGGATTATTACAACTATTTAATATGAAACTCTTTATCAGAGCTGTGCGGGTCATGACAATCGATACAAAGCTTACTTGTTGTATCAGGATGCGATGACATCAGAGAATCATGACATCCATTACATAAAATCTTTTTATCTGTCACAAGAAACATCTGGGCATCAGACCCGTGCGGCCTGTGACATACAGTACAAATGCCCATATTGACAGGACCATGCACATAAGCCTTGTCATTATTGACATCATGGCACTCATAGCATATCCCCGCCGATGATTTTACAGCATACCCGTTCTTTTCTACATCAGTATGGCAAGTAGACGCACAATCTAACGCTTCATCCATATCAGGATGATAATTAAAGCCACCGGTCTTGCTGACTTTAATATGCAGGTCAAGGGAGGAGCCGTCAGTGGCGGATAAATTTATCGTATTATCACTGTCTGGTAATTTGACTTTAGCAAAGAACCCCCCGTTATTTACCTTCACTTTCAGATTATCCTTCGCGGTACCTTTTATCTGCAACTCTTTTATGCTCTGTCCCGCCTTGCCGATTATAACGATATCATTTGAATTGACACCCACGCCATCTAAAGGCGCGATAACTGAAATATTACCTGCTTTTGCGAAAGAGACCATTGCAAAAACAAAAACTATAGTGAAAACTCCCTTCACACTCCTTTTAAACACTAACGCAAACCTCCTGAAACACTTTCTTTTTCAGGGTCTTAACGACCCCTTTTCGCTTTTGATAATAATTTTTCAACAGCTTTTTTATAATGCTTTACGGCGCTTTTTAGATCACCTTTTTGCTCAGCGATGTACCCCAGCCAATAGTATGCTTTTGCCGCAGATATCGGGTTCGGGTTTATCATCGCGGACATACTTAATATTTTTTGCGCTTTATCAAGCTCACCGGTCAAAGCGAGTACCGCACCGAGCCCTACATCAGCCGCTTTTGCCATAGGCGACATTTTTTTGACCATCTCTTTTACTTTATTATACTCAGTTGTCGCTTCTTCAAACTTACCTTTCTTTAATAAAGCGTCACCTAATAACACATGAGCTTTCGCGATAGTAGAGTCTAATGTGACGACTTCTTCTAATAATTTCAAGGCTTCATCAGGCCGCCCGCGCGCTATCAATAGCTCAGCCTGTCCAAGCTTCTTAACGGCGGATTTTTCTTCGGAGGAGCGTTCAGCGATCACAGTCTGCTTTGTACTTTTTTCATACTCCTCCTGCGTCATCTCACCAAGCGCGACTTTTAACCTGCCGCCGACTTCGTTTTCAAACCCCATCATAAAAGAGGAATATTCATATTCGATCTTAAATTCCTTGTCAATTAAGGTAGTGACCGGCATAACAAAGATACCAAAGCTTTGGTAAACAGTTTTCTCCCCATCAATTAATATGGGGAAATCAACTCCATTTTCATCTTTGAACTTTTTTACCGCCTCTATCTGATCGACCTGGGAAGTGACAGCGATAAACTGCACATCTTTCTCTTTAAACTCTTTGTACATCCCGACAAGAGCTTTTAACGCTTTTTGAGACTTTTCCTGGTCAATCTGGAAGAAGTTAAATATTAACAATTTCCCTTTATAATCTTCAATATTCACCTCATTGCCGTCTAAATCATTTAATGTAAAGGGAGTTATCTTATCCCCTACCCTTAAGTTCCTAAACGCCGACCCTAAAATCGGTGGGATGAGAATTATCAGCAAAAGGGTTATAAATGAGACACTAAATAGCCAAAAGAACTTGTCCTTCCTGATATAGTGAGAATAATACTCACTCACTTTTCTTATAACATTTTTATCTTTCATAGCTGCCCCTTTTGTTCATCGGATTTTACTTATACTGCACAGGGTTAACTCTGTCATAGGTCTTGGTTTTATGGCAACCCACCTCACAGGTGCCACCATTCTCTGTCATAGTATAATTAATCGGCAGCATCCACACCATCGGTGGATTCCCAAATGGTACTTCAGGCCTGATGTGCTTCGGTTGAGGCCCTGCATGAGGAGCATGACACGATTTACAGCTCCTGCCCTTGGGATCTTTATTAACATGCTTGAAGTGCAGGTTCATATCACCATTCCTGAAGTTTGTAAGCTTATCTGTAAATGGATCCAGTGCGAGCTCTTTGTTGTGGCAACCAAAGCAAAGTGCGTAGTTCTCTGTCTTATACGGCATATAGAACTTCGCAGGGAAAGCCTTCTTCAATATCTTCGGGTTATTTGTACCATGCGGATCATGACAAGCATAACAGTCATTCTGCTGAACAGGGCCATGAATATACAACTCAGACTTTACCCTCTTGCCGATATCCTCGTGGCATGTATAACAAATATCCTTAGTCGGTGCCTTCAGTTGCCTTGGGAAATCAGATGAGTGCGGAGTGTGGCAATTCGTACATATCCCCTCTTTTAAGGCGCCATGCTTTACCTTTGCCGTTTCTATCTGCTCCTTCTTATCCTTATGGCAAAGGAAGCATACCTCCTTACCAAAACGCTTTAACATATACTTGTTTGGTGAACCATGCGGATCGTGGCAGTTTAAGCAACTCTCCTGAGCGGCTTTGTGGACGTACTTTTTGGTAAACTCCGCCAGTCTGTCAATATGGCACATGAAACAAAGATCGTTTCCGTCTTTCTCTAACAATCTTGGATAAGCCGAGGAGTGCGGATTGTGACATATATTACAATCCCCTGCGGCGACAGGCCCGTGAACAAACTGCTGGTTGGTCTTATTATCTGCGTGACATGAAAAGCAAAGATCCTTTGTGGTGCCCTTTTTCAACTGCATCGGAAAATCTGATTGGTGCGGGTCATGACAGCCCTGGCACTCACCCATCAGGACCGGCTTGTGAACCGTTTCGTTCTGGTCTTTTGGTTCGTGGCACAGGTAACAAAGGTCCTTGCCCTGAGCGGCAAGTTCAAAATCTAAGGTATCTTCGTTTGGATGAGAATCTGTTGTCGCTTTGTGGCAGATGTAACAAGCGCCGATGCCTACAGGCCCGTGAACATATTCTTTTACCCCATAGTCAGCATGGCACTCATCGGTCTTACATGTCGGCATGTCAGCCATTCCCCCTTCGTCATCCTCGGCCAACACAGGACTTACAAAAAAGATAGTAACGAGAACTAACACCGACAAAATACTAAGAAAGAAACTGCTTCTTGTGGACTTTATTTTCATTTCGCCTCCCCCTTAAAGCAAAGAAATTCGTATATTTAATAATGTTTCTTATTTGTTTTTTTTATTTACATTGCAGTACTTAAAGCGTCATCCCCCCTTTTTTAAGTAAATACACACACTTATTAAAACGCAAATAGTCTTATGATTTTAGTACCTTTGCCGCTCATTGAGTTACAAGCAGCCTCAAAATCATAGCACCCAAAATATATCTTGTCAAGAACATAATTCTTTATATGATTAAATTATTCAATAAGTTCTTGGTGGCATTTAAGGCACCTTAAAGATTCTTCTAACGCCATCCCTTCAGAATAACCCTTCTCAACTTCACCGGAGGTATAAATCCTCTCCTTTAGCGGCATGGAAGGCATCCTTATTCGCAGTTTTTTTACTGCCCGCTCCTCAGCGATTATCTCGCACTTTTTAGTGTAATTATCCTTATATTCAGGCCATCTTATCTTATTATTATATAAATCGTAAAATATCGACAAAGCAGCTCTTTTGCCCATTGCTATCGCGTTGATCGCAGTAGATGGACCGCTTACACAATCGCCCGCCGAATAGACGCCCTTTATAGATGTCTCCAATGAGACCTTGTCCACTTTTAACAAGTGCCTGTCTGTAAACTTGATATCTTCATTATATGTGACAAAATCAGGTTTAAGCGTCTGCCCGATCGCGGCAATGACCTTGTCTGTTTCAATAGTAAACTCAGAGCCCTCTATGGGTATCGGTCTGCGCCGGCCGCTTTTATCTGGTTCGCCTAAACGCATCTTGACGCACTGCATAGCGACAACTTTTGTTTCATCTGATATGATTTCCTTAGGGGCGGCTAAAAACTCAAGAACTACGCCCTCCTGCTCTGCCGCCGCAACTTCGTTCTTACTTGCCGGCATCTCGTTTCGGCCTCTTCGGTACAATAATATCACCGTCTCAGCGCCTAACCGCAGCAGCGTCCTCGCGGCATCGACAGCGGCGTTCCCCCCCCCGATAACGACTACTTTGCTGCCAATAACTTTCGGCTCTTTCAGATTGGCCTCTTGCAAATATGACAGACAGTCTAATACGCCGTCACTCTCTTCCCCCTTGATCCTCAGCTTTATTCCCTGCTGGACACCGACAGCGAGCAGAACAGCGTCATAACCTTCTTTAAGCAGACTTGTCATACTCTTTTCGTCGGTACCAAGCGGGCTGTTCGTCACTATATTGACCCCCAACCCCTTTATCAGGTCTATCTCATAGTTCAGGACATCCCGTGGCAGCCGATACTTTGGTATGCCTAAGGCGAGCATCCCTCCCGCGACTTCAGCCTTCTCATATATTGTGGACATTACCCCTAATTTCGCGAGATAAAATGCGGCGGATAATCCTGCGGGGCCACTGCCTATTATCGCGACCTTCTCGTTTTTCCCGGGTAACACTTCAAATTTAGGCGGCGTTTTGTTTATTTCTCTTTCAAAATCCGAGACAAAACGCTTCAAAGGGTTTATCGCTATCGGTTCACCATCCACCCCTCTTAAACAGTCGATTTCACATTGATGAGGGCAAACTCTGCCGATTGTTGCGGGCAAGGGGTTGTTCTCGCGTATAATGTTGATAGCTTCATTATATTTCCCTTCTGATATCAAAGCGATATAGTGAGGGATATCAATACCGGCGGGGCACGCGAGCTGGCAGGGGGCTTTCTTTAACTCGCAGCGCCATTTCAGCGTGTCCTTAGCCACAATGAGCCATATTTCGATATATACGAATAATAATGCTATGACCCCGTAGTTAAAGTCGTTGTTATACATGATTTCCATGAACGACATGTCGCGCTCAGAAAACGTCTGCCATAAAAGCCCGATAGATAAAGGGAGCTGAACTGCGAAAAAGAGCGCGGGGATATATCTTTTTAAGTATAAGTGACCAGCGCCGACAAATAACGTTGAGAGAATAAACGCTTTTCTAAACGAGATGGGTGTGATATCAAGCCCGATTTTGCCCACAATGAAGATCAGAGCGTTTAAGACGAGGTAAAAAAAGGCAAACGCGACAAAAGGAGATACAAAAGTCAATATAAATGCTCTTTTTGAAGACATATCCTTTATTCTTGATTCATACGCCTCAATCAACAGCCGCTGAACATCAGGCAACTTCCCGGAACATTTATTACATCGCAATTCCTTCTCTTTGTCCTTTACACCGCATACAAGGCACTTCTTATAATAGGCGCTATCCAACTAACATCTCCTGAAACAACCAGATAAAATACTTAGTTGTTTAATCGAAAAAATCCCTCGATGTTCTGCATCGGGGTCAATATTGTCCATCCCCCTTGATGGGGGAGGGCAATCAGTGATTGCTTTTGCACTGATGGGTGGGGGTGATGTTGTTATAGCTTTACCCTCCCACTTGCCCTCCCATCAAGGGAGGGCGTCTAATTCTATATCATTTATCATTAAGCTCCAAAGTCTTCGTAATCCTTAGAACTTTTGTTATTTCTCTATAAAGGCGTAAGCGCTGTGATTATGGATACTCTCAAAATTTTCAGATTCAACGGTAAACCATATTATATTATCATCCGCGGATAGAGTCTTATATATCTCCCTTACAATATCTTCGACGAACATAGGGTTTTGGTAAGCCTTCTCTGTCACATACTTCTCGTCAGGCCTTTTTAACAAGGAATAAACCTCGCAGCTTGCCGCGGCTTCAATGAGCTCGATCAGATCCTCTATCCAGACAAACTTCTTGAACTGAACCGCGACTGTTACTAAAGAGCGCTGGTTGTGCGCACCTTCATCGCTTATCTCCTTGGAACACGGGCAGACAGTTGTTACTGGCGCTGTAACGCTTACAATAAAAACATCCTTGTTGCTCTTCTCGGCGACAAACTTGCATGAATACTCCATCAACGCGACAGCTTTTGATACCGGAGCCGCCTTCTCGATGAAATATGGGAACTCGATCTCAAAATGCGCCGCTTTAGCATTCAGCCGCGCCTTCATCCGCGTTAAGATGCTTTGTACCTCTTGCAGCGATAATTGCTCCTGCCTGAACTCGTTTAGTATCTCAATGAACCGGCTCATGTGCGTACCCTTGAAGTGGTGCGGCAGGTTGACGTACATATTGATGCTGGCAACGGTATGCTGAAATCCCTTCTTCTTGTCCTTGACTATGATAGGGTATCTTATATCCTTTACACCGACTTTACTTATCTCGATCTGCCGGTGGTCATATTCGCTTTGAATGTCCGCTACCGCATCCATCTCTTACCCCTCATCATAATAAGCGGCCGACGAACCTTTTGATTCATAAACAACGACCTTGCTTAGCATGGCGTTATGTCCCTCAAGCCTTTTCATAAGCTCATCAAAAATATATTTCGCGATATTCTCTGATGATGGATTCACATCTTTAAAGTAGTCAAGCTCATTCAAATATTTATGGTCTAACTGGTCAAGTATTTCATTCGAGATCGATTTTAATTCCTTGAAGTCGATCACAAGACCCATATCGCTTAGTTTTGGTGACGTTACAATGATCTGCACATGCCAGTTATGGCCATGCAATGATTCGCAAATACCTTGATAGCCCCTTAAATTATGCGCCGAAGAAAAATCCAGATTGATTTTAAGTTCGTACATTATAGCCTTCTCGCCCTATTCATTATTAGTGAAATTTATCATAATATCAGCTTTTTCCCTAAGGCTTAATATATAATTCTTAAGCGTGGCAACCAACCGATCGTCTCTCTTACTCTTTAATACCATATTTTTAGCGTTCTTAGAACCGTTTTTTTTAATTGCCGCCCTTTTATTTAAAAAATCGCCTGTCAATGCCTTGTTCTTGAACCTTAAATAAACGTCATCTTCGCCTATCTCAAGCTCATCTAAGAACTTCTCATACTCTTTTGCAGTAAACTTACCCTTAAACTTTTTTACTTCATCATCAACTCTCGCCTTTAAACCGTTGCTTCTATCTTTTCCCTTGCTTTTTTTTATCTCAGCCAAAATAAGGTGGTCATCGATCATTCTCCACAGAATATCCTTTTGAATGTTATCCTTACCAAATAATTTACCTTGTATGTATAACTCAATCTCCATATCCCGTAACGTTATTACATGGTCATTTACGCGCGCCGCAATGGAGTTCACTATCTCACCCTTGCAATCATTACAGTTGACGGCCACAATCACCAGAACAATGAGCTGAACTACATATTTTTTCCCTATATTCATTCGCATTTTCGCTCAATTCACTTCTTTAAGGACTGTTGCCAAATAGCGATTTTTTCATATTCTCGCAAAAGCCGTCGCTGTAAGTACCTGAAAAAAGGGGGCGAACAGCGGGAGCGAAGGGGAATTTCTTTACAGTACAAATTCCTTAATTTGTATTGGGCAACATACCCCCCCCCCTTAGTGTTTTAAAAAATATATCAAATCTTCAATCATGTCAAAAGTTTTTTGCGACTTTTTTCATTAGTTTTCATTAGGCATTATTAATAATGTGGTTTTAGTAACTTTTTTGTTGACTTTTTATCTATTTTAATCAATAAATGGATAGGGTTTTTAAAAGTACTTTACTTTTATGTGGAATAGTATAAAATGCTGGATTGAGTTTTTTATCTAAAATTTCTATTGAGGGGGAAAGATGAAAAGTAAATTAAATATCTTAAAGGTTGTTTCAATCCTGGTTCTGTTTGCATGTCTGATCTGTATCAAAGCATGTGGCGGAAGCAGTGACGAGACCACCGTAACTGATGTAGACAACGATGGCTGGTCAGTTGAAGCCGGTGACTGCAACGACAACAACGCTTCGATACATCCTGAAGCCGAAGAGATACCAGACGATGGAATGGATCAGGATTGCGATGGCAGTGACCTGCTCTCTTTTTATGTTGACGCTGATGGTGATGAATACGGTGACCCTGCAAATTATGTGGTGGGGACAACGGCGCCAGACGGCTACGTTGATAATGCCGATGACTGTGACGACACTGACGCGGACATTCACCCGGGCGCTGATGAGATCTGCGCCGATGATGTCGACCAGGACTGTGACGGTGAGGCTGACGAGGGCTGCGACACTTATTACTTAGACGCAGACGGTGATGGATACGGTGATGCGGATGTATCAGTAATAGAGAGCCTGCAACCCACGGGATACGTTGTAAATTCTGACGACTGTGACGATAGCAATGCGAATGTTAACCCGGGCGAAGAGGAAGTTTGTGACGGAGGAGACAATGATTGCGACGGCAGCTCCGACACCGGTTGTAATACATATTACCTGGATGCAGACGGTGATGGATACGGTAGTCAAAACGACTCCATTGTCAGCCTGACCTTGCCAGACGGATATGTCAACAACCCTTATGACTGCGACGATGAAGACGCTGAGATCAATCCTGATGGAACTGAGATTTGCAACGACAATATCGACCAGAACTGTAACGGGCAGATAGATGAGGGTTGCCTCCAGGTGCCTGCTGACTACTCGACGATCCAGTCGGCCATAAACGCCGCGTCAAGCAGCGATGTCGTTTATGTCGATAGCGGTACGTACAATGAGACTATCGATTT
>JAJRZU010000075.1 GCA_024275075.1 Deltaproteobacteria bacterium | reverse complement strand
TTATATATACATATAATTACACCTTTTTTATTCTACACAATAAGGCTTTGTATGTCAAAGGAATTCGTAAGAAAATATATAATGGGACTTAAGTCAAATGGCAAATATTTCATATTATTGGAAAAGACGTCGCTGTAAGTACCTGAAAAAAGGGGGTGCGACCAACGGGAGCGAAGGGGAAATCCCCCTTAATTAGTATTGGGCAACATGCCCATAACTACTGCTGAACCATCGCGCCAAGGGTAATAAACCTCGCCTGCTTCTCTTTTTCCCGTAGCATACTTAGCTTTATTATCTCAGACATACTCTTGATCTCAATATTGTTATCATCAAGTATCTTTTGCAAATCCTTAAAGGTATCCGCAGTCTCAGGGTAAGGATGGCATATAGCGACAGCGAACCCATAGCGTTTTGATTTTCTTATAAGGGTGTCAAGCTGTTTTAATATTTTGCTTCTGGCTTTGTCATTGTCTAAGAAGACTGTCCTGCTGGCGCTTGGTACGCCATACTCCCGGGCGGTTTTTGTGCCGCACGATAACTTTGATGTCTTGCTGTCAAGGAAAAACATGTCATTCTCCTTTAAGATGCTCATCACAACAGACATCTTAGCACAGTCTTCACTAAAACGCGCCCCCATGTGATTATTGACTCCTTGTATGCCCGGTATTAAAGCGAGCATCTCATTCAGCCCCCGCCTTATCTCGCCGCCTGACATACTTAGAAAAAGAGCCCCGTCGCCCGGGTCATCCTCGGGGTAGCTGTAAGGCTCCATCGGCAGGTGGAGCATCAGGTCAAACCCGCTCTCCTTCACAGCCTTCGCGATCTTTGTGGTATACGTCCTGCCGGGCAGCACCGAAAAGGTAAAATCAGGCCCAAGCTCCATAAACCTTTTCGCAAGGCGGAAGTTTACGCCAAGATCATCCACGACAATCGCGACATAAGCCTTATCGGGCTTCTTTAATGGCTTTACGGTAATTTTTGCGGGGCTACTC
This sequence comes from Deltaproteobacteria bacterium, assembly GCA_024275075.1. Lineage (GTDB taxonomy): Bacteria > Desulfobacterota > JAJRXV01 > JAJRXV01 > JAJRXV01 > JAJRZU01. The sequence goes on along the minus strand of JAJRZU010000075.1, from coordinate 10,874 downwards.
TTATCTCTCGCCGTTATGCTGTCAGCTGAAGCCTTAGCGCCAGCTTTATAATATTTGTTACCCGCACTGCTGTCATTAGTCTCATCAGGCGCGGATTTAAGCCTTTGCAATACCTCATGGCTCAAAAAAATGAACAGGGCAAACACCACTAAAGAGGCTAAAAACCTGACATCACCTTTTTTAAAAATATTCTTCATATTTATTTGGCAGCCTGAATATCCTTAAATATCCCCCAGCTCTTTAATATGTCCACCGCTCTTGTCAACTGATTGTCGTACTCTTTAACCTCTCCCTCTTTCTCAGCCTCTTCATCTTCAGACTCAGGCTTATCCTCAGGCTGTTCATTGGTATCGTTCTCAAAATGCCTCTTGAGATCCTTCTCCCTGATTACATGGTCTTTCGTATCAGGCGCTGTCTTCACATCCTCAACCGGCTTGTATTCACGCTTAACGACGATATCAGGTTCGATGCCTTTCGCCTGGATGCTCCTGCCGCTTGGTGTGTAGTATCTCGCGGTAGTCAGACGCAAGGCGGAATTATCAGCGAGTGTGATAATAGTCTGTACAGAACCCTTTCCAAACGTCTTTTCGCCTAATATAAGCGCTCTTTTATGGTCCTGCAGGGCGCCGGCCACGATCTCAGATGCGGACGCGCTGCCGCTGTTCACCAAAACGATCATCGGGAAATCTTTGAATGTACCTTTGTCGTGAGCGGGGAATGGCTGGACTGAAGACTTCAGACGGCCATCAGTATTAACGATAATACCAGAGTCAACGAATGCGTCAGATACCATTACCGCCTGATTCAAGAGCCCGCCGGGATTGTTGCGAAGATCCAGGATAACACCATTTTTCAAATTCCCGTCCGCTTCAAATGCCGTTAGCGCTTTCTTTAGATCATCACCGGTCTTCTCCTGGAACGAGCTGATCCTCACATAACCGATCCCGCCATCTAATACTTTTGACCTTATACTTTTCAGTTTGATAATATCCCTTATTATTGTAAAATCTTTTGGTGACGGCAGGCTCTCCCTGGCGATCGTGATGGTTATCGGGGTGCCCTTTTTACCGCGCATCTTTTTGACCGCGTCGGCTAAAGTCAAATCCTTTGTAGATTCGCCGCTTATCTTGATAATCTTGTCCCCGGCCAAGATACCAGCCCTGTATGCCGGCGTATCTTCTATCGGTGATATGACGGTCAATACCCCGTCCCTTATGCCTATTTCGATACCAAGCCCGCCAAAGCTCCCTTTCGTCTCAATCTGCATCTCCTTGTACATATCAGGGGTCATGTATGACGAGTGCGGATCCAGCGTCTTAAGCATCCCGACTATCGCGCCTTGCACCAGCTCCTTTACATCGACTTCCTCTACGTAATTCGTCTTTATCAGGTGCAAAACATCGCTGAAAATGCTAAGCTCCTCATAAGATGATTTCGTCATAGCATTGATCTTCTTCTCCAAACCGTTACCGATTAGAATGCCTATGACCAAAAAGAATATGACAAGTAGATACCTACTCTTTTTAAAAGGCTTAAACATAAATACATCCTCCTGTTTTATTGAAATGAGTCAAACAATGACTCATTAGTTTAGTTAATTTATACCGTAACGGGATATACACAAAACTATCGTGCGGCGTTCATCCCACTAACATTCGGTTCTAACCAGTCCATGGGATCTACTGACCTGCCTTTGTGCCGAACCTCAAAATAGAGACACGCACCGGACAGAGAACCGGTATCCCCGCTCTTCGCAATCACTTCGCCTCTTTGCACCAAGCTACCCGCACCTTTTATTAATCTGGACAGATGCGAGTAGACTGTATAATAACCTTCTCCATGCTCCATTATGATCACTTTGCCGTATCCCCGGAACCAGTCAGCGAAGACGACTCTCCCTGAAAATACGGCTATGACATCCTGCCCAACCTTCGCGGAGATCTTTATACCGTTGTTAAACAAGTATGTGTTGAACTTCGAGACACGCTCCTTACCGAAATAACTTATAACGTTACCGCGCACGGGCGTCTCTAAAACACCTTTAAAATCACTAAACTTCTCTTTGTAAAGTAGTTTGCTGTCGGCACTGTTTTTTTGAAGCTTTATGACTAATTTCTCTAACTTGTTTGCAGCAGCGCTTAACTCTTTAAGTACTCTTAAATGATAGCTCTTTTCCCGCCTGACCTTCCTGAGCAGAATCTCTTTTGCGTTTTTGTCCGCCAGGATTTCTTCGCCTTTATTCTTAACTTTTTTTATGATTTCGTCAAGCTTTTCTTTTTCTTTTTTTATGATTTCGGCTTTCTCGCTTAAAAGCCTCTTGTTATTATCGTACTCGTCTATGAGCCTGGAGTCCTGATTCAGGATAAGTTTTAAATACTTATACCGCTTCAGGATGTCTACATAAGAGCTTGAGGAGAAGAGCACCTGCAAGTACTGCATATCAGATATCTTATATAACGCGACAGAACGCTTCTCTAACTGCTCCCGTTGATTGACGATCCGCTCCTTTAGCTCAAGAACCTGTAGATAAGAATCAAAGACTATCTTATCGATCTCGTTCTTTGCCGCATATAACGCCTTCGCTTCCTCCTCTTTATTATCTATATGCCTTTGTATCCGGCGCAGCTCCTCAAATACCGACCTCTCTTCACTCCTTATCCTGCTTATCTCACCCTTCTCCCTTTTTATCTCTTTGTCATACGCTTTTAATCTACGTTCATCACGCTCTATAGATACGGCGCCATCATCATCCGCGAATACCGCGCGGCAACTCAATAGTAATATCATCACTAATATCGCAAATGTCAATGACACGCGCATAAGATCATCCCTTAATTATTTCACCCAGTGACATGGCGCTGCCGACCATACCCAGCAAAACACTGAAGAGCAGCACAAGCGCGAGGAATTTTGGTGGTAAAAACGGCATGTTCGTCGAGTTGATACCGACAAAGCTAAGCGCCTGGATCTTCGCTAAAAACATGAGGTACAACACGTATAACGCGGCAATCGAGATAATCGCGCCTAAAAACCCCTGTATTATCCCTTCTATTAAAAATGGCGCCTTTATGAAACCGTCCGTCGCACCGACGAGCTTTAGAATCTCTATCTCATCGCGCCTCGCGTATATGGTCAGCTTTATCGTGTTCGAGATGATGAATACCGCAGCAAAGAGGAACCCTGCACCGATAGCCGTACCGATAACCTTCAGGATATTCAGGAAGTTATGGAAATGCTCAATCCACTCCTGCCCGAAAGAGATATCATCGAATATCCTCATTGTTTTTAACGCGGACGCTATCCCCTTTAACTTAGCCTTACTTTTGAAATCATTCTCAAGACGTATCTCAAATGAGGCGGGCAGCGGATTGTGGGGGATGTCATCAAGGAACCTGTCATTCTTACCAAGGCTGCTCTTGAATATCGCGAGCGCCTGCTCCTTTGACCGGTACCTTACCCTGTTGACGCCGTTGAGCTTCAGGATATTCTTCTTTATGTTCTCATAACCGCTGACAAAATCATCGTTCAGGTACGCGACGATATGTACATCATCCTCGAATTTCGATACGAGGTTCGTAAGGTTGAATATTATCATTACAAAAGATGAGAATATAAGTATTGCGATACTTATCGTACTTATCGTGACAAAATTCACCAGAAGGCTGTGCCTGATGTTAGACAAAGAGTGTTTTATAAAATATATTATCTGATTGATATTCATCCTTTAAATCGGTTCGCTTACTCTCCCTTTATTGATCATTATCGTCCTCTTCTCAAACTTCCCAAGGAGGTACTTGTCGTGTGTCGCCACAAGGACAGTCGTACCCATCGCATTTATATCATTAAGTATATTCATTATTTCAACCGAAAGATCAGGGTCAAGGTTACCCGTCGGCTCATCCGCGAGCAGGATACTCGGGTTGTTGACCACCGCTCTGGCGATAGCTACTCTTTGCTGCTCGCCGCCGGAGAGCTCGAGCGGGTACTTATCCTCCAGATACTGCAACCCCACCTGCTTTAGCGCCTTCGTCACCCGCCGCCGGATATCGTTCTTACCGGCACCGAGAATCTCGAGCGTTATCGCCACATTATCAAAAACACTCCGGTTGTTCAGCAACTTGAAGTCCTGAAACACAACACCTATACTGCGCCGCAGGTAGGGGATATTCTTATGTCTTATGTTAGCGAGGTTATAGTTGTTCACGATCACCTGACCATCGGTGAACGATTCCGCGGAGAAAAGGAGCTTCAAGAGTGTGGTCTTACCGGCGCCAGAAGGCCCCACCAAAAACGCGAACTCACCCCTTGAGACCGTAAGGCTCACATCCTCGAGGACGTGTACGCCCTTCAGGTAGGATTTGTATACATGGTACAACTGGATCATTTTCTTTAACAGGCGCGCCTGATTTTTCTGCGCGCCTGATTTTTCTGCGGGATAATTTATTTACCGCCTTACCATCATCAAGGCTGTGACTGCCCTACTGACCGTCACGCTTCCTGATCACCTGCATAACCGCATCAGATACATCCCCTGGCGTCAGATTGTATCGCTTTACCAGCTCGCCTGCACTGCCTGACTTACCGAATATATCTTTTATACCGACCCGCTTCATGAGACACGGGCTGCTTTCGCCAAGAACCTCGGCAACCGCAGAGCCCAGCCCACCGATGACGTTATGCTCATCAGCGGTCACAATCGCTTTTGTCACCTTCGCGGCGTGGATGATGGCACCGGTATCTATCGGTTTGATCGTAGACATATTGACAAGCCCGACATCATAGCCTTTTTCTTTAAGGATATCACATGCTTTTAGCGACTGCGAGACCATGTAACCGCAGGCTATCACCGTCGCGTCCTTACCCTCGCGGATCGTCACCGCCTTACCGACCTCAAATTTATAATCATCATCAAACAGTTTCGGGTACTTGTTCCTCGCCCCTCTGATATAGACAGGCCCCTTGAAATCGAGCATGTGCCGGATCATCTTCTTCATCTCTATGCCGTCAGCGGGCACCATTACCGTCATGTTCGGTAGCGACCGCATCAGCGCGATATCCTCGATAGCCTGGTGCGAACCGCCGTCCTCACCGACAGTGATCCCGCTGTGCGTGCTGACAACCCTTACATTCAATTTGGTGTAGGCGATCGACTGCCTCACCTGCTCGAACGCCTTACCCGTGGCGAATATCGCGAACGTGCTCGCGAACGGTATCTTACCTGCGGCGGCAAACCCTGCAGCGGTAGTCATCAGATCCTGCTCGGCGACACCCATATTGAAGAACCTGTCCGGGAACTTCTTCGCAAACAGGCTGGTCTTCGTGGAGCCCGAGAGATCCGCGTCCAGAACAACAACATCCTTGTTCTCAGCACCGATCTGGGCAAGCGCCTCACCATAACTCTCTCTTATACCTAACAACTCTTCCAATTCATGCTCCTATGAAAATATTCTGTTAACCGCTGTTTTTCGTTGCGTTGCGCTTCGCTTAACAGCAACCTACGCGTTATATTTGGTGGGGCGTTGCGCTCCCTCCTATCTCTTTAAGCGCTTCTTCGAGTTCCTGATCAGAAGGGGGTACGCCGTGGTACTTGACCTTCCCGGCACAAAACGAGAAGCCCTTGCCTTTTACAGTCTTCGCTATGATTACTGTCGGTCTGTGCTTCGTTCTGTCAGCCTCATCGAGCGCCTCTAATATCTGTGCGATATCATTACCGTTTATTGAGATGACATGCCAGCCGAACGCGCGCCATTTATCAGCGAGCGGCTCGATCCCCATGATCTTCTCCACCTCACCATCTATCTGAAGGCCATTGTTGTCAACGAAAGCGCACAGGTTGTCTATCTTGTAGTGGTGGGCGGTCATCGCGGCTTCCCATATCTGCCCCTCCTGCTGCTCACCATCACCCATTATCACATAGACCCTTGTCGGTGCGCCGTCCAGCTTCGCGGCAAGCGCCATACCGTTCGCCGCGGAGAGCCCCTGCCCAAGCGAACCGGTAGACATCTCCACGCCCGGCACCAGGTTCATATCCGGGTGCCCTTGCAGGATGCTGCCATATTTCCTTAGTGTCGCGAGCTCGGCTTTATCAAAATAACCAGCGCGGGCGAGTGTCGCATAGAGCGCCGGCGCCGCATGACCCTTCGATAAGACAAACTTATCCCTGTCTGGCTTGTCAGGGTCCGCCGGATCGATGTTCATCTCTTTGAAATACAGGCATGTGAGTATATCAATAGCTGACAAAGAACCACCGGTATGGCCTGATTTCGCCTTGTTCAACATAGTGATGATGTCTATCCTCAACTGCCGCGCAATATCCTCTAACTCTTTGATATCATTTCCCATTGATATTAACTATTCCCCTTCTCTTTTCTCTTTAAATCCTGTGACAAATAGTTCAGGATGACTTCATCAAGGATTTTTTCCGACGAAGGTTTATCTGCTGTTCTCTCCTTTGGTTTCGATTTCACTGTAAACTTCGGCGTCGCTTTCTTCTCCGGGGTCTTCATCGCAGGCTTGCTCACCGGTTTTGGCGCCGCTTTCATCGGCTTGGTGGCCGCGGCCGGTTTCGGGGCTTTTGCAGGCGCAGCAGGTTTTGGCGTAGCTTTCGATTCCCGGCCGAGTATCTGCTTGAGCTTATCACCCTCCATAGAGTTGATGGCATCAAGGAACGTCTTGCTTTCTTTCCTCTTTTCATAAACAGACTCTGTTATCTTCGCCTGTTCAGGGTCATCATACTTACCATGCCTAAGTTCGAGGAGCATGTTTTTGTGCTGCGTCTTCATCAAATCACGCAACTCGTTGGAATAATTATCTTTTTGTGTTAATTCCGCATAACTTGTCTTCTTAGAAGAGATGATAGTACCACCGGTGTATAACAAGGTGGTGATAGACATCGTAGTTTTTCCGCTATCCTCGGTCTGGATATGGTACATCTTACCTTTATATTTGATATTATGGTTAAACCCTACCTGCATATTTATACCCTTAGAGCTTTTTAGTGTGCTACATCGCTTTGGAAACTATCATTATCATCAAAATCACCATTGATCAAATCAAGCAGCATCTGCCGGTGCTGGTTCTGCATCAGCTCGATCAACGCTTTGGCATAATCACTCTTCTCCATCAATGGCGAATAATTAGTTGTTTTTGAAGAAATAATAGCGCCACTGCAATACAAAAGCGTAGTAACTGACTTGGACTTCTTTCCGTTATCCTCGGTCTGTAAGTGATACACCTTCCCGTTATGCTTTATATTGTGGTTGTAGCCTACCTGCATCTTCCCCCCCCCAAAAAACATGAATGAATTTATCATATTCCTTTAAAATGTGCAAGTTTTTATATACTTACTCCTCCTATGATAAAATCCTACTCCAAATTTTTATTTTATTAATATTTCCCGTTATCTACATAACTTACACATTAATGTGTGAAGCATCATGCTTCCTCTTCAGACTTCCAGGATATCGGAATGCTTAGCGGCTGCGCTTTGCCTTTTATGTAAATAAATATGTTACCTTTCTTCAGCTCGCCTGCCCGCTTGACATTCACAATCACCTCTATCTGACCGGGGTTATTCGGCAGTATCGCCATCTTATTTATCATAGTCGCGACAAACGGGACGCTTACCTCTACTTTAACGATATTAAATACCTTATCCTTTGTCATATTGATTATCTTGACAGGCCTTTTGTACTCTTTATTCAGCTCTATCTCACCAAGAGTCAGACTCTTCGGGTGGAAGCTTATGCTGTTGTCAACCTTCAGAGTCTTGGCAACCGCCATCTGCACTTCCTTAGGTACGGTAATCTTAGATGTCTGCCTGCTTACGCCTTTCCGTGAGAGTTGTTTACTGGCGCCCTCCGCTTTCTTAAGGTTCTCCTGCCGCTCCTTTGACTTCTTCATCTGGAATTCCCTGCGCGCTTTTTTCAGGGCTTCCTCTTTCTTCTTGTCATACTTGACCTTTGCCGTGAGGTATAGTTTATGGACTCTGGTAGTAGGTTCTTTGTCCTTGTCCATCCTTACTTTCTCGTCACCGGGGAATAAAGGCTCGTTCGTCTCGACATATATGGTTTTCTTGACTTTGTTCTTGAATTTACCTGAATTAAAAGTAACCTCTATCTCACCGGACTCGCCTGGCTTTAACGTATCTGATGAAACAAGCGTAGCTGTACAGCCGCATGACGGCTTCACTTTCTTGATGACCAGCTCCTCATCACCGATATTCTTAAAGGTGAATTTGTATTTGTTGCTCGTCATCTGCTCAATTTCACCAAAATCATGGATCATCTTATTAAACTTTATCTTCGGCGCCGCATAAGCGATACCTGAAAAAAACGCGAAAGATAATAATACAACAACTACCACTGACAACTTTCTTAAACTTAACATACCTCGACTTCTCCTTTCAAATGATGGGTATATTGCCCATCACAATTTAATGGGAGCTCCTCCTTCGCCTCCAAGCATAATGTTTGACGTATCAGGCAGTGACCTTTTCAACATAAAAAGCCACATTGTTCAATAAAACTACGCCTGATTGGTCAAGCGGCACGCTTGTCGGCACCCCCAGGTTTAGACAACGTACTTTACCAGCTTTTTTACATGTAAAAACATTCCATGTGCATAATATTAATAACCAAACTCTTTTAATTTCCGCTCGTTTTTTGTCCAGTTCTTCGAGGTCTTGACAAAGAGGCTCAAAAAGACCTTCAGCCCCAAAAGCCGCTCGATATCCCGTCTCGCGTCCTCACCGATCTTTTTCAACAGGTGCCCCTTCTTACCGATGATGATACCCTTTTGGGAATCCTTCTCCACGATGATCAATGCCTCTATCACGGCAAGCGCACCGCCGGGTTTCTCTTTGAAGCTCTCGATGACTACCGCTGTCGAGTACGGCACCTCATACTGGGTCAGGTTGAATACCTTCTCCCTTATTATCTCCGCGGTCAAAAACCGCTCACTCTTATCTGTAATGTAATCATCATCATAGTATTTTGAACCCTCGGGCAGCCTTTTTTTTATCTCGCCGAGAAGCTCGCCGACGCCATCGTTCTTTAACGCGCTTACCAGGAACACTTTTTCAAAATCACATTTTTCAGAATATTTCGCTACAATCGATAACAATTGTTCCCTGTGCACAGTATCTATCTTGTTTATTACAAGCATCTTTGTAACATCACTTTTATTTAACAGCTCGAGTATCGCTTCATCCGCCTTGTTTATCTTTATGTAAGGCTCCACAAGGTAAAGGATAATGTCAATATGTTCAAGCGCTTTTAGCGCCTCGTCAACGATCTTTTTGTTAAACATCGATTTCGCAGGGTGGATACCCGGCGTATCAAGAAAGATGACCTGAGCGTCAGGCTCCGTCAAGATACCTGTTATCCTGGTGCGGGTCGTCTGCGGCTTCTTTGATATTATTGACAGCTTCTCACCAAGTATAGCGTTTAATAAGGTCGATTTACCTACGTTTGGCCTACCGATTATGCTGACAAAACCTGAAGATAATTTAACGGCTTTCTCCATCTTATTTATACCTTGAATCCTTTACTACCAGCCCTTTCAACTTGATCTGCTTCTGGATCTTAGCAACCACAGTGTCCGCGTCATCCCTTTCTAAGAAATTGCCGACCCGAACCCTGTACCAGACACCCTTATCACCTAAATCAATAGCGATAAAATACGCTGGATATCCCTTTCGCTCAAGCTTGCTCACAAGCTTCAGAGCCGCCTTGTCGCTCTTCAAAGAAGCTACCTGTACTGTATAGCCGCCCTTCTTTTTACTGCCTGATTTCTTCTTGACTTCTTTGACTCTTGTCACCGCTATTTTCGGCGCCGCCTTCTTCTTCACGGCAAACTCATCGATCTCCTTCTTCGCCTTTATCGTCCTGTTCTTACTCTTCTTCTCTCTAACCTTTTTCGATTTACCAGATTCCTTCAGCGGGATTATCTCCTCATCACCCAATGACTTCTGGAAATCGTACGAAGGCTTCTCCCCGCCTTCCTTTGATATGTCGATCACAGTCTCGTCATCGATATCTACATCCTTATCACTGTCATCGCTCTCGGGGAAGTCCCTTTGTGTAACATACTCCTCTTTTATTATATCAGACGGTACGGCGTTCAGACTCTTCCCGATCCATATCCCTACAATAAAAAAGAGCGAGATCACACCTAAAGAACCGACCAGAAAAAAGGCGATCTCTTTAACATTCAGCTTAAACTCGTATCTTGAATCAGACCCTTTACCCTTCATACCGGTCTCCTATGATAAAAAGCTACTCCAAAGTTTTGTTAATCACTTTAATTAAAGCCAACCACTAAGCGCGAATAGTACCCAATTGAAACATTATGTTTCCTCCTATGAGAATGTTTACTTTACCCAGCTTGCCTCTACATCTTGTCCGGTGCGGATATCCCTAATATACCTAGGCAGCTCACAAGCGCCTGCTTCACCGCGCTGACCAGAAACAGCCTTGAGTGCGCCATCTTTTTGTCCGCCACGAGGACTCTGTGCTTATTATAAAACGTATGAAATAAAGATGCAAGCTCATAAGCATAAAAAGCTATCCTGTGCGGCTCTTTTGCCGCCGCCGCCGCCTGTACGGTTTCGGGCATAACCCACAAGTGCTTGATAATATTTATCTCTTCCTTAGACCTTATCACCCACTCAGCCTCATCTAACGTCTCAGGTATTTTCTCTTGTTTGATATCCGCTTTTAAAAAGATGCTGCATATCCTCGCGTGAGCGTACTGGATGTAATAAACCGGGTTGTCACTCGATTTCTGCTTCGCCAGCTCAAGATCAAAATTCAGGTGGCTGTCGGCTTTTCGCATCATGAAGAAGTAGCGCGCGGCATCCCTGCCGACCTCGT
>JAJRZU010000074.1 GCA_024275075.1 Deltaproteobacteria bacterium | reverse complement strand
TTCGCTCCCTTCTTTTTCGCTCCCTTCTTTTGGCTTGCATTTTATTTTATAAAATGCTACTTTTATGATATTCTAAAAGTAAGAGCATAATGTATTACTTTATACAGCCGTTTGTCAGGCGCTTATTTTAAGGGGCGAGGAAAGGATATGTTGTTGAACCGGTAATCCTGATACACGGTGAGACGCAACAGCAAGAGACATGGCGCGAGTGATATGTATAGTGAACCAGAAAGGTGGTGTGGGTAAGACCACGACGGCGGTGAACCTTAGTGCGTCGCTTGCTGCGGCGGAGAAGAAGACGCTTTTGTTAGACATCGACCCTCAGGGTAACGCGAGTAGCGGGGTTGGTATCGACAAGCGAACGTTGAAGAAGACCATCTATCATTCTTTGATAGGCGCCCAGCCGCTTAGCTCTGTCATCCAGAAGACGGAACTTGATTATTTGCAGGTGCTGCCGTCAAATTCTGACCTCATCGGTGCGGAGATAGAGCTTGTTACGAGCAAGCACCGTGAGGGTAAGCTAAAGGAGCTTTTAGTTCAGCTCAATGGTCAGTACGAGTATATTATCATCGACTGTCCGCCCTCGCTTGGTATACTTACGCTTAACGCGCTGTCGGCTGCGAAGAGTGTATTGATACCGGTTCAGTGCGAGTACTATGCGTTAGAGGGGCTCAGCCAGCTCATCCATACGATCAGCCTGGTGAAGTCGCGTATCAATAGTACCCTTACGATAGAGGGTATCTTGATGACGATGTTCGATATTCGTACGAATCTATCGCACCAGGTGGTAGGCGAGGTCAAGAAGTTTTTCAAGTCAAAGGAGCGGGTATTCAAGACAGTGATAGCGAGGAACATACGTTTGAGCGAGTCACCGGGATATGGCAAACCGATAATCTTATACGATATAACGTCAAGGGGAGCGCGGGACTACTTGAGTCTCGCCAAAGAGATAATATCAAATGGTAGAAAAACAAATGGTAGAAAAAAAGGGAAAAAAGCGTAGCGCTCTTGGTCGCGGCTTGGACGCGCTGATACTGCCTTCAGATGATGTGCGCGGTGGTGGAACCCTCATATTGTGCGGGATTGAGGAGGTGTATCCGAACAAGGAGCAACCGCGGAAGTACTTTGATGAGGAGAAGCTAAGCGATCTTGTCGCTTCGATCAGGGAGAAGGGCGTAATACAGCCGATCATCGTCCGGCGACGCAGTTCATCATCCGGCGGCTACCAGATAATCACCGGTGAGCGGCGCTGGCGTGCGAGTCAGAAGGCGGGTCTTACAGAGATACCGGTTATCGTCAAGGATGTCAGCGACACAGAAGCGCTTGAGCTGGCATTGATAGAGAATATCCAGCGCGAGGATTTGAACCCGATAGAGCAGGCGCAGGGGTATAAGAAATTGATAGAGGATTTCATGTACACGCAGGAAGAGCTGGCGGTGCGTCTTGGTAAGAGCCGGACAACGATAACGAATTTGCTACGGCTGCTGAAGTTACCAGAAAAGGCGAAGGAGCTGGTAATCGCGCGGGAAATATCAGAGGGTCATGCGAGGGCGCTGTTAGGGGTCTTCAACACAAGCGACATAGATACTCTTTTATCGAAGATCATCAAGCGGGGAATGTCAGTCAGGGATACAGAGCGGCTGGTGAGGAAGATAAACGCACCGGTGAAGAAGAAGACGGAGACAGCGGAGCAAAAGCAGCTAAAGCAGATCGAGAACGAGTTGATAGATCATTATAAGACGAAAATCAGCGTCTCTAAGAAGGGTAAGAAGGGTAAGATAGTACTGGAGTTTTACTCGAATGACGATCTTATGAGGCTTCTTGAACTGCTGACGAAATGATGCCAAACAGGCAGGCGGTTGCCAGATGAACAGCCCCTACACTCACTAATGTAAATATTTGACGACTTGGCGGTCAGCTCATCTGCATTGCCATTTGCAGATAAGCCCATATTATTTCCTTGACATTACTTGATCTATGCAATATACTTTTTGTGTATCTGAAGAGGGCCTCCCGATTATGGATGATAATATATACGCGCAAATCAAACAACACAAGCCACAGATCATCTCTCATTTAAAGAATAAGTATAAGAACACCCTTAAAAGAGGCGCCCTCACCAGTTTG
>JAJRZU010000073.1 GCA_024275075.1 Deltaproteobacteria bacterium | reverse complement strand
ATGATATCTATCAAAGCCGGTAGCGCCGAAGTTGCCCTGTCACCTAATTTCCCCAGCATAATAGCGCCATATACCCGTTCTGGTATCTGTGGAGAATAGAGTTTTTCAACCTGGCTCCTTATCTCAGGATTCATATCAGATGAGATGACGGCTTTCTTAGTCCTGCTATTTTTAACGCTGGCGGTGTGAACACTGCATCCCGCGAGAGCGGCAACAATACTCATGATAAGTATTATTAAGAGATTCCTTATCCCTTTTGTCATCATTTTAACTTCTTTAACACCGTTCATTTTTGCACCTTCTTCCCTCTGTATAATTCTGAATTACCTGTGTCAAACAGTAAGCAAATAATATGCCACGACAGTGAAGACTTGACAATAAAAGTTGAAGTCCGCAATTAATTCTTGACCTTACGGGTGGAGTATTTTTCGCAGGCGGTTTTTTATATAGTGGATGGATGGTAACCACATTTGCTATTTGTGTTGATATGCGTTATTTGCCCCAACACATAGGTGTTGCAGGGCGGTATATGGTATATATCGAAGCGATCATTTATTTTTGTCTAACACATCCCGAAGCTCACTGATGAGTAAATCAGGGGTGAAGGGTTTTTTAATGAACGGTAAGTCGTTCTTAAGGATAACATTGTGTATTATCGGGTTGTCAACGTACCCTGATGTGAAAATCACTTTAATGTCAGGCGCTTTTTTCTTTATAGTCTCATATAATTCCCAGCCGTTCATCTCGCTCATAACCACATCGACCAGCAATAGATCGATAGCGGCGCCTTCTCGTTCAAAGATAATCAATGCATCTTCACTGCAATCAGCCTCTAATGCGTTATAGCCATTAAGTTTCAAAATATCAGTGAACAATTTCCTTGTAGCGCTGTCATCTTCCACCACCAAAACAGTTTCAGTACCCGGCGCTTTCGGTGTGGGCTTATCATGAATATTTTCCGCTAATTCTTCACCTGTTGCGGGGAAGTATATGTTGAATGCCGTTCCTTTATTTAATTCACTCCTGACATTTATGTACCCGTTATGCTGTTTGACTATGCCAAAGACGGTTGAAAGTCCAAGCCCCGTACCTTCGCCTTTCTCTTTGGTGGTAAAAAACGGTTCAAATATCTTTCCCTGCACTTCCTCAGGTATCCCGACACCGGTATCCTGGACAGAGAGCTTGACATAAGTACCGGGTTTCGTACCGGGATATGCATTAATGATCTGCTCCCCAAACTCGACGTTTGATATGCTGATAGTGAGCCACCCGCCTTCTGGCATCGCCTGCCTGGCATTTATCGCCAGATTAAACAGTACCTGTTCTATCTGAGCCGGATCAATTTTTATGTTCTTAATATCAGATTCAGTTTTTAACTCAATCTTTACATCCTCCCCGGTCATCTGCTCCAATATATCTCTAATTTCATTAATGATATTGTTTAAGTTCGTCACCTCCATCTCCAACACCCTTGTCCGGCTGAATGAAAGTAACTGGTCAATGAGCCTTGTCGCCTTTTCCCCGACGCTACAGACGCGTTTTACATTCGCAGTCGCGGGGCTGTCCACGGGCAACAACTCTAACGCCAGATAACTAAACCCTACAATAGATGTTAACAGGTTATTGAAATCATGCGCTATTTTTCCTGTAAGCCGCCCTATGGAATCCATCTTTTGAGAATGGAGGAATTGCTGCCAGAGGTTCTTTCGCTCCTCCTCGGCTTTTTTGCGCTCTGTAATGTCCCTTATCATTCCCACAGAATCCCAACCGCCTTGAATCCCCAGCTTTGATAAAGATAGCTCAGCGGGAAATTCCGTCCCGTCCTTTTTGACTACGATGACTTCCACGGCTTTACTCTGTATGGCTCCCTGCCAGATATCCAGAAACCTTTCCGGGGCAATTAGAGCGTGTATCTTTTTACCGATAGCCTCTTGTTTGGTGTAACCAAACAGCTTTTCAGATGCTTTGTTCCAATATTTGACAATCCCGTCCTTATCGATTACATGGATGCCGTCTAATGCGGAGTCAGCGATTGCGCTGATCTTTTCGTCACTTGTCGCAAGTTCTTTTGTACGTTCTATTACACGCTTTTCAAGTTCTTCATTCCACTTGATAAGCTCGGCGCGCGATGTATTGAGGTCTTGAGCCATCTTGTTAAATTCCTCGGCAAGTATCCCTATCTCATCCTTCGTGTTTACTTCGATCCGGTATTCAAGATTCCCCCTTGCTATCTCATCAGCCCCCTTTGTCAGATGGTCAAGAGGCCTCAGCTCCCATGCCGCGATATATGAGGCGAGCAGCACACCGAATATCATGACGACAAATGTCATCAGGATCAGTGTCCATGTAGTGTTAAAAACCTGCCGCCTGATATTATTTTCAGATATGCCGACATGAATCACCCCCAGGCTGTCAACTGGTACCGCAATATCCCGTATATACCCGTATTCTGTGTTAAGCAGTTTTGCCGAGTAATTGCCGCCTTGCTCTAACACGTTTATTTCAGCTAAACTTGCCGGTACCCCTTTATTAAAAGTATGGACTAATACATAGCCATCCACATCGATGATGTAGATATAAAAAACATTCTCCTCTAATTTCCTTACTTCGTTTATGAGGCGTTGAATACCGACGAGATCATCTGTGAGGATAGGTTCTACTGCATTGATCGCAAGGTTCCTGGTGATTGTGACGCCTTCATTCTGCAATACAGATGAAAGCGCGTTAGTCTGATTAATGTTGACAAAAACGGCTATCATCAAGCCAAGCAGCAGGATAACGCCTGTTATTGTCAGGACGATTTTTTGTTTCAGCCCAATAGACAGCATAAATCCCTTATGATTATTTATCTGTTTGCCGCTCATTTACCCAGCTCCTCATCTCTCTGGACGAATCATAAGCATCATCATCTATTTCAATGAAACTGTCTATGTGAAGTTTGTCAAGTATCTTCTTGCAGTCAGGGTCAAGGTGCATATCAAGGAACAGCTTTTTCAGATCCGCTTCTGTTTTTGGGTCAAGCCCCTTTGATACGACTACGGGCGGTATCCCAAAAGGCGGCGATTTGAATATTATCTTCGTCTTTGAGGTGAACTTTGGTGACGTGGCGTTCAGGTAGTCCCAGATCAATGAATCGACCGCGGCGCCATCCACGAGCTTTTGCGCGACCGCCTCGATAGATTTGTCATGGCTGTAGGTGAATATATATTTAGAGAAAAAGGTGCTCGGTGTCTCCCCCATCTTCGCGAGCATATACGTCGGGGCGAGCTTACCAGAATTGGACATCGGGTCGGTGAAGGCGAACCGCATCCCCCGCAGGTCCTCAAAACTGCCCGCGTCACTGTCCGCGGGTACGATTATGTATGAATAGTAGTATGGTTCACCATAAGCCTTTGGCGCCACGAGAAGCTTCATCCCGAATTCGTCCTTACCGTCAATATAAGCGCCTGTGCAGACAAACGCGGCGTGGATCTTCTCTTGTTTTACCAGTTCGTTAACCTCGGCATAAGTATCCCTTTGAACGAGCTTGACAGGCATACCCATTTTCTTAGAGATGTAATCTAACATCTCCTTATAATAAATAAATGTTTTTTTAGGTGATATAATAGCTGATACAGCGATTCTAAGTTCGTCGTCACTTGCTGGTGGAACTGGAGGGATCGTCTCCTCAACCTCAAGTATGATGACCTCAGCTTCCTCTTTTTTACAACCTGACAATAACGAGAAGATGATCAATGATGCTGCAATTATTCTTTTATACGTCAAGAATTCAAACCTTTATATTCATGTGACTAATAAACAGACATATACCCGCGTATCAATGATTATATATAAAAATATTAGCTATGTCAAATATTTATGAAGTATTATTGAGATATTCAAAAAAGAAACCGAATGCTGCGTTCGATACTGGTCTTCGCGGACAGGGTATTTACATATTTTTTATTATAGACTTAAAATCCTTGACATATTGGACTCTTTGCTTTACATTTTGATGTATAATGTCAAGTTGTGCGAATGATGTAAAGTCTTATGCTGTATGGAGCTTATTAGAAAGTTGTTTTGGGGGTAATAAATGAAAAAGTGTCTTTTTGTAATATGCGTTGTTTTGAGCGTTCTTCTTCCTGGCGGCGCGTTTTGCATGGAATCGGTCACGTTGACGGATATGAGGTTTGAAAAAGACCAGAAACTGCCAAGTGATACAAATATAGTCTTACGGGGTACTATCCGGGATAAAAGGACAAAGATACTCGCAATCGATTACAGGACTGACGGCTCTTCGAAAAGAGTATATGCGGACATTGACGCCGCCCTGAATTTCTCGGCGGTTGTAGGCCCTTTCAAGGAAGATTCCATCGTCTTTTTTGATCTTTACATGTACACTTACCTGGACTTTCAAGAAGTCAATGAGATCAAAAGAGAGATACATAATTTCTTCACTTACATCAAAACAAATTTCGCTCTCAGGCATGACGAAGTGTATTTAAACGAGCAGTTCGCGTTTCAGGTAAAAGGCGCCCTCTCAAAATTAGAGCGCCAGAATCTATACTTATCAAAGGAGAAGAAGCTTTATGATGAAGTCCTTGACAGGATCAAAATATATTCAGGCCTACTTATAAAGTACGGGTACGCTTCTGAGAAGAGGTTATTGATCGAGAGCAAGCTAAAGGAGCGGAAACAGGAGATAATACAGTATAACGATGACTTCTTTGTCCACGTCCTGCCCGCGGATACGCCTTTAAAAGCCGAGTATAACAAAATGAAGAAGGATTTGTCAAAGATACCGGATATGAAGACCTTGAATTTTAAATTATCCTATTTCCTGAACAGGGTGCTCTCCTTGCAGAAAGTTCTATCGAAGCTGACTAACCAGTTCACTAATGAGACTATCTTCACCGATTCATACTTCAGTAATATGAAATCGTACAAGGACGAGTTTGACGCCATCGTCACCGAGCACGAATATTTCTCGAAGATCATCGTAAGGGTCGAGGATCTAAGGAACGAATTAGTAAATATATCAGAGAAGTCATACTCATTAGTTCATGTAAATTCTCATGCGGAGGTAAGGGGTAAAAAGGAGGTCGCATCCTTCAGCCTGAACTACATCTTCGCACCGAAACTCGAGGATTTCGGTTCCTTTATCACACTTAACATCCACCCTGAAAGAGCGTTGTCCGAGATTTCATCGATGCCTTTTTATTCGATAAGAAGGTTCAGCTTATCAATAGGCAGGTCTATTGAAGCGTTCGGGGACGGGGACAATTATGTCAGGCAGCCGGTCTATTATGCCGGCCTGACGTATAACATAAACGAGTATTTCAATCTCCAGGCTGGCGGCCTGCTGTACGAGAACGACGCCACGGAAAACCAGATGCGCACGAAGTTCGCCGCGGGTATCGGCGTCGATTTCAGGATAATCGGGGAAGTGCTGCGCAAGATAAGCGTCGCGTATTAAGTGACCTAAGCCAAATAGAAAGATTTACGTATCACATGGAAACCGTGGATTTGTAAGCTCTTGATATCTCATGACCTTTTTTTCGGTATCGTCACATGGAAGGTGGCGCCTTCACCCTCTTTGCTCTTCACCCAGATGCGGCCTTCGTTCTCAAAAACGATCTTCTTGACGATAGCCAGCCCGATACCAGAACCTTCGACCTTGCTCTTGTCTAATCTTGAGAACATGTCAAATATCTTATCAAAGTCCTGCTCCCTAATACCGATACCGTTGTCACTTACGAAGATGATGTATTCACTTTCAGCCTCTTCACACCCCACTTTTATCTCTGGGGGGATACCCTCCCTTGAAAATTTCAACGCGTTCCCGATAAGGTTTGAGAAGAGCTGGTAGAGCATCACCTTCGGGTAATACACAACCGGCAGGTTCTTCGCTACCGATATCTTTGCACCTATCTTCTCGATCCGGTGGTGATTCTCTTGCAATATCCGCTGGATCTGGTCATTCAGGCTTAGCTCCTCCTTCGCGTCATCTAACCTGCCGATCCGCGAAAGCTCTAAGAGCCCGTTTATGAGATCATTCATCAGTTGTGTATTATACACGATCCGATTAAGCATGTTCTTACCGGTATCATCGATATTATCAGAATATTTTAAGGATAACAGCTCCGCCATACCCATAATGCTGGTCATCGGTGATTTCAGGTCGTGCGAGACTATATGAGAAAAGTTCCTTAATTCCTTGTTAACACGCTCCACCTCTTTTACGTGCAGATAAAGCTCCTTGTTAGCTTCCTCTAATTCGACCGTCCGCTTCTTGACCAGCTCCTCAAGGTGTATCTGGTACTCTTTCAGCTCCTCATAAGCCTCGTCCCGCTCACGGATCCTAAGTTTCAGCCTTTTTGCTCCGGAAATAATGCCGATAATTCCCAGAGCCAATATAATGCTGTATGATATGAGATAAATGACCGACTGTCTCCGCTCCCTGCCAAAAAAAGGCGCCATCTTCAGCGAAACGGTGATTCCGCCCCTTACATCACCGATCTTGTAGCCCTCCTGCCAATGACATTTAAGGCAGCCCTGTTGAATAAAGAGCGGTCGCATGAGGCGAAGATACGGCAGCTCATCGATATCAACAAATTCCATGACCTCCTTGACGCCTTCCTCAAATGACAAAAGAGCCTTCTTCTCCCAGGCATCGGGCGCGTTCTCAGGCCGCAGGAGCTTCAGACTGGTAATATGACCGGCCTGTCCATACACTTCGGCAAACATCTCATTCATCTGCCGCATCATGTAAGCGGGATTTATTAGCGTCAGTTTCTTGCCAGACGGCGTCTGGATATCGCGCTCCTTGATGTGCGCGAGATTCGGGTTGGGGGGGTACTTGTCAGTTACAGGAGCGTAAACGCCGCCGTGATAGGCGCCCCAGAAACGGAAGGCCTGGTCTTTTTTAAAATTAGCACGCGCCTCGTTGACTGCCATCTCTAACGTGATCTTATGAAGAGTGAATAATTGATATATGATGAGTATGGCAACAAGAACAGTCCATATGCATACTAAGACAAATGCATATTGCGCAATTTTTTTCTGGTATTTTGTATTTTTCATCGCGTGACTTAACTCAATTACATTATAGTTTAGCTGATCTGATTTGTAAAGTAATTGTTTATTAATATTTAATATTTTACTATAAAAAAATTTAAAAAAAACTTGAAATTATGTAATAACTATGTATATTAACTTATGACATGGAATAATCATCATATTGTAAAGGGGATTTTATGCACAGTGTGGTTTGCATCAAGCAGGTTCCAGACACTACAGAGGTACGGATAGACCCTAAGACAAATACATTGATGAGAGAAGGCGTACCGTCCATAGTAAACCCTTACGACATCCATGCGGTAGAGGCGGCGCTAAAGTTGCGCGACCAGTATGGCGGTAAGGTGACTGTCATATCGATGGGGCCTCCCCAGGCGGAAGAAGCGTTAAAACGAGTCATCACACTGGGTGTCGATGACGCTGTCTTATTAAGCGACAGAGCGTTTGCCGGTTCTGATACATTAGCCACCAGCTACATCCTCACACAAGCTATCAGGAAAATAGAAGAAGAAGAGCATATCGATCTGGTCTTTTGCGGTAAGCAGGCGATCGACGGTGATACCGCGCAGGTAGGGCCGGGCATCTCCACGAGGCTTAAGATCCCGCTTATCACTTATGTCACCCAGATAGATTCCGTTGATGAGGAAGCGAAAGAGATATATTTGAAGCGAAGCGTGGAGAATGGCCGGAGCGTATTAAGAGTGAAATATCCCGCGCTCCTTACTGT
>JAJRZU010000072.1 GCA_024275075.1 Deltaproteobacteria bacterium | reverse complement strand
GCGGCTATAACCAGAACTCTTTGTACCATATTCTCTCCTGTAATAGTTGTTGTAAAGTCAACGATTTTTTATTACGATAATGTTATGCTTCCTCCATGAAGTATGCACGCAAGTACTGGGCATTATGCCCTCTCATATTCCGCTAAAAAGGCATCTTAAGCTTCGACATACCCTTCAGCCCCAACTTGCTCACTCTTTGCATCATCTTCTTAGTCTCTAAAAACTGCTTGATCGTCCTGTTGACATCGGTAACGGTAGTACCACTGCCAAGCGCGATCCTCTTGCGCCGGCTGCCGTTTAGTATCTCGCACCTTCTTCTCTCATCTTTTGTCATCGAATTTATTATCGCGATCGTCTTCGTGAGCTCCTTCTCGCCACGTTGAAGGTCCTTCGCGCTCGCCTTCATCTTAGAGAACCCGGGCACCATCTTCATCAACGAATCCAGCGAACCCAGCTTTGTCACCTGAAGGAGCTGCTCCTTAAAATCCTCTAAATTAAACGCGTTCTTCTTTATCTTCTTCTGAAGGTCTATCGCCGCTTTCTCATCAAAGGAAGCCTGCGCCTTCTCGATAAGCGACATAACATCGCCCATACCAAGTATCCGCGACGCCATCCTGTCCGGGTAGAACTTCTCGAGCTGGTTCAGTTTCTCGCCAACACCGACAAACTTGATCGGCTTGTTCGTAATATGCCTGATCGAGAGCGCCGCACCGCCACGCGCGTCACCGTCCATCTTCGTCAGAACGACACCGGTGATATCCAACATATCGTTGAATGACTTGGCGATGTTCACCGCTTCCTGACCGGTCATCGCGTCGGCGACAAAGAGCACCTCCGCGGGCGCCGCCGCTTTTTGGATACTCTTCAGCTCATCCATCAGCTTCTCATCGATATGGAGCCTGCCCGCCGTATCCATGATATATGTATCGCACCCGTTCTCGAGTGCATACTGCTTCGCGGCCTTACATATATTTACAGGGTTCTCGCTCGGCTTCGAATCATATACCGGTATATCCAACTGCCTGCCAAGCGTCTTCAACTGCTCGATAGCCGCAGGGCGATAAACGTCCGCAGGCACCAAAAGCGGCGTCCTGTGATGCTTGCGCAGATAGTTCGCGAGTTTACCGGCTGTAGTCGTCTTACCAGAACCCTGGAGCCCGACAAGCATTATGCCGACCGGTGGGACAGCCCGCAGATCCAGCTCGCTGTTCTCATCGCCCATGATGTGCACCAGCTCGTCATTGATGATCTTGATGAGCTGCTGTGCGGGCGTCAGGCTAAGGAGGACTTCCTCCCCGACAGCCTTTTTCGTCACCTCGTCGATGAAGGTCTTGACGACCTTAAAGCTGACATCCGCCTCTAACAG
Organism: Deltaproteobacteria bacterium; assembly: GCA_024275075.1. Lineage (GTDB taxonomy): Bacteria > Desulfobacterota > JAJRXV01 > JAJRXV01 > JAJRXV01 > JAJRZU01. The sequence continues at coordinate 39,364 of JAJRZU010000072.1, read as the reverse complement.
TACAAGTTTCACTTCCCGCAATGTACTTTTGATATTACTTTCGGTGAGTTTCCCGTGACCGCGTAACTTCTTGAATACCGAATTTAATTTATCGCTGAGATTTTCAAACATATCCTGCCCTTAAATTTTTCACTAAAAACGTCGTAAGTCTATTTTATTAACTTTTTTTTGTCAATAAAAAAAGCTTTTTATGCGCCGTCTTTTATTTATGACCTTTATTGACCGTTAAAAACCACCCGCCGCGCCTGATGGCTTAGAAACTATTTGACTTTATGGCGCGGTTTGTATTATATTAACACGGCAATCAAACAATGTGCTTTTACGACACGTCATCCCCGCGAAAGCGGGGATCCATAAAGCTAATAATAACAACTGGATTCCTGCTTTCGCAGGAATGACAACCTACTATATTTTTGACAAGCAAACATACTTATTTAGTTGCCGTGTTAATAGTTACCAAAATTTAAACTTTCATAGGGAGCTTTATCAGATGCTTTATAAAGGCATAATTCATCGGTACATGGATTATCTTCCATTAAACGATAAAAATAACATCGTCACGTTGACAGAGGGTAACACCCCGCTCATCAGGGCAGACCGGTTAGAGGATGAAATCGGCTGCGAAGCTGAGATATATTTAAAATTCGAGGGGTTGAACCCGACCGGTTCTTTTAAGGATCGCGGTATGACTATGGCGATATCCAAGGCGAAGGAGGGTGGCGCGACATCGGTAATATGCGCCTCAACGGGGAACACCTCCGCTTCCGCCGCCGCGTTTGCCGCAAAGGCGAAGATGAAGGCGTATGTGTTGATACCAGAAGGGAAGATCGCTCTGGGTAAGCTTTCGCAGGCGATGATGCACGGCGCGAAGGTCATCCAGGTGCAGGGCAATTTTGATGACGCGCTCGACCTCGTCAAATTCGCGTCGGATAACTACCCGATAACGCTGGTCAACTCGCTGAACCCGTTCAGGATAGAGGGGCAAAAAACAGCGGCGTTCGAAATATGCGACGCTATGGGCAGACCACCTGAGTATCACTTCCTGCCCGTCGGTAATGCCGGTAACATAAGGGCATACTGGAGGGGTTACAAGGAGTATAAGGAGCTTGGTAAGATAGACTCGCTGCCAAGGATGATGGGCTTTCAGGCAGAGGGCGCCGCACCGATAGTGAGGGGGCATGTAATAAAAGAGCCAGAGACGATAGCGACCGCGATACGCATCGGGAACCCGGCATCGTGGAAGGAAGCTGAGGCGGCGCGCGACGAATCCGGCGGCACTATAGATATCGTCACCGATGATGAGATAATCGCGGCGTACAAGCTTGTCGCGGCTACCGAAGGCGTCTTTTGCGAACCCGCGTCCGCGGCATCGATCGCCGGCCTGATAAAGTCACTGGACAAAATCTACTTCAATGAAGGTGATACAGTTGTCTGTACCCTTACCGGTCACGGGCTAAAAGACCCGGACAACGCGATAAAGGTATCGCCGCGGCCTGATACGATAAGGGCGGATCGCGACGAGCTTTTGAAGCATCTGGATCTTGCATAACAAAATGTCACTTAGAAGAATCGAAAAGTACATATTAAGGAAGACCGGCAGGGCTATCGCCGACCATGACCTCATTCAGGACGGCGACAGGATCATGGTGGCTGTATCCGGCGGTAAGGACAGCTACGCCCTTTTGCACGTCCTCGAGCTTTTGCGGAAAAAAGCGCCGGTGAAGTTCTCGCTGCTCGCCGTCAACATCGACCCGGATTTTGACGGGTACCGCCCTGATATCATCGAAGAGCACCTGAAGAGTAGCGGCTACGATTATCAGATGGTCAAGACGAACATCTACGAGACTATCGGTAAGCACATATCACCGAATACGAGCTATTGCTCATTCTGCTCACGGCTAAGGCGCGGCGTGATATACAACAAAGCCGTTGAGTTCGGCTGCACAAAGATCGCGCTCGGGCACCACCTCGACGACTTCATCGAGACGCTTTTGCTTAACCAGTTCTTCACCGGTGAGATAAAGGCTATGGCGGCGAAGCTCCATTCCGATGACAGGCGCAACGTGGTGATCCGGCCGCTGGTATACGTGGAGGAGAAGGTCATCATGCAGTACGCCGCGATGATGGATTTCCCTGTAGTGTGCTGCCAATGCCCGGTCTGCGGCGACGAGAACATGATGCGAAAGCACGTGAATAGCATGTTGACTAAGCTGAGCATCAAGCACCCGGGTATAAAAAAGAGTATGCTGAAATCGCTTGGTAATATCAATACCCGCCACTTGCTGGATAAAAGATACCAACCGGCTGCTACTGACGCGGTATGAACCCATTAGGGGGGCGGTTCGCATAAACCATCTCCACCTTATATCGTTGTTTTAGTAGCACATATTTCTTAATGCGTGTTACATAGTGCCACGTTATACGGGTTTCATTACAACTATCTAATTATTTTAACGCTTGCCTTAGTTAGACATTTTGTTATAACTAAGCTATATTACTTATCTATTAAATGATTTCAATTGATTAAAAGTATTCATTGGAGTTTATTTCGCCAGGTAACAGGGAAAATTTCTTTGACAAAGAGTTCAAATAATGAGATTATTATGTCAATGTTGCGTTCCAAGAAAATAATAAAATGATGTTTTAATGAAGATAACGAGAAACTAAGATATATTTTATAGAATAGAAGCTGACTCCGGTGAAGAGGTCAAAGAGCTTCTTAGTGACGATGAGGCCCCTGAAAAGGGGTATGTTACACTCATCGAAGCCGGTACGATGCATCAGCTAAATTACCTTGGCGGCAGGATATGGGAGCTGTGTGACGGGACGCAGGATCTGAACGGGATCGCTGATGCACTAAAGGATGAGTTTGATATTGATGAGGAAACGCTGAAGAGTGACGTGGAGGATTTCATTGAAGACCTGATCGAGCGTGGGTGGCTTTTGTATGCATAAAGAGGCTGTAAAGTTTTTAAAAACTCCGCTTACGATAAACTGGAGTCTTTCTTACACATGCAATTTTTCGTGCGGGCACTGCTACTCAAGAGGCTCAAACGATAAAGAGATAACGACAAAAGAAGTAAAATCGGTCATTGACAAGATAAGCGCGGCAAAGGTTCCGTTCATCAATTTTGGTGGCGGTGAGCCCTTACTGATAAACGATCTGATGGAGATAACGTCGTATGCGGTACAAAAGGGCTTGAGGGTCTCCATGAACTCGAACGGTTATCTGCTCGACGAGAAGATGGCTCATGAGATCAAGCGAGCCGGCTTTACAAGTGTCGGTATCAGTATCGACAGCTCGCGGGCGGCGGTTCACGACAAGTTCCGCAACATGGAGGGCAGTTTCAAAAGGGCGGTAACGGCTCTTGAGAACCTGCACAAAGCCGGAGTAAAATCGACGATGAGCTCGGTTATCTCAAAGATAAATTATAAGGATTTTCAGGCGCTGGCAAAGTTAGCAAAAAAGAGGCACGTATCACAACTATTTTTACATAATTTCAAGTGCACCGGTAAGGGGTTCTTAAACCGGGATGAATTTGACCTTTCACCTGGTGAGTGGCGTGACTTCTACAAAGAGGCATTAGTGTATAAGGATAGTAACAGTGACATAGGCATATCATTTGACGACCCTGTCATGGCTCTGATCGACGGATTTGACCGGGACGCGCTCGTCAAAGGGAGCACGTGCGGCAAGGTGTCGTTACATGTCCGGCCAAATGGCGGTATAACCCCTTGCGGGTTCATTGATATAATAATAGGTAATATTCTTTCAGACGACTTGAAGGATGTCTGGAATAATTCTGAAGTGTTAAACAAGATGAGAAACAAAACGCCCCAAGGTAAATGCAAGAGCTGCTCTTCTTATGAAGAGTGCGTAGGCGGCTGCACGGCGCGCGCACTGTCCCTGACCGGTGACATAAACAATCCAGATCCGCATTGCTGGATTTAACAGGCGCGCCTGTTTTTTTCAGCGGGCTTAATTCCCGCAGTTTGCGATGTGATTTAGATCCGATACTACAACAGCTTGCTGTGGAGTAGTTTATTTCAAAGTGAGGTAATATCATGAAAAAAGTCAAGTACATGAAGCCTAAAGTAGTTGGTTCTTCTTCAGTTCACCCATGCTAATCGCATGAAACTCTCTGACACAGGGCTCTTAGAGATGAGAGCCCTGTGTTCATACTGCCGATATGAAGCGATATCTTCCCTTACTTATGAAATCGAGTATTCCATATACAAGGGGGATAGGGGGGGATCATGAAGTATATATTTATTGTTTCAGCAATATTGTCGGTATGTTTGGTCAGCGCAGGTATTCTTGGCGCATATAAGTATGAGTACCCAAAGGGTGTCGTGTGTGCGGCTGTCTCTTTTTTCTGGGTGATCACATTTATCGCGGGTATCGTATTGATATTTATACCGGATTTCTTTGCGCGATGACCTCTTGCAGCTTACTGTAAACAGAATTGATATCATTACCCTTTTTGAAACCCGCTACGCTTATTTCACTGTCAGTACCGATAATGCTAATCGAATAGACCGGGAAGAAGAGCGCCATCTGCGTACCTAATGTGATATCCTTAACATCACCGATGTTCATCTTACTGTGCAAAGCGCCGGCATGATAGAGCAATATATCTTTGTTTGTCACCATGAGCCTCCTTCGCGAGGATAGCCACTTGTACTTGTTATAAAGGTGATGCGCAATGAGAGAAGCCGGGAAAGTCGTCAGCAGAAAATAGCTCTCATCATTAATCGAAAAGTACGGCTTTAGCATGTAAGACACTGTAAATACGATGATAACAGCGCTGCCTAAGATGCTCATCAATATCTGGGCGTTATGGATGAAATAAAAATCGAAGATAAGATCATTACCCTCTTTATTGATTACTATCTCTTTCATTTTGCCTCTATCACTTCATTCTGGCTGCCGGTTCTGTATCCCTGAAGGTCCAGGGCGATGTAGTTAAAGCCGTTCTTTTTGAAATTCTCCACCACTTTTCGCCGGAACGCCCCGCCTAAGAACCGGTTCATCTCATCTTCTGGCACTTCTATCCTCGCCATATTGCCGTGGTACCTGACGCGAAACTGCTTTATTCCGCTCGCCATCAGGAACTGTTCGCAGGCGCTTACCATCCCAAGCCGCTCCTTTGTGATTGCCGTACCGTAAGGGAACCTTGACGACAGGCACGCGAATGACGGTTTATTGTGCGTAGGGAGCCCCATCCGCCTGCTAAGCTCGCGGATATCGTCCTTTGTCAGGCCGGCCTGAAGTAGCGGGCTCTTTATACCAAGCTCTTTCGCGGCGTCGCTGCCGGGTCTGAAGTCATCGAGGTCATCATGGTTCGTGCCGTCGATAACCTGATTCAGGCCTAATTTCTCCGCTTTATCGACGCATAATTTGAACAGCTCACTTTTGCAGTAGTAGCACCGAAGCTTGTCATTTTTCGCGAAGTTCTCTATTTCAAGCTCGTTTGAGTCTACGATGATGTGCCTGATACCGTGTGATTTTGTGAAACTTTTGGCGTTCTTCAGCTCATGTTCAGGGTAAGTCGGTGATGTTGCGGTAAGGGCCGCCGCGCGATTTTTTAGAATATCGTAAGCGGTCTTCATGAGGAACGTTGAGTCAACGCCGCCGGAAAAAGCGACGAGTACGGAACCGTAACCCTTTATTATATTATCTAATTTTTCTTTTTTACCGGTAATATCCATTAATTACTGAATACCCATTATCTCATACTGTTCGATATGGAAGTTGTTCTTGGCTTTGATGATTACCTTCTTCTTGATCGATTCTTCTAACTCCTCTAACAGCTGGTACTCCTAGTCATATAAGAGGTCGGCGATGTCAGGGTGGGCGTTCACCAGTATCCTGTTCAATTTTATCCCGCTTATGTCACGCTTTATTTCACGGATTATCTCATAACATATCGTCATGTTAGATTTCAGGTAGCCCTTGCCCTCACAATAAAAGCACGGCTCGCAAAGTATCCTGGTGATGTTCTCGCGCACCCGCTTCCTTGTCATCTCGACAAGACCAAGCTCGGATATCTTCAGGATGTTCGTCTTCGTCCGGTCCTTCCTAAGCGCCTCGGACAGCGCCTGGAACACCTTCTCCTTATTGATCTCCTTCTCCATATCGATGAAGTCGATGATGATAATACCACCGATGTTTCTAAGCCGGAGCTGATACGCGATCTCCTTCACCGCCTCTAAGTTGGTCTTTAAGATAGTATCCTCTAACTTACCCTTACCGACGTACTTACCGGTATTGACATCGATAGCGACCAGCGCCTCTGTCACCTCGATAGTTATGTAGCCGCCGGATTTCAGCCACACCTTTCTGCCCAGCGCCCGCGCGATCTCCACCTCAATACCGTACGCGTCAAATATCGGTTCGTCCTTGTCATAGTATTCCACATAGGACTGCAAAGAGGGCATAAACGCATCGACGAACTCCAGGACGTTCTTGTACTCCTCCTCATTATCGATCACCACCCGGTCGATATCCTTTGTAAAGAGGTCTCTGATCACCCTTAAAGTTATGTTCAGGTCATTATGTAAAATACATGTCGCTGACGCACTCTCCCGTTTTAGCTGGATGCTGCTCCACATCTTGTGCAGGAACCCCATATCCGCCTTCAGCTCCTCCTCAGTCTCGCCATCGCTCACTGTCCGAATAATATATCCAGCGCCCGGAGCCCTTATCTCCTGCACGATCTCTTTTAGCCGCTGCCGCTCACCTTCATCCTCGATACGTCTGGAGATACCGATATGGTTGACGGTAGGTAAGTATACAAGGTAGCGGCCGGGCAGTGAGATATGGGAAGTGATACGCGCGCCCTTGGTACCGATCGGCTCCTTGGACACCTGCACCAGAATCTCCTGACCCTCGCGCAAAACATCCTCTATCTGGACTGCAAGATGCGGCTTCTCCGCAACTGCCTCATTCTCTATTGGTATCGGTATGTTGTCGCCATTGACAGAGTTTGCTTTCATTATCATATCAAACTCATCAAAATCATCATAAACATCCGTGACGTACAGGAACGCCGCCTTCCCGAGACCGATGTCCACGAACGCCGCCTGCATACCCGGCAGAACCCTGACCACCTTCCCTTTGTAGATATTGCTGACAATACCGCGATCCTTCTTCCGCTCTATGTACAGCTCGACGACCGCGTCGTTCTCGATCAGCGCGACGCGTGTCTCGGTAAGTGTACTATTTATCACAAGTGCGTTTGACATCAGTTATCACCTAATGGGCATATCGCCCTAATAAAAGAAAGACTTCGTTTTTAAAACACCAGCGCCGATTATATCATCTTTCTCCAATTTAAGCAAGATTTCTAATAATTTAAAAATACTTATCTCACCAGAATCTTTTCTTTTCAGTATTACTGTCAACTTGTGGCTCTGTTTGTCATAGTCGATCCTCTCCACAAACTCCTTGACATTTATTCTCTTAGTCTTGTTTTTCCTCTCTTTCGTAAAGATGACTTCATCCTTTGCGTCAAATTCACTTAACAATTCCAGGATACTGCCCGAATCTGATGCAATGCCCGGTATCGTTTTCAGCTCTACGGCATACTCGATCGCGAATATCCTTTTAAAGAGTGATTTATCTTTAAATGAGGCTTTGGTGACTTCCCGTATCCTCATTCCGCCGGGCAGGCTCTTGTTCATCCGCGCCATGAACTCGTCTGCCGGTATATCGTCCAACAAGTCCACCTCTGCAAATTCGCTTATACTGTCCAGCCCGAGCGGCAACGCACTGCCGAAGCTCAGTTTCGGCATCGGGTGGAATCCCTTCGAGAAATCGCACCGGATACCCGCTCTGCTTAGCGCCCGGATAAACAGCTGCTGCATCTCGAGGTGACCGATGTAAGCGGCCTCATCGGTCTTTGTGTATTCAAACCGTAGCTTCTTCTTCACAACGCTGGCCGCAATCCTCTTCGCGGCAGTAATATCGCTTACGAACATCTTGTTCATAGATACCCTGGCGCTGTCATCGCATACCCCGCATTTTCGGCAATTCACCTGACAAGGCGGTGAATATTCGGCGGTGCGTGCGCGCTCATACTCCCTGACAAGGAACGCCTTATCGACACCGGTATCGATATGATCGTACGGGAGCGTCTCATCGATATCCCGCTCACGCAGGTACGTATCGAAATCAAGTCCGCAATCCTCAAAAGCCTTTTGCCAGATAGAAAAGTCAAACATCTCAGACCATTGGTCAAATTTAGCGCCAAGCTCCCACGCCCGTTGTATCACGGCGCCAAGCCTTCTGTCCCCGCGCGAGAAGACCCCTTCTAAAACAGAAACCCGCGTATCGTGCCATTTATAATTCAATCGCTTTTTCCTTAACTCGGATTTCAGGTACATGTGCTTCTTCATCAGGCTCTGTTCATCCTCCTGCTTCGCGTACTGAAACGGCGTGTGCCCCTTAGGTATAAAGTTCGACACGCTAACGCTCACTTTCGGGAAGACATTATACTTCCTGCCCGCCTCCTTGATCTTTAGGCTCAAGCTGACGATCTGCTCGACATCGTCCATCGTCTCAAAAGGGAGCCCGACCATGAAGTACAGCTTGATGTTGCGCCAGCCGAGCCGAAACAGGCTGTCCGCCGTCTCAAGGATATCCTCCTGGGTAATGTTCTTGTTGATGACACGGCGCATCCGCTCGCTACCCGCCTCGGGCGCGATGGTAAAACCGGTCTTGCGCACCCGCTTTATCATCTCCAAAAGGTCGCTGTCCGTCGTACCGGGCCTTACCGAAGGGAGCGATACCGCGACCCTGTTATCAGTACACCGGTCCATCAAAGCAGCAAGCATCGGGTTCAGGAAGCTGAAATCACCGATACTCAGCGACAAAAGAGATACCTCCTCATAACCGGTGTCCCTGATCCCTGACCGGATCCGCTCTAATATCCCGTCGCACGATCTCTCCCTGTAGGGGCGGTCAACATAACCGGCGTGGCAGAACCTGCACCCGCGGACGCAGCCCCGCGCAACCTCCATATTGTAGCGGTCATGCACCGGTTTCACAAAAGGGACTATCTGCTTACTCGGGTAGAAGGAGCTGTCCAGATCCATCACAATCCGCTTTGTCACCTTGCTGTAGCCCTCTTTTAACGGGGTTATCCGGTTCACCCTGCCATCCCCGCCATAGCTGATATCAAAGAGCGCGGGTACGTATACCCCTTTGATATCACTTAGCTTGTCTATTATCTCCCTCTTTGCGGCGCCGTCGGATTTCATGCGGGTCACCATGTCGCATATCTCGATGACCGCGTCCTCACCATCACCGATCACGAAAGCATCGAAGAAATCCGCTACCGGTTCCGGGTTATAGCATATCGGTCCGCCACCGATGATGATCGGTGCGTCATCCGTGCGCTCTGCAAAAGATTGTTTTATACCGGCAAGGTCAAGGATGTTCAGGACGTTAGTGAAGCTAAGCTCGGACTGGAGCGAGAACCCGATGATGTCAAACTTACGTAAAGGTAGCGAATTCTCCAGCGATGTCATCGGGATACCTTCCTTGCGCATCAATTCCTCGTAATCGAGCAACGGCGCGAAAACGCGCTCACACGCGATATCCTCCCGTTCATTCAAGAGCCCGTACAAGATGTTCATCCCGATGTTCGACATACCGATCTCGTATGCGTCAGGGAATACCAGCGCAAACTTCAGCTTGACGCTGTCAGGATCCTTTCTAACGCTGTTTACCTCGTTATTGGTGTAGCGCGCCTGCTTTCTTACGCTTAACAATAGCTTCTTTTCCATATACCCTCTTTCAAGATGCTTCAAAAATGACTTGCGATAATAAGTAAATTACCGAATTAAAGTTCAAATCCTGCTAAATAATACTTGAAAAATAGGGTGACTCCGCTTTAATATGATGTTCGAGACATCTAAAACTCACTGCCGCGAACGGCAGCTACATGGAGTCACCCATGAATACTCTTTTATCACTATTTTCAAAAAAATCAATCTCTATTTTTTGAAGCCCTCTTTTACCTTTACATTTACCCGCCATTTTGCTACATTCAGCATAATCCCTTTTATGTGATAACAATGACTAAAACCACTGACAACATGAGCAAGGCGGGCAGCCAGACCCCGATGGTGAAGCAGTATCTTGGTATCAAGGAGCGGTACAAGGACGCGATACTGTTTTTCCGGATGGGCGATTTTTATGAGATGTTCTTCGATGACGCGATCAAAGCGTCGAAGCTGCTTGGCATAACCCTCACATCGCGCAACAAGAGTAAGGGCGACGACATCCCGCTTTGCGGCGTACCGTACCATGCCGCCGATTCTTACATCGCGAAGCTGATCGAAAAAGGGTATAAGGTGGCTATCTGTGAGCAGACCCAGGACCCGAAGCTCGCTAAGGGTATCGTCAAAAGGGATGTGATCAGGGTGGTCACGCCCGGGCTCGTCATGGATGACAAGAACCTTGACTCAAAGAGCAATAATTTCATCATGTCCGTCACCGAAAGTGATGGCGCGTTCGCGTTCGCCTACGCCGATATCTCTACGGGTGATGTGTTCACATCGCAGGTGGGCTCGGTGACAGACCTTACCACGGAGATCCACAAGGTGGAGCCGCGCGAGATAATCACGACGAAGCAGCTTCGGGAGGGGATATTCACCGACAGCCTAAGGAACCGGTTCGGTGGGATATTGATAAGCATCACCGATGATGGGTTATCTGACGAGTATGGCCTCGATGACCTGACGGAGTTCTTCGATGATGGTGACCTTGATGAGCTTCGGGTGAAGGGCTTCAGCGACGCCACGCAGTCATTGCGCATCCTTCTGGATTACATGAAGCGTACGCAGATGCGCGGTATCCCGCACCTGAACAGGCTCATATCATATCATGTAACAGATTATATGATCATTGACGAATCTACGCGGCGCAACCTCGAACTGATGCACACGATGCGTGATATGAAGAAGGAGGGCTCGCTCTTTGGTGTGCTTGACGCGACGAAGACGTCTATGGGCGCGCGGCTGCTGAAGAAGTGGATCAACTATCCACTGGTAGACCCCGCGAAGATAGGTGAGCGGCTCGAAGCCATCCTGGAGCTGAAGGAGAACGTGCGCGTGAGGAAGGAGCTTACCGGCGCGCTGAAAAACGTTTATGATATGGAGCGGTTAAACGCGAAGATAGCGATGGCTTCTGGTAACGCCCGCGACCTTATCGCTCTTCGGGACTCGCTCTTGCTGTTACCTGAGATAGCGGGGATACTGAAAGATGTTCAGAGTAAGCGGCTTGGCGAATTGACCAAGAAGCTGGATACCCTCGATGATGTCGCTGCCCTGATAAACGATTCTATAATAGAGTCCCCGCCTTATACGATAAAGGAGGGCGGTATCATCAGGAATGGTTACTCCAACGATCTGGATGAGCTAAGGGGCATCAGCAGCCATGGTAAGAATTTCATCGCGTCATTAGAGCTTAGGGAGCGGGAATCGACCGGTATCAACTCGCTGAAGATAAAATTCAATAAAGTGTTCGGTTATTATATCGAGGTGACCAGGACGCATCTGGCAAAAGTACCCGAGCGCTACACGAGGAAGCAGACCCTTGTGAACGCCGAGCGGTTCATAACGCAGGAGCTGAAGGAGTATGAGGACAAGGTGCTCTCTGCTGACGATAAGATCACCGGTATTGAGTACCATCTATTCAAGGAGATCCGCGAAAGGGTAGGGGAGCAGGAGCGGCGGATAAAAAATACGGCTGCCGCTTTGGCGAACCTTGACGCGCTGTTGTCGCTGGCGAACAAGGCGGCCGAGAACAATTATTCGATGCCCGAGATAACAGGCGATGATGAGATAACGATAATCGACGGCAGGCACCCGGTGATAGAGCAGATAAATCTGAGCGAGCGGTTTGTGCCGAACGATACGTACCTGGACTGCAACGAGAACCGGTTCGCGATCATCACCGGACCTAACATGGCGGGCAAGTCGACGTATATGAGGCAGGTCGCGCTTATCGTGCTGATGGCGCAGATGGGGTCGTTTGTACCGGCGCGTGAGGCGAAGATCGGTGTGGTTGACCGGATATTCACGCGGGTCGGCGCTTCTGACAACCTCGCGATGGGTGAGAGTACGTTTATGGTGGAGATGAAGGAGACAGCCCATATCCTTCGGAACGCGACGCACAAAAGCTTGATAATATTAGATGAGATCGGGCGCGGCACATCGACGTTTGACGGGCTCAGCATAGCGTGGGCGGCGGCGGAGTATATCCTTGACAAAAAAAGGGTCGGCGCCAAGACGCTCTTCGCGACACATTACCACGAGCTGTGCGACCTTAAGGGGATGAAGAAGGACGTCGTGAACTACAGCGTCGCCGTCAAAGAGTATAACGGTGATGTGATATTCCTGCGCAAGATCGTGAAAGGCTCCACCAACCGCAGCTACGGAATACAGGTCGCGAAGCTGGCGGGGCTCCCGAAAGAGCTTATCGCGCGGGCGGATTAGATATTGAATAATATCGAGCGCGGCGAGTTCAACGAGGTGGGGCTACCGAAGATAGCGATGTCAAAGCGTGTACGACCGGATTATGATCACCGGCAGCTGAATCTGTTCCATAATAACAATAGCGAGATAGAGGAAGAGCTGATGCAGCTTGACGTGAACGTATTGACCCCTGTCGAGGCGCTTAATAAAATATATGCATTGCAGATGAAGATAAAAGGCGCAAAGGGTGACGGTTTTTAAAGGTCGTCCTGAGTTTTTTTTAAAAAAAACTTCAATTCCCTTGATTTTTTTCATTTTCGTTGTTATACTATTTGCAAGTTAATTGAGGAGATAATTGATTTATTTTAAAAAAAATCAATTTGGTGCTTGACACATCCAAAGAAAATAGTTAGAATTACTAAAAATAAGCGAACAGGAATTCTTCTCATCAGGGGGAACAATGAATAAATCAGGTTTAGTAGACGCATTAGCGAACAGAGCGAATTTAACGCAGCGCAGGGCAGAAGATGTAATAAACATAACATTCAATTCGATGAAAGAGTCGATCTTAAGCGATGATAGAATAGAGATACGAGGCTTTGGCAGTTTTGTAAACCGGAAATACGGATCTTACACAGGTAGGAACCCGAAGACTGGCGAGCATATTAAAGTCAAGTCAAAAAGGCTACCGTTTTTTAAGGTTGGCAAGGAACTAAGAGAAAGAGTTAACAAAAAGAAATAGGTCATGTCGGAATTATTAGAAGTATGTAGTATCAATAACGTTTATCCCGCAGTTAAACGAAAGCCACCATTTACCCATTCAGTATTGGAGTTTCCCTTATATATTGGTAATTCAATAGCTATTTCATATAAAAATCAAATATGCAGCAGGTTATTATGACATAAATATTTTACGATATAATATCATGAAAGGAGTATTGTAAAAAAAACAATCTGACCCTTAGAGGGTTACTTTATTAATTATTTCAAACAATTAGGAGGCGACATGGAAGTGACAGGAAAAGTAAAATGGTTTAATGATTCAAAAGGTTTTGGTTTTATCGAGCAGGATGATGGCGTAGATGTATTCGTACATTATTCCGCGATCGAAGATGAAGGTTTTAAATCGTTACAAGAGGGCGAAGCTGTAAGGTTTGAGGTTACTCAAGGGCCTAAAGGCTTGCAGGCGGCGAACGTTAGAAAAGATGGCTAAGCAATCCGTTTATCTAATAATTCAGTTAATCTAATAATTTACATGAGGAGGAAGTATGGAAGTAACAGGAAAAGTAAAATGGTTTAATGATTCAAAAGGTTTTGGTTTTATCGAGCAGGATGATGGCGTAGATGTATTCGTACATTATTCCGCAATTGTAGATGAAGGTTTTAAATCGCTACAAGAGGGAGAGGCCGTAAAGTTCGAGGTTACTCAAGGGCCTAAAGGCTTGCAGGCGGCGAATGTTAGAAAAGACAACTAAGAACATAAGCTTACCGCATGATTGTATTAGGAGGGGAAATGGAAGTAACAGGAAAAGTAAAGTGGTTTAACGACACAAAAGGTTTTGGTTTTATCGAGCAGGATGATGGTGAAGATGTATTTGTACATTATACCGCGATCGTAGATGAAGGTTTTAAATCGTTGCAAGAGGGGGAAGCTGTAAGGTTCGAAATTACTCAAGGACCCAAAGGCTTGCAGGCAGCGAACGTTAAAAAGGACGACTAAGAAGTTTATTTTTGTTTTTGTCCATTAACTTAAGGAGGAGGAGGAGAGATGGAAGTAACAGGAAAAGTAAAGTGGTTTAATGACACAAAAGGTTTTGGTTTTATCGAGCAGGATGAAGGTGAAGATGTATTTGTACACTATACCGCGATCCAGGATGAAGGTTTCAGGTCACTGCAGGAAGGTCAGACAGTGAAATTTGAGATTACACAAGGACCAAAAGGCTTACAGGCACAAAATGTCATAAAAGTAAGTCATGCGGATAACTAAACACATTACAGTAAACTTCAAAAGTTCATTGTATATTACTTGATTTTCATTTATATGGGTGGGCGCCATCAATCAGGCGCTTACCCATATATTGTGTATTAGCGCCTCGCGTTGAGTAATTTATTATTGCAATTGTTCTCTTTTTATGTTATTATTATATATTGAGTTTATATCGTAATAGTTAATAATTTTTCAAGGAAAAGGGTATTCAAAATGCAAAAAAAAGGCTTTACATTAGTTGAACTGATGATTGTAATCGCAATAATCGGTATCCTGTCGGCTATTGCGGTTCCAAGTTATATCGCTTATCAAAGAAGAGCTTACGACGCCAAGGCTGAGACGGTCGCATATCAGATCATGCAGATCCAGGAGACATTCAAGGCGGCCGACCCGACAAGTAACTATGCGAGTACAATGGCTGAGCTGGTTGCTTTCAACTCCAGTATCGCGGCTGATTCAGGTATTATCCTGCCGGCGGCGATCACGAACGCTAACTCGACTACTTATGACCCCATTACTATATACCATAAAAAGGGCGAGACGTCGTATGTTATCACACCAAACGGCGTAACACCTTAAGTAAAGAGAGGTAATGGTAAACAGATACCGCACCGCTTTAATTATCTTTGTTTTCACTTTTGGCGTCTATTTATTGACCATATCCCCGACAATAAATTGGAGGGATACCCCTGAGTTCGCTAATGTCGCATATAACCTGGGGATAGCTCATCCGGCGGGGTTCCCCGCGTACTCACTTACCGCGAAATTACTAACAATAATCCCTTTCGGTTCGATCCCATTTAGAACGAACCTATTCGCGCTCATCTGCGCGGTACTGTCCTTCATCGTCCTATTCGCGCTATGTCAGGATATCTTAAATCATATAAGTAAAGAAAAAGACGAGAAGAGTATCATTACCGCTTCATTGCTCGCAAGCGCGCTACTTTTCGTAAACAGTATCTGCTGGCGGAATTCAGTGATAAGCGAAGTGTATACGTATAATATGTTCCTTACCCTTACGCTGATCTGGTTTGCCGTCAAATACTCGATTACAAAAGAGGAGAGCTATATATATACCGGTGCGTTTATATACGGTATCGCGTCTGGTAACCATGCTACCGTTGCTTTTTACCTCCCCGCGATCATTGTGTTTTTTATGATGGAGACGAAGCGAAAGAGGGCGGCGAAGTTCATATTGACTTGTTCGTTTTTCCTTTTCGGGTTCTCCGTTTACCTGTATCTGCCGCTGAGGTCATTGACTAACCCGTCTTTTGACTGGGGCGACCCGCAGACCCTGACGCAGTTCATCATGCATATTACGGACAGGAAGACGTCATACTCGCATTTTGCCGGTATAAAAGATTATTTCAGCATCCTAAGGAACATGGCGAATTATCTTAGTGCGCTTAACGATAACATTACCATCGCCGGTATCGCGCTTTCGCTGACAGGCGCGGTCCACCTGTACAAAAAGTGGCGGAGCTTTTTTTGGTTTATATTCCTGATCCTTATATCAAACGTCATCTTTTTCTTTGACTGGAACGGCGGAGTCCAGCTGCCATCGTATATCTGTTATATGATATTTATCTCCGCGGGCATAATGTGTATTATGGATTATATGAAGGATAACGGCAGGTTAAGAATCAACAAGCTGTTTATCTACGCTATGATAGCCGTTGTGACTGTGTTGGGGATAAATACGTACATTGAATCCGGCAGGGCGCGCGTCTATACGGGTGATGAGGATTTCAAGGGATCATTCCTGAGGCTACCCGAAAAGTCGATGGTGATAACGAGCTACCTGTATTTCCACTATAAATACTACCAGGATATATTAGGGTTACGCAATGATATCACCCTCTTAGGGTATGGCGAGATATTGTACCCGAAACTGTATAGCCTTACCGATAAAGGCCGCTACCCTGATATCAGCCTGATCGACTTCGATGCGGATATTACAGCGACGGCTAAAGTGAGCCGGTTTGTCAACTTGAATTTCAAGAACTATGACAGGATATTCACAGAGGCGATATCAGAATTCAAGGGGATGGAGAACTATTTGAAGCACTATGACGGTATGCTGTTTGAGTTCACCAGGTCTAAGATTGATGGTATCGGCAAAGAGGACGCGCAGGAAATACGAAGATACTTCGATGAATCTACCCTGAAATTTGTCTACGATGCGGATTACACGAACGACAGCGAAGCATCATTTATCTATGTGCAGGATTTCATTAGTATAATTGATTACATGATGCACTTTGACTATATCAATGACGCCCTTTATATGATCCAGATGATGGAGACTGTGCATAGGGACTTTCAGGGCGGCCTTCTCACTAACGATGCGATAAATTTAAAGGTGTTAACCGGTGTCGCTCATATAAAATTGCGGGACTTTGATAAGGCTAAGGCGATATTCAACGGCATGATTGAGAAAGATGAGCATAAATCAGAGGCATACAACAAGCTTGGTTTTATTTATAAGTACTTGAAAGAGTATGATAAAGCTATAAAGAATTATGAGCTTGCGATCAAAGAGTCGCCGGGCAGTCTTGAGAACTACGTGGAGCTTGGTGATATTTATGAGCGGTCAGGGGAACTTGATAAGGCTGAGGCTGTTTATTCCAATGGTATTAAGCGCTTATTCCAGGATGAGAAAAAGGCGCTCAAAGAAAAGATTGATGATTTACACAGGTAGCGGGTATCTACGCGAGCGCTTTCTCCAAGGCCGAGATAACCCGGTCATCCTCAAACGGCTTTACGATATAGTCAACTGCGCCCGATTTAATCGCTTCTAACAGGTACTTCCTCTGGTCTATCGCGGTTATCATGATGATCTTCGCTTGCGGGTCAAACCCCAGGATCATCTTCAGTCCATCGATACCGCTCGCCTCAGGCATCGTGATATCCATTGTTACAAGATCCGGTGACAGCTCCTTGTATTTTGCAAACGCTTCATTTCCGTTTGCGGCCTCACCGACTACGTTGAACCCGTTTCTTTCTAATACACTCCGAAGCAACAGCCGGACGACAGTCGCATCATCAACTATCAACACATTTTTAGACATTAAATCGCTCCTTACTATAATACATGATTAGGAAAAATTATTAGCAAAAGACCTCTCTAATAAGACCTTTGTCGCTTCAACGCTTGGCATTAAGAATAACATACAGTCAAAAGCGGTTCTTACAACAAAAAACTTTGTCTCTACCAACAATATCTTATTATCGGTTAAGTAATCTTCATCCATCAAGACCGTATTGAATATGGATGATGAGTAGTCAGAGAGCACGACCGGGGGCTCAGGTGACATCTCCACATTGAACCCCTTTGCAAATACGTTTGCAATGCTGCTGGCAAGGATGTTTCCGATCTCTTGTATCGTACTTTCCACATAGATATCAAAAGCTTTCGTCTCTCCTATCTCTCTCCTTAAGAACAGGTCTGTCAATTTAAGGGCGTCTTTTAAATTGACGATGAACAAGAGTTTCGTGGGCGCTTCCCCTGAAAGCTGGACAATCGCGCCTGTCGCCTCCTTATCTTCCTTAGAGACCTCTTCGCTTATTTCGCTGATATCGACCCTTTGGAACCTTACGATCTCGATCTTTGAGCCGGCTTTTATGGTCTTTGAAAAGACCTGCGATGCCCGATCAATACTCATCCTTGAAATCATCTCAATTACTTTTAATTCCTGTTCGCTCATATTAGGTCCTTTTTAAATAAAATATGTCAAGCAATAATTCATCATATTTATTTATATGCAGCAGCATCTATACTAAATCGTAATGACTGCGGCATCATGCCGCCTAAAAGAACTCTATCTCCTGCCCGAAAATCCTGCACATTACAATTCCCGTCTCTGTATCAAGTTGCACGACGTAACCCTTTGTACCACCGGTTTTTATAGTATGGATCCTGATGCCATGCTCTTTTACAAGCTTAACGACTACCTCGGCGTTTTTCTTACCTATATCGTTAGTCGCACTTGCAAGCATCTTAGCACCACCAAAAATTTTTGCAACAAGATTCTTCGATTTACAATGCATTTTTTTTGTCATGTTATTAATGATCTCAGGTACTGCCGTATCCGCACATTTGCCTACCTTCGCCTCATTCTTGAACGCCTTAGGCAGCATAACATGCACCATCCCACCTAATTGCATGGTCTTGTCATACATTATCAAAGCGACGCAAGAGCCTAAGTTCGTTCTAAGGTGCATTGGTGTGGAAGCGTACTTTATGTCAGCTATACCGACATTAACTATTTTGTTAATATCCTTATATAAATCAATATTGGTCATTTGTCAATCCGCCAGCTTTATTATTGTTGATACATCCAGTATCAGCGCGATAGCGCCGTCCCCTAATACAGATGCTCCGACAATCCCTTTTATACCGCTAAAATGCTCACTTAAAGACTTGATGACTATTTCCTGCTCACCGATCAGTGAATCCAATACTATGCCTAACTGGTCTTTGCCATTGGTGACGACGACAATAGTCTTAAATTCATTACTCTTAGTCGCTCTCCTCCTTAGCTTTATTGTATCCCGCAGATCAATGATGCTTAGTGCGTGCCCCCGTAATTTAATGGTATCGCCGCCATCTATATGGTAGATATCCTCGCGCTTTACCTTGATGATCTCAATTACGGATTCTAAGGGTATCGCGTACACATCATCTGACAGAACAACAAGCAATGCCTGGATGATCGCAAGGGTCAGCGGGATGTTCAGGATGAAGCGCGTCCCCTTACCTAACTCCGTTAGAATGTCGATAGAGCCGTTTATCGATTCTATCATCTTTCTTACTACGTCCATCCCGACACCTCTGCCTGAGACACCGGTGATCTCCCTGGCAAGGCTGAACCCGGGCAAAAATATCAGGTCAAGTATCTCTTTTTCGCTCAACCCATCTAACGCCTGCTGAGATATTATCCCCCGCTTTAATGCGCTCTGCCCTATAGACGCTGCATCGAGCCCCTTCCCGTCATCACCGACCTCTACGCAAATGTGGTTCCCCTTGTGGTACGCCGAGAGCGAAATCGTACCGGTCGCGGGTTTCCCGCTTGACTCCCGCGCCTCCTTTGACTCTATCCCGTGATCTACCGAATTGCGTATCATGTGCGTCAAGGGGTCGGCAAGCTCATCGATTATCTTTTTGTACAACTCTGTATCTTCACCGCGTATCTCTAACCTGATATCCTTTTTCAAATTTTTCGATAAGTCCCTCACAACCCTTTTGAACCTGCTGAAAACATTTTCAACGGGTACCATTCTGGTCTGCATGATACCATTTTGCAGATCAGAAGATATCTTCCCTAATTTCAGGGTGTTCTCATCCAACTCCAGGAGCTTATTAAAGTAATCCTTGGTGGAGGCCTTTATGTCTAATTTTTCGATACCTTCCCTTACTGAATTAAAGCCCTTATTTAACCTTGAATGCTCTTTGCCGAACGATTTCTCTTTTTGTGAAAAAATACCCTTGATATCCTTGCTGATTTCGTTCAGCGATTTAGAAATGCTGTCAACATAAGCCGAATATGTATTATTGATATCAAGCAGATCCTTCATGTTATTGACCAATTGGCTGAACCGCGCCTTAGTTATCACTAACTCGCCGGCAAGGTTCATAAGATTATCAAGCTTATCTATGTCAACCCTGACTGTCGTTGTCGCTATAGGTTTTGATGATGCTACTGGAGCTTTCGCGCTATTGGGCTGTGCGGGCTTAAACGCCTGTGCCGCCGGCGCCTTTGGTGATGCCTGCGAGGGCTTCTCTATTACCTCCTCTTTCTGCGTCACTTGCTTCGGCTTAGGTACTAATTCTGAAGTATCCATATTAGCGAGAGTAATATCGGTTATCATATCAATATTAATCTGGTTGAATACGAACTTTTTGTCATTATTGGTAAGGTAAATCAATTGAATGGGCTGCTCTTTCTCATCATCGATAATTTCCTCGATAGTCGGTGATGATTTTATTATTATCCCTTCCTTTTCAAGCTTTGTCTCTATCAATGAAGCCTTCATGCTCTTCAAAGGAGTCTTTTTCATTATCAAGTACTTGATTTCATAAAGATTATCCATTTTACTTAAATACTCTTTCAGCTCATCTGTCTCAGCTTTTGTCAATGAACTTAACTCAAGCTTTGATTCTCCCTCATCCTCGCGTACTTCTTTGACCGCTTCTTCTTTTTGAGGCTCTGGTTTATTTAATAAGAAGTCATCGAGTTTCTCCTGCATCCCGATCAGATTAAGCGGCGCCTGCTGATCGTTCTTGAATGTTGACATGGCAATGCTTAATGAGTCCACCCCCTCTAACAGCAAAGTGATAATCTCCTCTGTAATGGATAATTTTCTCTCCCTTAATTGTGACATGATATTTTCCATCTTATGGGCTGTCTCCGCAAATGAAGTGAGGCTTATAAAGCCGGCAGACCCTTTTACTGTATGGATACTTCTAAAAGCAGCGTTTATCAGCTCCTGGTTCGTCGGATCTTCCTCAAGCTTCATTATTACGCTTGAAAACTCCTCCATCTGCTGCTCCGTGCTGTCGATGAACTCCTTTAGAAATCTCTCCTTCTCCTTGGCAGGCATACTGTTTAAAACAGACTCCTTATAATGGTAGACCTCGCGGCTCTCGAACTCTTTGTGAAGCTCTAAGTCGCTGATATCACTCTTAGAGCTTACTATTATATAAATACCCTTTGATTTTGCGGCTATCTTCGTCTCATTTTCGATCTTTTGGGCGATACCACTCTTTTCGTCAATGATATAGTATCTTAATATATCACCGAAATCGTTGATTATCTTAATGGCGTCATCTATTTTGTCCCTTTCAATGAATATCTCAAATACATTGTTCTTATTGTTCCTCTGCTTTAATATGTCACCCTCGTCAAGCGCGTCGAAAGTCTTTATTATGGCATTTGTGAATAAAAAATCATCACCTAAAGTCTCATTGACTATCTGCCTTTTTGCTTTCTTAGCCGCCGCCTTCTTTTTTTTCACTAAGTTTTTTGGAGGGGGGGCAGCTTTCTTTACCGCCTCTTTCTTCTGCTTTACTTTGATCTTTTCGCCAATGATAACCTTAAGTTTATCTAATAAGGCATCAATATCGCCCTCATCATTCCCCTCGTTCTCTAATTGTTCTAACATCCTATCTAAGCAGTCGAAACTCTCAAAAACTATATCGATTATTTCTGACTCAAAGACCCTTTCCCCTTTTCTGATACCATCTAAAATCGTTTCCATACTGTGCATCAGTTTGAAAATATTATTGAAACCAAGGAAGGAAGAAGTCCCTTTTATGGTATGAGCCGATCTGAAGATACTGTGCAAAAGCTCCTCTGGTATAGGCTGCCCCTCTTTTAACACCTCTTCAATAGTGAGCAGATCCTTATTAAGCATGTCCGCGTATTTCCGGCTCTCCTCAAGAAATTCCTGGATGACGGTCTGCATCTCGTTACTTTCAAAATCGTTGAATGTCATATTCTCACCTTATGGGATTATGTTAAATCTCTTATTTAACATAGATATCTTTCACAACCTGCTGCCACCTGCTTAGTTTGTTTATCGTCAGATTGATAATATCCTTGACCTCTTTCATGTCCTTGAAAGGTTTCAGCAAGTAGTCGTTAGCGCCACTTTCAAGGCACCTTACAGTGTTATCTAAAGAAGCGAATCCAGTCATTATTATCACCTGCACCAGCCCATTTATAGCTTTGATTTTTTCTAATAACTCATCGCCATTCATCCGCGGCATCTTGATGTCAGACAGGACAATATGTATATTTCCACCTGTAATAATTTCAATGGCTTCTAATGGATCTGATGTTGTCTGAACATTATAACCCTCTTGAGACAGATAATCATGCATGAGCTCTAATATGGTCTCCTCGTCATCGACAATCAATATCTTGAATTTATTTAGTTCCATCATTCCCCCCCTTTTGAAAGCATAAGGTATTAAAAAATAATCATATTTAACTGGTGCACGATCTCATTTAACGGCAACTCTATGTCTACGCCACCTATTTCATTCGCGACCTTTGGCATACTGTACACGACGCATGTCTCCTCGTTCTGCCCTATAGTGAACGCGCCGCTTCGGTGCATATTCAGCATCCCCTTTGCCCCGTCCTGCCCAATACCGGTCAGAATAATCCCAGCGGCATTAGCTTTAAAGACGCTCGCGACAGAGTTCATCAGGACATCGCATGATGGTTTATGACCAGAGACCTTCTCTGAATCGAATACTCTTACGCAGTACTCAGTATTTATCTTTCTTACTGTCATGTGCTTTCCGCCGGGCGCAAGGAGGCATAACCCCGGGTGTAGCCTGTCGTTGTTCTCGGCTTCTTTTACCTTGATATTCGATATAGTGTCCAATCTGTTGGCGAAGCTTAGTGTGAATTTCGGCGGCATGTGCTGTACCCAGACAACCGGCGGGGATTCCCTATGCAGCTTGGGTATCACTTCCATGGACGCCTGCACGCCGCCAGCGGATGAGGCGATGGCGACTATATCGACTTTCTTCTTAATATTTTTGAGATTAGATGATAGCGCCTTCTTTTTAATCAGCAGCTTGTTTACATTTCTCAGGTAACTTAAGTTCTTGATCTTATATATAAGGTCAGCTATGACTTCCCTTACATGCTCCGCGCTGCCTGACGGTTTGGTAATAAAATCAAGCGCGCCAAGCTCTAACCCTTTTATCGTTACCGCGGCGCCCTCCTTTGCCAAAGTGCTGAACAGAATGACCGGCAACGGGCACTCATCCATGATAACCTCTAACGCTTCTAACCCGGACATCACCGGCATGATGCAGTCCAAAATGAGTATATGCGGCGAATATTCCTTAACAAATTTAATCGCTTCCTTACCGTTCATAGCGCTTGCGACTATTCTTAGCATCGGGTCTTTTTCAAGCTCATATTTCAGTATCTGCCGCAAGAAAGCCGAGTCATCTGCAATGACGATCTTTATCATACTCTCTCCTCGTTTAATGACAGACGGGCAAGAAATGTTTGCCCACCCCACTATATGTAAAAAGTTGCACCACCCATCCCCCAAGGCCGACAACGGAGGCCTGTATTAGGTGAAGCGTTACGCTTCCAAGCGTGTCGCTTGCCCCCATTAAGCCTGCACGTTGTGCAGTCTATTGCGAGTATGCCCGCGGCGCTTCCTCCCCAAGGCCGACAACGGAGGCCTATATTAGGTGAAGCGTTACGCTTCCAAGCGTGTCGCTTGCCCCCATTAAGCCTGCACGTTGTGCAGTCTATTGCGAGTATGCCTGCGGCGCTTCCTCCCCAAGGCCGACAACGGAGGCCTATATTAGGTGAAGCGTTACGCTTCCTTTGTATATGTTGATGGTGATATAAACTTATAGTCGTGCTTAACTCCCATAAGGCTCTCTGACTGCCCTAAGAACAAATATCCTCCTTTGTTTAAACTCTTAGATACATTATCAATGACTTGCTGCTTGGATTCCATGTCAAAATATATCAGTACATTGTTCAGGAATATTATATCCAAGCCGGTGTATCTAAAGGGTTTTAAAAGATTATGCTTCAAAAATGTCACCATCGACTTTATCTCATTGCTGAGCGAATACAGCTCTTTTTTAAATTTTTTATCTATACTTTTGGTGAAGTATTTTCTCTTGACGACATCTTGTAGCTTCCTTAACCGTTCCACCGGGTAGACGCCTTCTTTCGCCATATTCAGAACATCGCTGTTAATATCTGACGCGTATAGATTGAGCCGCCATGAACTGATATTGGGTATCGCCTGCCTCAAAAAGATCGCGATCGAGTACGCCTCTTCCCCGCTCGAAGAGGCCGCCGACCAGATACCGAGCTTTTTATTTGCTCCGCTTCTGACTCTCTCGTGGATAATTTTGGGTAAAATCTCCTTTTTCATATACTCAAGCTGGCTGTCATTTCTAAAGAAATATGTTTCGTTTGTTGTTATTGAGTTAACGAAAATATCGAGCTCATTTGCACCAGAACGGGATACGAGCAGTTTATGGTAATCCTCAAAAGAATCTATGTTCAGTAATTTTAACCGGTTGCGTAGCCTGGCGATAATAAGGTTCTTCTTTGATGGTTTCAAAAAAACACCGGTCTCTTTATACATCAGCTCTTTTAACAATTGAAATTCCCTGTCACTTATATTAGCATTAATGTCAAATTCCATAGTCTATGATGTTTTCACTTTAAAGTGTTCTATTAGCATTTTCAGGCCTTCCGCCTGACCTGAAAGCTCTTCTGATGACGACGCGAGCTCCTCAGACGCGCTTGCGTTAGATTCGGTGATCGCGTTGTTCTCCTCCATCGCCGCCGCCTGCTCCTGGGTAGCCGCGGATATAGTCGCGATCAATTTCGCCGATTCATCCACTTTCTCTATGATGACTTTTAGTAACTCTCCGGCGTTAGTGGACAAGGTCGTGCCATTAGCAACCTGGCTTGAACTGTCCGCTATCAGGTTGGTGATCTCCTTTGCCGCCGTCGCGCTCCTCTCGGCGAGTTTCCTGACTTCATCGGCGACAACGGCAAAACCTTTGCCGTGTTCGCCCGCCCTTGCCGCTTCGATTGCAGCGTTAAGCGCCAGCAGGTTCGTCTGGTCCGCGATATCGGTGATGACCGTGACAGTGTCGGTGATTTGATTAGAGCTGGCCTCGATCTGCTTCATTGCGTCTATTACATTCTCCATAGCGCCGCCGACCCCCTCCGCGTCAGAGCTCGTCTTCTGAGCGATATCATTCGCCTGGGAAGCGTTATCGGCGATCGTTTGTATTGAGCTTGACATCTCCTCAAAAGATGAAGCCTGCTGCTGAGCGCCGTCAGCGATCTGCTGGGATGTCGAGGTTATCTCCTCCGTAGCCGAGCTGAGCTGAGTGGAAGAATCCGTTATCTGCATGACGATCCCGTTCAGATCATTTATCATCTCGTTAAGTGAAGTCGCAAGGGCGCCAAGCTCGTCATTTGTTTTGATCTCGGCATTAGTCGTCAGGTCACCCTTTGCCACTAATGTAGTCACGTTCACAACGTTATTCAGAGCGCCGGTTATAGATTTGGAGAGGTAAAGCCCTAAGAGAACTGAAAATAAAAATGCGAAGATAGTCAATAATACCTGCTTAAAAACGATTGATTTATTCGTTTTATCCATAAGTGAGACTTTCTCGTCAGTATATTGGATCGCGGTTTCCTCCATCTCTGCTAAATATTCATTTACTTTCCTGGCATTGTCTTCAACTTCAAGTTTTAAGTTTTTAATAGCACTGTGAGTTTTGGCTAATTCCCTCTCCAGAGCTATCATTTTTTCACCTACAATAGTAATGTTTTTTAACATTTTTAACTGCTTCTTTGATTTTATTAATCTTGTCAGGCTATCCTTATGACTTTTAAACGCAGCCACCTCCTCTTCAGAATGTGTGATCAGCAGGTCATTTATTGCCATAGTCATCGCGTTTAAATCCATAATAATGCTGATATCAACTCCTGATTCAATCATTTTGTCTGATAATTCATCGGCAAAAACATCAAACTCTCCCATCGTCTCGTTAAGTTTGGTTTCATCTTCAAGCGCTTTTTTATGATTAGCGAAAAGGTTCTTACATGCGTTATGATATTTCTCGTGCGCCGCCTGTACTTTCGCTATAATGTCCTGAATTAACTTTGGCGCCGCATTTATAACCGTCTTATCGCTACCTTTCTCCGCCGCATGAAGCTCAGACCATTTTTCATAGCTCGTACCACCTGACGCGGTTTTAAATTCATTGCTTTCGCTACCATAAGTAAGAAGATCCAATAACATATCGAACTCTTCAATAGAATCATTGAACTTATCCTCGAACCCGTCTAATTTCCCGATATCTCCTTCATACAGGTAATCTCCACTTAGCTTCTCACCGGTGCTCATAAGAATAATCGATTCCATAGATATATCCGCTAAAGGGATGTTTTCGTTGACGATTACATCCGCGGCCTCCTTAACGTCACCAACCCCGGTTATCCCAAGAATACCCGATAAAACGAGTAAAAATGAGATGAACAAAAAACCCCCGATCAGCTTATTACCGACAGTAAATTTCATTTTTTATTATTCCTCCTTTTTTTATCACAGACTCTCTTGTTCACTTTTTGACAATATCTTTTTTACATCGAGCATTATGAGTAGCTTATCCTTCAGCTTAACGATATTCATAATAAATTCGCTGTCTATGGATAGAGCTATCTTGGGCGCTTTTTCCATGCTCTCATCCTTGATATACATAACTTCATTAACGCTGTCTACAATGAACCCGACAGTCGTATCGGTTATCTCGCTTATTATGATTCTTGTGGAGTTGTCATGCTCCTTTACCGGCATGTTGAACTTTTTGCGCAGATCGACAACAGGTATGACCTTACCGCGGAGGTTCACGACCCCCTCGACAAAAGAAGGCGCGTTTGGTATCGTTGTTATATCGGTGAATCTGATGATCTCCTGGATGTTCAGTATCTCTAACCCTAAGAGTAAGTCATCCACGATAAAGCTAACAAGTTGTTTAACTGCACCTGACATATATTAAATCCCTGACTCTGTCTTGATCTCGTCTAAAATAGCGCTGTGTACTCTCTGGATATCCAATATCGTAATCATACGGTTATCTAACTTACCGATACCTAATATGCAATCTTTATCTATCTTCATCTTAACCGCCGGTACAGGGTCTATCTGCTCATCCTTCATTAGAATGTTCTCTAATACTTTATCGACGATCAGCCCCACCATGCCTGTCATTAAAATAGTCACTATGATCCTTGTATCGTTAGTGTTTTCCCGTACCGGCAGATCGAATTTCTTTCTCAGGTCGAATACAGGGACAATGGTTCCTCTTATGTTGATGACCCCTAACACAAATTCCGGCATCTGGGGGACATGTGTTATGGCGGCAAGGTGGATGACCTCTTTGATGTTTAGAATGTTAAACGCGTACTCCTCATCCTCAAGGTTGAAGCAAACGACCTGGATATAACCGGGATTCTCTTGCACATTATTATTTTGACCGTTGTTTTGATCGTTCATGTTTTTTAGTTTAATAGAAAAAAGCTACCTGTCAATTTTTTTTAAATTTTATTTTTACAATAGTTTAACATACTAAGCTTGATATATCTTTACCCTTTTGATACTTTAGCATTGCGGATATTTGATTTATTAATCGCTATAATCATTGATTGAAGAATGGTGGACGTCAGTTGAAATATTCAAATGTATTAAAAAAAGTTTTTATATTGATTGTGTTCTCTTTTCTGCTTATCCTGGCTGTTATCGCGGCTGATATTACCGTGACTTTCATTGGTAAGACAATAAAGACGCCCTTTAAAAAAGAGAAGGGTGTCTCGTATGTCAAAAGGGTTGTTGAGAAGAAGAGGGCGCTGACGGATTACAGAGCGATATTTGATGATAATATATTCAACGCCGCCATTTTAGACGAGAACTTCTTTGCAAACATTGGTAAAACCCGCTACGTGTCGCTTACTGATATCGATGAGGCAAGGCCTGAAGCGAAAGAGGCCGAGGTGGAGGACGAGATACCGGCTTTTGAACCGGATAATTATGAGCTGTACGGTACTACCGTAACGAAACCGAAGCATCTTTCCCTGGCTGTAATATATATTAAGAGCGAGAAGAAGTTTGAGATCTACGGTTTAAAAGAGTACAACCGTTTCATTGAGGATAAATACGAGATCGCCAGCATCTCGAAAGATAGTATCGATGTAAAGACCAAAGACGGTATAGTCACATTGGAGACAGCAGTCGAGAGGAGCAAGAAAAAACCAAGAAGGCAGGCGGGTAAGCGCGGCCTCCCGAAAAAGCAGATGAAACGCGGGAATGATATCAAAAAAGGAGACGGTAATATAACAAATGTCGGGAAGAACAGTTATGTTATTGAAAAACGATACTATGACAGTCTTACAAAGGATGTCTCGTCGCTTATGTCGCTTCAGCGGCAGATAAACTTTGTACCAAAAGTCGACAAGAACAATAAGCCGATGGGTTTTGAGGTGAGGCGCATAGCATCGGGCAGCTTGTTCCAGAAGATCGGTATCAGGAAGGGTGACGTAGTGAAATCGATCAACGGCAGGATACTTGACGCGATGAGCGTACCTGAGGCGCTTCAACTGCTCGAGGAGATGAAGAAGGAGTCTAACCTTAACGTGGATATCTTACGCAACGGTAAGAATACCTCGATCGGGTATGAAGTAAGATAGGCGTTTTTGCAGGTAATTAATAAATATTAGAAATTTTGACACAGGGGGAGGCATGATGCCTCAATCAATATATTAGCAATATACATTATTTAGCTCAAATTGAAAATTTTGCAAGCTATTGCTTTACTTGTTTCAACAAAAGAGAGGACTTTATGAAAAAGAAGATTGTTATTGCACTGATGATGATAATACTAATCGGGGCTTCGCTCGCCGCGGCTCTCCCACCGAAGGAGGAGCCAAAGGAGAAACCAGAGCCGCCAAATATACGTGAGGAGGCGGGGCAGGTGCTCATCCAGCTTAATTACCCTGATACCCCGATAACGCAGCTTATTAAGATAATCAGCGACCTTACCGGTAAGAACTTTGTCTTCGACGAGTCTTTGAGCAACAAGAGCATAACGATCATCTCACCGAAATACGTGACGATTAGCGAGGCGTACAAGGTGCTGCTCTCGATCCTGGAGATCAAAGGGTTCTCGGTAGTCGAGACAGATAATCTGGTCAAGATAATCCCGATAAAAGAGGCGAAATCAAAGAATATCCAGACATTTACCTCGCCAGGGGAGAGCGGCGCCGCGGATAACTTTATCACACAGCTCATACCGTTGAAGCACGTGCGCGCGATGACTCTGCAAAACGGTATAAGGCAGATCGTCTCCACCAACGGCGTTGTCTTCCCGTATGATGAGACCAACACATTGATAGTGATCGACACCGCCGCTAACATGGAGCGGGTCTTGAAAATAACGAAGGAGTTAGACGTATCGGGCGTATCGATGGTTTATGACGTTTTGCAGATCCAGTACGCTACCGCCTCGGATATCGTCAGGGAGATATCCACAATATTTGCAGGCGCTGTTCCGCGCGGGGCAAAAGCTACTCAGGGGAAGGGGAAAGGCGCCGCTAAGGGCAGAAGAGCGCAGTCATCACAATCTTCAAGGGTTCCATTCAAAGCGATCGCGGATGACAGGACTAACTCGGTAATTATATTTGCCGATGAGTCTATCCTGGAGCAGATAAAGGATGTCATAAAAAAAATCGATATAGATATACCGCAGGGACAGAGCAGGATAAGGGTTTATTATTTGAAGTACGCGAATTCAGAGGAGATCGCCGACGTCCTGGCAAAATTCTCCTACGAGGCGAGAAGAAGGTCGCCGACCTCGAAACGACCGAAGCCGCCCCCACCAAGACCCGGTGCGAAGAAGCCGCCGAAGCCGCCCGCGCAACCTAAAGAGGTGAAAGCCGGTAAGTTGCAGATAGAGGGCGACGTTACGATCACTGCGGATAAGGCTACGAATTCGCTAATCATTCTCGCATCACCCTCTGATTACGACACATTGAAGGCGGTGATCGAGAAGCTTGACATCATGAGGCCGCAGGTACTGGTGGAGGCTTTCATCGTTGAGATATCTCTGGACAAGGAGAAGGAGCTGGGTATCGAGTGGCGCTCGACATCTGATTTCACCAAGGATAAATTAGCGGTAATCGGCGGCACAAACTTCGGTACGATAAACAACCTGACGACAAATCCGCTCGCAACACCATCCGGGCTGATGCTTGGTACAGTAAAAGGCACCGTCACTTTCGGTGGCAGGGAGTTTCTGAACATCGGCGCTCTGATGAGGGCGTTAGAGACGGAGTCGGACATCAACATCATGTCGCGCCCGCACATACTCACGATGGATAATGAGGAGGCGCAGATAACTGTTGTCGAGAATATCCCGTATAAGATAAGCGAGAAATACGACACGAACGGCAACCCTATATTCTCCTACGATTACAAAGATGTAGGCGTGGTTCTTAAACTGACTCCTCAGGTGATGGAGAGCAGCTACGTAAAGCTGAAGATAGATCAGGAGATATCGCAGGTAGTAAAATCGATGCGCGGCGTCGAGGCGACAGCACCGACTACAAGCAAGAGAACGGCAAACACAACGGTATTTGTCAAAGATAACGCGATGGTCGTTATCGGTGGCCTGATAAAGGATAACGAGATACAAAGCGAAAGCAAGGTGCCGTGCCTTGGTGATATACCATTTTTTGGCGCTTTGTTCCGTGCCAATAGCGTAAGGGTGCAAAAGACTGATCTGCTGGTGTTCCTGACCCCTCATATAATCAGGGCATTCGGTGATTTAGACGATATGTCCACTGAAAAGAAGAAGGAGCTCAAAGAGTTCAAGGCGACTGAGAAGTTCAAGGACTTTAAAGAGTTTACAGACGATGAACCGGCGAAAGACGATAATAAAAAATAAGTCAGGATTATATGATGTTATTTAACAGACCGCTTAACAATATGCTGAAAGAGCTCGATACCGGCGCCATGCCCGACGGCTTCAAGCTGAAAGAGGTCGCAAAAGAGCTGAACTGCGATAATGAAGAGGATCTCTTGACCGGTATCGGTGACCGGTTAAACATTCCTTATATCAAAGAGATAGATTATGATCCGGCAATAAATGACCTGCTGGTCAAGCTACCGATAAATTATGCGAAGAAGTACCATGTCGTACCGTTCAAAAAGGGGAAGGGCACGGTCTCCGTGGCGCTCTCCAACCCGTTTGATATAGAGCTTATGGGTGAGCTAAGGGTGCTGTTTAATTCGCGTATCAAGACTTTTCTGGCGACAAGCGGCGCAATAATGGATTCTATTAACTCCTTTTATGACAAGACCTCCCACACCGCGGAAGAGATGATGGAGGGTCTAGAGGAGGAGAACCTGAGCTCGATCGCGAACGAGTTAGAGGAGCCGAAAGACCTACTTGACGCATCGGATGAGGCGCCGATTATCCGCCTTGTCAACACGGTATTGTTCCAGTCGGTAAAGAACCGCGCATCGGATATCCATTTCGAGCCGTTTGAGAGGACTGTCATCGTCCGCTACAGGGTGGACGGCGTGCTGTACAATATCCTAAACGTATCGAAACGTTACCAGTCTGCAATCACATCGCGGATAAAGATCATGGCAGGCCTGAACATCGCCGAGAAACGCCTCCCGCAGGATGGCAGGATAAGGATAAAGATAGCCGGCCGCGACATAGATATACGGGTATCGGTCGTACCGACGAGCCACGGTGAGCGGATCGTACTGCGGCTTTTAGACAAGAGCAGCGTCCTTTTATCGCTCGAGGATATCGGTATGGACAAGGACACGCTTTTAAAGACGAAGAGGGTGATCAATAAGAGTAACGGTATCATACTCGTCACCGGACCCACCGGCTCTGGTAAGACCACGTCGCTCTACGCAGCGATAACACAGCTTAACTCGACTGACAAGAACATCATCACCGTCGAGGACCCGGTGGAGTACCAGCTCAAGGGTATCGGGCAGATACAGGTCAACCCGAAGATAGACCTGACCTTTGCCAACGGGCTACGCTCGATTCTGCGGCAGGATCCGGATATCATCATGGTCGGGGAGATACGTGACAAAGAGACCGCGGAGATAGCGATTCAGGCGTCGCTTACCGGTCACCTCGTGCTTAGTACGCTACACACCAACGATTCCGCAACGGCTATCACACGGCTGATCGATATGGATATAGAGCCGTTCCTCGTTTCGTCATCGCTGGTCGCGGTCTACGCTCAGCGTCTTGTCAGGGTCATCTGCGGCGAGTGCAAAGAGAGTTACGTACCAAACGACGAGGAGCTGGCGGAGCTGAACATAAGGCGCTCTGAGCTGACCGGCGGCGTCCTGCACCGCGGCAAAGGCTGTCCGAAGTGTATTAGCACAGGCTATAAAGGCAGGACTGGTATATATGAGCTGCTGGTCATGGACGATGCCATCAAGTCATTGATATTAAAGACGCAGGACTCGAACACGATCAAGAAGAAAGCTGTGGATAGCGGCATGACTACCATCAGGGAGAATGGCGCGAAGAAAGTGATCGCCGGCATAACGACGACACAAGAGGTTGTCAGGGTAACCCAACAAGAGGTCTGATAGATGGGAGTATTTGAATATAAAGGGTTTTCTGAGAAGGGCAGGGGCGCCAAGGGCTATATCGACGCCGACAGCATCAAGGCCGCGAAGAGCAAGCTTCGCAAAGCCGGTATATTCCCGACGGAGATAACGCAGGAGACCAAGGAGCATAAAGAGAAGAAAGCGGGCGCGCTAAGCGGTATAACCAAGATGGTTCCCAAGGCTGATGTCGCTTTGATGACAAGGCAACTTGCCACTGTGATAAACGCGGGGCTACCGATGATCGAGTCGTTATCGGCATTGATAGAACAACTTGATAATATTAAGCTAAAGAGGATAATTACATCGATAAGAGAGCGCGTGAACGAGGGGACGGCTTTGGCTGACGCGTTTGCCGGGTACCCGCGCGTATTCTCGAATATCTATGTCAACATGGTGCGTGCCGGTGAGGCGTCGGGCGCTCTTGACGTTGTTTTACTACGGCTGGCCGACTTCCAGGAGAGCCAGGTGAAGCTTGTCAGGAAGATAAAGGCGATATTCGCGTACCCGATCCTGATGATGTTTGTCGGTATCGGTGTCCTATCATTCCTCTTGACCTACGTGATACCGAAAGTGACAAAGATATTCAATAATTACAAAAAGGAGCTACCGCTACCAACAAAGCTCTTGATCGGCACGAGCAACCTTTTGAGAGATAACTGGTTCATTGTTATACTGCTGATAATCCTGGCGGTATATTTTATCAGGAAGTATCTGAGAACGACGGGTGGAAGGCAGCGGTTCGACAACTTCGTCCTTATGACACCGGCCTTCGGGAAGCTCACGAAAAAGATAATAATAACGCGGTTCTCAAGGACGCTCTCGACTATTTTAAAGAGCGGAATTCCACTGCTGACTTCGATGAATATCGTCAAGAACATCGTCAATAACGTTATTGTCCAAAAAGCGATTGGGGACGCGGCGGTGAGTGTCAGGGAGGGGGAGAGCATAGCGGTGACACTGCGGAGTACCGGCGTCTTCCCGCCGTTGGTCACAAGGATGATCGCGGTCGGTGAGAAGACCGGTGAGTTAGAGGATATGCTTGACAAGGTCGCGGACGCGTATGAGAGCGAAGTCGAGGCTATGGTGCTCGGGCTCACGTCGGTGATAGAGCCGCTGATGATACTTGTCATGGGCGGGGTCGTGGCGTTTATAGTGATATCGATACTATTACCGATATTTGAGCTGAACCAGATAAACATGTAAACAGGAGGGAGGCGGTATGATGCCGCAGACGCAGGGTGGGCTGTACCCACCAAAAAGCTAACCTTTGTGGTCTCTGTGTTCTACTCAGTGTGCTATGTGGTTAAAAAATGATTTTTATTACAGGAGGGTAATTTAATATGTCAGTAAATAGAAAACAAGGCGGTTTTACCCTGATCGAGTTGATGGTGGTGCTCGTCATCATCGGTGTGCTTGTCACGGTGGTCGTGCTTAACATAAGCGACGAACCTGATAAGGCGAAGGTGCTAAAGGTGAAGGCGGATATCAAGACACTCGAGACCGCGCTAAAGATGTTCAAGATCGACAACGGTTTCTACCCCACGACCGAGCAGGGGATAGAGGCGCTCATATTTGAGCCGACTGTCGGTAAGCTGCCGACGAAGTATAAAGAGGGGGGATATATCGAGAATCTTCCGCTCGACCCATGGGACAGTGAATATATGTACCTGAACCCGGGAACGAAAGGGCGGAATTATGACCTCTTCTCCTACGGCGCCGACGGTGTCGAGGGCGGCGAGGGCTTTGATAAGGATATCGGGAATTGGGACCTAAACTAACACCTTATAACGAGCGCGGTTTTACGTTGATAGAGCTGATGATCGTGATCATGATATTCGCGGTATTTCTGCTATTCGTGATACCAAAGCTGGAGTCGGGCACAAGGATCAACCTGGATAAATCAGCGCGCAAGATCGCCGGCTCGATAATATTTGCGCGCAATGAGTCGATATTCAAGAGGAAGAAACTGCGTATTAAATATAACATAGATGATAATACGTATTCTCTGAATGAGATAATAAAGACCAGGGCGGGTTATATGCAAAAGGAGTATGAGGAGAAGGAGCTTGGCGCGTCGGCGCTCGAGGATGGTGTAAGTTTTGTTGACATAACCACCGCTTATGGCGGTAAGGTGACTTTCAGCGACACGTACACGCATTTTTTCACATCGGGGATGGTGGAGAAGACGCTGATACATATAATGAACGAGAACGAGGATGTGAAGACGCTGGACGTCAACGTCCTTACCGGTGAGATAGATATTTATGACAACTATTATGAACCAGAGAGTGAGATGTGACCGCATAAGATGGCGACGCGGCTTCACTTTTTTAGAGATAGCGATTTCGCTGGCTATCATCTCCGTGGTGTTCGTCTCGCTGATTACGCTCTTTAACACGACCATCGGGCTCGATGACTATACGAACAAGCTCACGAAAGCGACTTTTCTGGCGCAACGGATCATGACAGAGAAGGAGCTGGGCGCCGATTTTGAATTGGGTGAGGGTGAAGAGGTGGTATTAGAGGATGAATACGAGGGGTACAGCTACAAGATCAACGTACGCGAGACTCTCCTGCCATTGATACAGGAAGTGACGCTCACTGTGTTCTTCAGCTCTCTGATGCGGGAACATACATTAAGAGTCACCACTTATGTAACCGGTCTCACCGGTTCTATGTTCGATGAAGGTGGAATTGAAGAGACAAAGTAAATATGTGTATAGTAAGTATGTATACAGTAAAAACAACGGCTTCACGCTGGTAGAAGTGCTGATATCGGTCTTCATAATGTCGATCATCATTATGATAGTATTGCCGGTATTCACTTCGATCATGGAGGCGAAGAGCAGGATGGACAGCAACGGGGCAAGGCAGACGAGGGATGCGCAGGCGCTGATGGGTATATTGCAACGTGACTTGAAATCCGCTTTCCTGTCGAAGTCCGCCGGTGAGGATAAATTTATTATAAGGAATATCAAGGATTTAGACGGAGTGCCCGTTGACGGGATGTTCTTCTCTTCATACTCGCATTATATGATGGGGAAGGGCGCCTCCTCTGACCAGTGCGAGGTCGGTTACTTTATCAAGTCCGGTGATGATGGTAAGAAGGTACTGTACAGGAAAGAGAGCAAGATCATCGATGACGATCTGATAGAGGGCGGCGAAAAGGTCAAGCTGACCGATTCCATTGCGTATTTTGATATCGTGGCGTATAACGACGGGTTCTCGACTGTCGGTGAGTTCGGGGAGGATATCGAGGAACCGACACTCACCTTCATGCCGCGTGGCGTGCTCGTCAAGTTCGGGTTGATAGCCGGTGATAACGGCGCCGATGACGTAGAAAGTAAATATGTGCAGAAGTTCGAGGCGGCGTTTGAGCTACCGGACTATGGCGGCGTCACGGGCGACAGGCAGTTCGGTGGTACGAAAAGCGGCGACAGCATGGATAAAGATGCCAAAGATGAGGATAAAAAAAAGTCAGATGAGAAATAATATTCTTAAGAGCCAGAAGGGTATGGCGCTTCTTTTGACGCTGCTCGTGACGGCCGTTTTGACAACGGTGGTGATCGAGTACAATTACAACGCGAATATCAACGTGGACGTTGCGCAGAACTATATGAACAAGATGAAGGCGGGCTACCTCGCGAAATCGGGTATCAAGTTCGTGAAGCTGTACTTAGAATCCGATGTCGAGAGCTTTATGGGCGAGCTGGTAGCTGACGTGAAGCCAATGCTGTATGGCAAACCGCTGCCGCTGGGTGACGGGTTCGTCACTATACACATGGATGGCGAAGAGGGCAGGATAAATATCAACAAGATTATGGTATACCCCAAGGTAAAAAATATGTTCCTGAATTTGTTAGAGAATTTCAATATTGATTATTCTGTCTATGTCAATCTCGTGGACTGGATCGATACTGATGATGAGCCTTTTGAGGGGATAGGCGCCGAGAGCGCATATTATGAGACACTGCCCGAGCCGTACCCGTGCAAGAACGGGCACCTGGACTCGATGGACGAGCTCAGGCTGGTGAAAGGTATCGATGATGAGGTCTTTAACACATTGAAGAAGTACTGCACCATCTACTCAAACGGTCTGATAAACATCAACGAGGCGCCGAAAGAGGTGCTGCTCGCGCTATCTTCAGAACTCACGGAGTACGATGTCCAGGAGATAATCGAGCGCAGGGAAGAAGCGGAGATAACCGATATAAACGAGCTTGAGTTTTTGGGTGATGTTTTTAATGAGATAAAGGGCGCGTTGACGTTGAAGAACCGGTACTACAGGGTCTCGTCTACCGGTACGGTGGAGGATATCCCGTACAGGATCGTCAGTTATATGCGGGTGGACAGCGCCGCGACAAAACTATTATATTCAAAGGAAGAATAACTTATGGCGCAAAAGATATTAGGTATCGATATCGGTACGTACAGCGTTAAGGCTGTCAGGCTGAAGAACCGGCTCGGCGGCGGGTTCGAGTTTATCGACTCTTTTTGTGAGCCGCTGGATATGAATGCCGCTGACAGCGCCGCGGAGGCCGCTGACGCGCTCAAGAGGATGATCAGCACGAACCGCTTGGGGGATGACACTATTATCGGTGCGGTGCCGTCACAGAAAGTATCCGGGCGGTTCCTGAAACTGCCGCTCACGGATAAGCGCAAAATCGATCAGGTGATAGACTATGAGGTGGATAACTATGTACCGTTCCCGTCGCAGAGCATCGTTACGGATTATCAGCTGGCGTCGAAGAGCCACGACACACCGAACGTCTTTATACAGGTGGCTATGAAGAGCGACGTCAAAAGCGCGGTGCAGATATTCGAGCAGGCGGGGGTGGAGGCGAAATACATTGACAGCGAGACGTTGTCGCTATTCTCGGCGCTCTCTTACGCGTTTGACGATGGCGAGCGCCACGCTCTTTTAGATGTCGGTCATACCAAGTCAATCCTGACCGTTATCGATAATGGTGAGATCGCGTACTCGCACACGATCGATTTTGGCGGCGGGTACATCAACGAGCGGATAAGCCATGGGCTCGGGATATCGATTGAAGAAGCGGATAATCTCAAGAGGGGTGAACATGTTCCTAAGGATGCGCGGGGGATAATCGATGACTGCCTGAGTGAGTTTGCGGATACCCTTAAACGGAATATAATCTCATTTGAGTTGATGAACAAAAAGCCGCTGGGAAAGATACTGCTTACCGGCGGCTCATCGAAGATGAATGGTATCGAGCGGCAGTTGCAGGATCATTTGAATATAAGCTTTGTCAAGGCGGGCATAAACGATCTGATGCAAAAGAGCGGCAGGCGGGCAGGGGATGAAGCTTCTGTAGTCGCCTGCGGGATCGCGCTAAGGGCGCGTAACACCGCTAACATCTCCAACATAGACTTCAAGCGCGACAAGACCACATCCATCAAAGAATCCAAGTACTTATACTCATCACTTATAAAAGTGTTTATCATGGTTATGGTGCTGCTCACGTTTTATACCGTTGATCTGTTTATCAAGAAGCAGGCGCAGCAGGCGCAGCTGAGCGAGATCGACCGGCAGATATTCCGCTCCTTTAATGAGAGTTTCCCTGACGTTACCGCAAGGGGTAACGAGCTGGCTGTCATAAAAGAGAAGATAAAGGACGCCTCGAAGCAGGTGGAGCGTTTCGGCGCCCTGCTCAGCAAGGGCATCACTATGTTAGATATCGTAAGCGAGCTTAGCGTAAGGGTTTCAAAGGTCGGTGAGGGGCAGTTTGTCGAGATATATGAATGCGCGTTTAACGGGAAGAGGCTGAGCATATTAGGTGAGACGCAGTCGTATAACCAGACTGATGAGTTGAAGCTAAGCCTCGAGCAGTCAGACCTTTTCGGTGATGTGAAGATGGAGTACGCGAAATTTACCGCGGATCACTCAAAAGTTAAATTTTCAATGAAAATAGCGTTGAAGCGGGAAGAGGGAAGAGGGATAAATGAACCTTAATGAGAGAGAAAAAATAGTCATTCTCGTGGCGGTGATGCTTACCGTTGTACTTCTGGCGTTCCCCATGGTCATCAACCCGGTCAAGAAGAAGTTGAAGCGGATAGACAGACAGGTGCAGGCCGGCACAACTAACCTCGCTGAGCTGCAAAGGCTGAAGAAGGAGTATAATGTCATTCAGGGCGCTACCAAGGGGATGGAGGCTAAGATAGCGAAATCGGCGAAGAATGTTACATTGCCGTCACTGTTAGAGCGGATCGCTAACATCACAGACTTAAAGGAGAAGATGACCGGCCTGAAGACGCATGAAACGGTGAGGGATAAGAATTTCCAGGAGAACGGGGTGGAGATAACGCTCAAGAACGTAACGTTAGATGAGCTGATGAATTTTGTATATAAGCTGGAGTCGCTCCCGTATATGATTAAAATAAAGGGGTTCAAGATCAAAACGACTTACGCGAAAGGACCGAAATATATTAACCTGACGCTGTTAGTATCACTATTCACAGAAGCTTAACAAGCGTAACGCTTGACCTGATATAAGCCTCCGATGTCGGCTTGCAAGCGTAACGCTTGACCTGATATAAGCCTCCGATGTCGGCTTGCAAGCGTAACGCTTGACCTGATATAAGCCTCCGATGTCGGCTTGCAAGCGTAACGCTTGACCTGATATAAGCCTCCGATGTCGGCTT